>CAWFBN010000049.1:0-43343 GCA_963813955.1 uncultured Alphaproteobacteria bacterium | reverse complement strand
CCGGGCTCACGCAGAGCCTTTTTCGCCGCCCGTCGGATCGATCCAGCCGATATTGCCGTCGAGCCGACGATAGATCACATTGACGCGGTCGCTGGTGGCGTGGCGGAAAGCCAGGACCGGCGCGCCGGTCAGGTCCAGCTCCAGCACCGCGGCGGACACCGACAGCTTTTGCAGCAGCCTGTCGAATCCGGCGACGACCGCCGGCTTGAATTCGTGTTCGGACGGCGCATCCTCGACCTCGTCGGGCGCGCTGAAAACGGTGTAACGGATCGGCTCGCCTTTCGCGCGTGGTTTCGCGGATGGCGCCGTTGCGATCCTTGAGCTTGCGCTTGTAGCGACGCAGGCGGCTCTCGATGCGCGCCGCGGTCTGGTCGAAGCTGGCGTAGACTTCCTGCGCGCGGCCTTCCGCCTGCAAGGTGACGCCGAGGCCAGATGCAGCGTGCAATCGGTGCGGTAGCCTGAGCCTTCCGGCTCGATCGTCACATGGCCGGCGACCGAGCCGTCGAAATACTTGCCGGTCGCGGCGTTGAGTCGCTCGGAAACATGCGTCCGGAGCGCTTCGCCGATGTTGATGTTTTTCCCGGATATACGCAGGGGCATAGGGTCGTTCCCATTCTCGTTTGTCGCCGCCGGCGCGGTTTCCCTGTCTTCGTTCCGCGCCAACCTTGGAAACAGCGGAGGGCGCGAACGTCCTGGGCGGAACCGGTCCGGGCCTGGGCGAACTCAAGGGTTAGAAGCCTCCGCCGTCGAAGTCAATGGCGCCCGCAAAGGCTAACGTTTTGAGGGCGTAAACCCCTTTCCTAAGCGATCCGCGCGGAAAGGCTCTGTTTCTCGCGGCGTCTTTCGACAGACGAGGGAATTTTCAGGCTTTCCCGGTACTTAGCGACTGTGCGCCGGGCAATGTCGATGTCTTGCGCCTTCAGCTTTTCGACGATGGAATCATCCGAAAGAATGGCCTCCGGCGCCTCGGCGTCGATCATCTGCCTGATCTTGAACCGCACCGCCTCGGCCGAATGGGCGTCGCCGCCGCCATGCGCGGCGATGGAGGCGGTGAAGAAATATTTGAGCTCGAACAGGCCGCGCGGCGTCGCCATGTATTTGTTGGACGTCACGCGCGAAACCGTCGATTCATGCAGCCCGACCGCATCGGCGATATTCTTCAGGTTGAGCGGGCGCAAATGCTCGACGCCCAGCGCGAGAAAGGCGTCCTGTCGCCGCACGATTTCGGTGGAGACTTTCAATATGGTGCGCGCGCGCTGCTCCAGGCTTTTGGTCAGCCAGTTGGCGGTTTGGAGGCATTGCGACAGGAAGGTCTTGTCCTCGTCCGTGCCGCCCTTGCGCGAAACCGTCGCGGCATAGGTCTGGTTGACCAGCACGCGCGGCAGCGCCTCCGAATTGAGTTCGATCAGCCAGGAGCCATCGCGCGCCGCCCGCACAATCACGTCGGGCGCCACCGGCTGCACGATCGATCCGCCGAAGGCGCGGCCGGGCTTGGGGTCGAGCCGCCGGATTTCAGCCAGCATGTCGGAGAGGTCGTCGTCATCGACGCCGCAGATTTTGCGCAAGGCGGCGAAGTCGCGTTTGGCGACCAGCGGCAGATGCGCAATCATCGCCTGCATGGCCGGGTCGTAGCGGTCGAGTTCGCGCAACTGGATCGCCAGGCACTCGGCCAGATCGCGCGCGCCGATGCCGGTCGGCTCGAAGGTCTGCACCACCGCGATGAGTTTTTCGACCCGCTCCGGCGAGGCGCCCAGCCTGTCCGCGATGTCTTCGGCGCTCTCGCGCAGATATCCGGCCTCGTCGATGGAATCGATGATGGCGAGGCCGATCATGCGATCGACCGGATCGCCGGTCGCCACCGCCAGCTGCGCGCCGAGATGGTCGGAAAGCGTCGATTGCTCGGCGATATAGGCCTCGATATTGGCGGCTTCGCCGGATCCTTCGCCGCCGCCCGAGCCGGACCAGGCGGTGTCGGAAAGCCCGAGCGATTCCATTTTGTCCTGCTCGGCGCCGGGGTTCAGGTCGCGCTCGCCGTCGAAGGCGTTTTCAATCTCGGTGCCGAGGCTCTCGGCCAGTCCTTCCGACGAGACGGCCAGTTGCGGCTCGTTCCAGTCGCCCTCGGTGGGGTCGCCGTTGGATTCGGCCGAAATTTCGTTGGACGGGGTCGCGCCCGGCGCGTCGATCCCGGTTGGCTTGGGATCCGGCCCGTCTTCCGAGCGCTCCAGCAGCGGATTGCGCTCAAGCTCGTCCTCGACGAAGGCGGCCAGTTCGATGCTTGAATATTGCAGCAGCTTGATCGCCTGCAGGAGCTGCGGCGTCATGACCAGGGATTGACCCTGCCGAAGCAACATTTTTGCGGCCAAAGCCATATCTTACTCGCTGCAACGAACCGGAGCGGCCGACGGTTTATCGGCCCATTTCTTGCATACACGATTTGGGCGGCCGCGGCCACGAAAAAAATCTCCGGCGCCGTTCGCCGAAAGAATTTTCATCGCTGGCAAAATAATGTTCCAGCGTAGGAATATTTCCGCCGTCACATCCTGAAATCTTCGCCAAGATAGAAGCGGCGCACGTCGGCGTTGGCGACGATGGCGTCCGGGTCGCCCTCGGTCAGCACATGGCCGGAATGGATGATATAGGCGCGGTCGATCAGCCCCAGGGTCTCGCGGACATTGTGATCGGTGATCAGCACGCCGATGCCGCGTCCCTTCAGATGGCGCACGAGATCCTGGATGTCGCCGACCGCGATGGGGTCGATGCCCGCGAAGGGCTCGTCGAGCAGCATGAAGGACGGATTGCTCGCCAGCGAGCGGGCGATTTCGCAGCGCCGTCTTTCACCGCCCGACAAGGCGATGGAGGGCGACTTGCGCAAGCGCTTGATGTCGAATTCCTCGAGCAAGGCTTCGAGATGCTGGTCGCGCTTGTCGCGGTCCGGTTCGGCGATTTCCAGAACGGCGCGGATATTGTCCTCGACGCTCAATCCGCGAAAAATCGAGGCCTCCTGCGGCAGATAGCCGATGCCGAGCCGGGCGCGGCGATACATGGGCAGGCCGGTGACATCGTGGCCGTCGAGTTCGATCATGCCCTTGTCGGGTTTGACCAGTCCGGTGATCATGTAGAAAACCGTGGTCTTGCCCGCGCCATTGGGGCCGAGCAGGCCGACCGCCTCGCCGCGCCTCACGTTGAGGCTCACGTCCTCCACCACGCGGCGGGCCTTGTAGGATTTACCCAGATGGTGGACGTGGAGCATTGTCTCGCCGTTCGCTATTGTCAGTGGGCCGGCTTGGGCGCCGGTTTGGCCGGCGCGCCGGAAGCTCCCGGAGCAGGAGCGCCCGGTTTGGGTTGGTCGCCGGGGACGATCAGGCTGTGCACCCGTCCCTTGGATGAGACGACGGCCTGTCCGGTGTTGAGGTCGTAGATCGAGTTTGTCGCCGCGCGTCACATTCTCGCCCTGCGACAGGGCCACGTTGCCGATCAGATAGAATTTGTTTTCGGGCTTGTCGAAGACCAGCGCATCGCCGGTTCCGACCTGGTCCTTGTTGGTGATGGCGATTGGCCCCTTGCCCTCCATCCGCCGCAACTGGGAATTGGCGCCGCCCGGGCCCGCCGCCGGCTTGGCTTCAGGCTTGGCATCGCCGGACTTGGCGTCCGCCTTCTTGTCGAACAGGATCGTCAACACGGTGGCGTTGAGGCGCGTCTCGCCCTGGATGGCGACGACATTGCCGGTATAGACCGCCTTCTGCTGCTTGTCGAAATAGTCGAGCTTGTCAGCGGCGATATTGATCGGTTCGTGGCTGGAGGACCCCGGCAACAGCGTCGGGCCCTGGCGCGGCGCGGGGTCGCGGCGGTCGCTTTCGCCGGCGCTTGCGCCTGAGCCTGGCCGGGCGCCAAAGCCGACAGGGCGATGAGCGCCAGAAGCGGCGCCGCTGGTTTGGTCAGGCGAAAAAAAGCGCGCATCATTTTTCTTTCCGGTCCGGAGCCGCCGCGCCTTCGTCGGGTTCCTGCTTGAACTGCGACTGGACGTTGCCGAGGAAGGTGATCTGTTCGCCATTGTCGCTCATCGACATGGTATCCGCCTGCACCCATCCGCTGTCCATGTCCAGTCTCACGGGAGTCTTGGAAATCATGGCGTTGGTCTTGAAATTCATCGTGGCGCTTTGCATGGCGAGATCGAAATTGTCGCCCTTGATATGGACATGGCCGTCGAGGTCGAGCGTCTGTGCGCTGGAATCGTAAAGGCCGGTATCGCCGAGAATGCGGGTTTCGCCATTGTCGCTCATGTGCAGGCGCGCATTCAGCTTGTACAAGGTCGTGCGGTTGGTATCGCGCGGATTTTGCACGCCGGAATCGGCGATGACTTCAAAGGGACGGCCATCGCGCCGCACCCCGGTCATTTTGGGATGCTCCATCGTCACCTTGTCGCGGCTGATTCCGATGCCTTCCAGCGAAATATGCGTATCGCCCTGAATTGGGCTGAACCACGAATAGCCGACCAGGCCGACCGTGGCCAGGGCCGCCCCGCCCAGAATCAGCCGGCGCAGCCATTTGACGCGCACGCTATGGCGGGTGGCCGAGGTGAAGGCGCGGGTGCGGCCGGACGCCGCCGACGAAAACGTCTCGCGCGAGAACGCCTTGGGATCGTCGGGCGCGCGAAAGTCGCCGGAATTGTCAGTCTGCATGAGTTCGCCTTGCGCCGGAGAGCGGCTGGGTTCCGAGAATGCGTCCCTTTGCCGGATGCGCGTCGCCCTTCCTGTTAAGACGAATCAATGAACGCGTGCTGAACGTCCTTTTTTCGCAGCGCTCCGCATAAGGCCACGCTGCGACCAAATCGTGGCCGCCATCACATATGGGCGAAAATATCCGTTTCCGGCCAGCCCGCCAGATCCAGTTCGGCGCGGGTGGGCAAAAAGGCGAAACATTCGCGCGCCAGTTCGCTGCGTCCCTCGCGCGCCAGCATGACGTCGAGCTTGCGGCGCAGGGCATGCAGATGCAACACGTCCGAGGCCGCATAGGCGAGTTGCGCCTCGGTCAGGTTTGCCGCGCCCCAGTCGGAGGATTGCTGCTGCTTGGAAAGATCCACGGCGAGCAATTCGCGGACGAGGTCCTTGAGGCCGTGGCGGTCGGTATAGGTGCGCGTCAGTTTGGAGGCGATCTTCGTGCAATAGACGGGGGTCGTGCGCAGACCGAAGGTCTTTTGCAAAATGGCCAGATCGAAGCGGGCGAAGTGAAAGATCTTCGTCACCTCGGGGTCGGCGAGCAGGCGCACCAGATTGGGCGCCTCGGTCTGGCCCTGCGCGATCTGCACCAGGTCGGCGTCGCCGTCGCCGGTGGAAATCTGGACCAGGCAAAGCCGGTCGCGATGCGGATTGAGGCCCAGCGTCTCGGTGTCGATGGCGACACTGTCGGTCGACCGGAAATTGTCGGGCAGATCGCCCCGATGCAAACGAATGTTCATGATTTTTCCTGTGACGCGTCGCAGCCCTAGCATCGCCCAAGCGCCGCGGCAAGTTGCAGAAGTCGCCGCGGCAAGTTGCAGGAAGTCGCCGCGGCAATACGAGGAAGTCGCCGCGGCAAGTTGTGCGGCAAGTTGCGCTGCCTAGTCCGCATCCGGCTTGCCGCGCATAAACTTGACGGCGCCGCGCTGCTTCTTGCCGTCGAGCCGGCGTAGTTTGGATCCAAGCGTCGGGCGGGTGGCGCGGCGGGGCGGCGCAGGTGGGCGCGCAGCCTCGCGGATCATTTCGATCAGTCGCTCAAGGGCGTCGGCGCGATTGCGCTCCTGGGTGCGAAAACGCCGCGCCGTAATGATCAATTCGCCGGATCCGGCCATGCGTTTTCCCGCCAGCGCAATCAGCCGGTGGCGCACCGGATCGGGCAGGGAAGGCGACAACACGACGTTGAAGCGCAATTGAACCGCCGTTTCGACCTTGTTGACATTCTGGCCGCCCGGACCGGAGGCGCGAATGAAATCTTCGCGCAACTCCGCTTCGTCAAGCGCGATGCTCCGCGTCACCTGTATCATTCCGCTCTCCGTTCTGGCGGCTCTATAGAGCGTTTTAACGCGTCATTCGGATAAGGCTTTAACCCTTTTACCGCAAATAACCCCATACTGTTGCCGATAGCCCACAGTCGCAGCGTAAAGCATTGTCTAAGATGAGTGGGTCAAGATCCGGAGTGAATTTTCGACCGCCAGAATTTTCAAGAGCCCATGACCAACAATAACGTCTCCGACACCACCGCTTCCGAAGCCGCCACCCTTCTGCTCAGGCTAGGCCTCGCCGTGGCTTTTGTCCTGACGCCGCTGGCCCTTCTGGTTTCGCAACGCTCGATTTTCATTCTAACGCCGATCGCCGGCGTCTTGACCTTTGCCGCAGGTTTCGTCCTCGCCCCACGCATGCGCGTGCGCGAGGTTTTTGCGTTTGTCGTTTCGCCGGTCGGACTCTCGGCGCTCTTCCTCGCCTTTTGGGCGTTGGCCTCGCTGTTGTGGACGCCTTTTCCAGCCGAGGCGGCGCCGCGCCTGTTGAAAACCCTCTCCACTTTCCTCTGCGTGCTGCCCATCGCCGCCGCTCTCCCTGAGCGCAGCAAGGCCGCCAATCTCTATCTTCTTCCCCTGGGCGTGGCCTTGGCCGCCTTCGGCGCGATTTTTCTGAGTTCGCGCCTGTCCACGGATCTGGAAGACACCGATGATTACGCGAGCATGGTGCGGGCGGCGGAGTTCATGCTGCTTCTGCTCTGGCCGGCCGTGGCTGCGACCGCCTTGCGCAATCGCCTGACGCTTTCGACGGGCTTGGCCATTGTCGTGCTGGCTTCCGCCATTGCCATCCGCGTTCCCGCGGCGCTTGGCGCCGACCGCCGTGGCGGCGCTGGCCTTCACCGCCGCCAGCGCCAATCCCCGCAAGGCCGGACGCTGGATCGGCGCGGTTGGCGCCGTCAGCTTCATCCTGGCTCCGGCCATTCCCTTGCTGGTCGGACCGCTGGTTGGCGAAAACGCCTTCGCGCCCCTGCTGAGCCTGAAAATATGGGATGGCATACTGGTCAATGACGGTTTGCGCGTGATGACCGGGCACGGCTTTAATTTTGTCGGCTCGGGCTTCTGGCGCGGCTATCTGCCGGCTCAGGCGCCGCATTCGATCCTGTTCGAAACCTGGACCGATCTCGGCCTGATCGGCGCGCTGGCCGCCGCGGCGCTGACTTATCTGGCTTATGATCTGGCGGCGCGTCAATCGTCGCGTCTAGCCCCGTTTTGCCTGGGCGCCCTGACCTATGTCACCGCGATGGGCGTGTTCGGCGCCGCCACGGTCCAGCTTTGGTGGATCACGGCCCTGGCTCTTGCCCTGGCCGCTTTTGCCCTTGCGGCGCGCGGCGATTTCAAGACCGCGCGCCCCACCGCGCCGACCCGGATCGGCTGAATCTTCAGGCGGAGGCGACCGGACGGCCTTTTTCATCGACGATCCGCTCGCCGTCTTCCTTGAAGAATTCGCCGCGCTGCGGCGGCAGCAATTCCAGCACCAGTTCGGAAGGACGGCACAGGCGCACGCCCTTGGGGCTGACCACCAGCGGCCGTTCGATCAGGATCGGATTTTTGGCGATCGCCGCGTAAATCGCGTCGTCGCTCACGGCCGGATCGTCGAGGCCAAGCTCGGCGTAGGGTGTGCCCTTTTTACGCAGGATATCGCGGATTTTCACCCCGGCGCGGGCGACGAGATTTTCGAGCAGAGCGCGGTTCGGTGGGCTTTTCAGATACTCAACGACATGCGGCTCGATCCCGGCGTTGCGGATCAGTCCGAGCACATTGCGCGACGTGCCGCAGGCGGGGTTGTGATAGACGATGACATCGAAGGACATAGGCGTTCTCCTAGCCGATTTCTTCTCGTAACATTTCAAGCTCCAGCCATTGATCCTCGGCGGCGGCGATTTCCGCCTCGGTCTTGGCCAGCAGCGCGCTCGCGTCATTGAAGCGTTTCGGGTCGCGCTCGTAAAGCGCGTGATCGTCGAGAATGTCGTGCAGTTTTTGCGCCGTCGCGCGCAATTTCTCCATCGTCGCCGGCAGCGTCTCCAGGGCGTATTTTTCCTTGAAACTCAGACGGCGTTTTGCCTCCGGACGCGGCGGCGCCTCGGTTTTCTCCTGCTTTTTTTCGACGGGCTTCGCCTTGACGGTTGCGCGCCACCGCGAAACCGCGCTGGCTCAGCATGTCGGTATAGCCACCGGCATATTCAATCCAGCGTCCCTCGCCTTCGCTGACCAGCACCGATCCCGGCGACGCGGTCGAGAAAGTCGCGGTCATGGCTGACCAGCAGGATGGTGCCGGGATAATCGCCGAGCATTTCCTGCAACAGGTCGAGCGTTTCGAGATCGAGGTCGTTGGTCGGTTCGTCCAGCACCAGGAAATTCGAGGGCTGCGACAAGGCGCGGGCCAGCAAAGCCTCGCCCGCTCGCCGCCGGAAAGTTTGCCAGTCGGCGTTCGCGCCTGTTCGGGCGGGAACAGGAAGTCGCGCATATAGCCGATGACATGCTTGCGCACGCCGTTGATCTCGACCCATTCGGAGCCGCCGCCGGTCAGCGTGTCGGCGAGGGTCGCATTGGGATCGAGCGCGGCGCGGCCCTGGTCGAGCGTCGCCATTTGCAAGATTGGTTCCGAGCCGGATCTCGCCCGTGTCGGGCGCGAGTTCGCCGGTCAGCAGGTTGATCAGCGTGGTCTTCCCGGCGCCGTTGGGCCCGACCAGCGCCAGCCGGTCGCCGCGCAACACCCGCAACGACAGGTTTTTGACAATCAGCCGCTCGCCGTAGCTTTTGCCGACATCCTCCGCCTCGACCACCAGCCGGCCCGAAACTTTGCCGTCGGCGACGCTCAGCTTGACTTCGCCGACCGATTTTTGCGCCTCGCGCCGGCTGGCGCGCAACTCGGCCAGCCCCGCCATGCGGCGGACGTTGCGCTTGCGCCGCGCCGTGACGCCATAGCGCACCCAATGTTCTTCAGCGACGATCTTGCGGTCGAGCTTTTGCGCGTCGCGCTCCTCCTGCTCCAGTTGCGCGTCGCGCCAGGCCTCGAACTCGCCAAACCCGCGATCGAGCCGTCGCGTCACGCCGCGGTCGAGCCAGATGGTGGCGGCCGACAGGTTTTGCAGGAAGCGCCGGTCATGGCTGATGATCACCAGGGCCGACCGCAGGCTCTGCAATTCGCTTTCCAGCCATTCGATGGCCGGCAGATCGAGATGATTGGTTGGCTCGTCGAGCAGCAATACGTCGGGTTCGGGCGCCAGCGACGCGGGCGAGCGCGGCGCGACGGGCCTCGCCGCCCGAAAGCGTTTGCCGGCTTTTCGAGCCCGGTCAGGCCCAGTTCGCTGAGCAGATAATGCGCGCGGTAAGTCGTCGCCATGCGGCCCGAGGCCCGCCGCGACATAATCGAAGGTGGTTTCAAAGCCGGCAAGGTCGGGCTCCTGCGGCAGATAGCGCACGGTGGCGTCGGGCTGGAAGAAGCGCAGGCCGTGATCGGCATTCGATTTCGCCGGCGGCGATTTTCAACAGCGTCGATTTGCCGGAGCCGTTGCGGCCGACCAGGCACAGCCGGTCGCCGCGCTCGACCGGAAGGTCGGCGGATTCGATCAGCGGCTTGCCGCCAAGAGTCAGGCCAATGCCTTGCAGGACGAGAAGAGGAGGAGCCATGCGCGCATCAAGCCCATATTTTGATCTATCGCAAGCTTAATGCGGCCTTGGCTAGAAATGCTGTTGTTTTTCTGCGACGCGGGGTAATTTGCGCAGCCAAATATCGGGATTTGGGATTGCCTTATGGACCGTAACGCCGTCGCCGCCGCCTTTGCCTCCCTCGAAGCGCATCGCGTCGAAATCGCCTCCCGACGCGCCATCGATTTGTTCGACGCCGATCCCAGACCGTTTCGCGCATTTTTCCGCGCGGCTTGACGATCTCATCTATGATTATTCGAAAAATCGCCTGACCAAAGCGACTTTGGGCCATTCTTCGACCTTGCGCGCGCAGCAAAACTCGAGCAGCGGCGCGACGCCCTGTTCGCCGGCGAAAAAGTCAACGCCACTGAAAACCGCCCGGCCCTGCACATGGCCTTGCGCAATTTTTCCGGCAAGCCGGTCCTCGTCGATGGCAAGGACGTCATGCCCGCGGTCGAGGCGGAGCGCGAAAAAGTCGCCGCTTTCGCCCGCGACGTGCGCGAGGGCCGGATTTGCGGCGCTCTGGGCGAGAGCTTCACCGACATCGTCAATATCGGCATCGGCGGGTCCGACCTCGGCCCGGCCATGGCGGCCCGCGCCCTGTCGCCCTTTGGCGCCCCCGAAATCGCACGCGCATTTCGTCTCCAATGTCGATGGCGCCGACATCGCCGACACGCTTGAACGGTCTCGATCCGGCGCGCACGCTGGTCATCGTCTCCTCGAAGACCTTCACCACCCAGGAGACCATGACCAATGCCGCCAGCGCGCGCGCAAATGGATCGCGTCGGCGCTCGGCGAAGCGGTCGGTCGGCGATCATTTCGCCGCCGTCTCGACCAGGCTCGACAAGGTCGCGGCTTTCGGCATCGCGCCGGACCGGGTGTTCGGCTTCTGGGATTGGGTCGGCGGACGCTATTCCATGTGGTCGTCGATCGGCCTCAGCCTGACCATCGCCATCGGCCCCGAACATTTCGAGGAATTTTTACGCGGCGGCTTTGATGTCGACCAGCATTTCCAGCAGGCGCCGCTGGCGGAAAACATTCCGGTCCTGATGGCGCTGATCGGCGTCTGGCACCGCAACGTCTGGGGCTTTCCGTCGCAGGCGGTGATTCCCTACGATCAGCGCCTCGCGCGCTTTCCCGCCTATCTGCAACAGCTCGACATGGAATCGAACGGCAAAAGCGTCATGCGCGACGGGACGCCCTCGCCGCGCGCCACCGGCCCCATCGTGTTCGGCGAACCCGGGCACCAACAGCCAGCACGCCTTCTTCCAACTGCTGCATCAGGGCACGGAAATCGTGCCGGTCGATTTTCTGGTCGCGGCGCAGCCGACCGAAGCCGACGACCATCACCACGCGCTGCTCTTCGCCAATTGCCTCGCCCAGAGCGAAGCCTTTTTGCGCGGCAGCACGGAAAAGGAAGTGCGCGAGATTCTTGAAAGCGCAGGGACTTTCCGCGGCGCAGATCGACGAGCTGGCGCCGCACAAGGTTTTTGCGGGCGACCGGCCGTCCTCGACCTTCCTTTACCGGGCGCTCACGCCGCGCGCGCTCGGCCGCATCGTCGCGCTCTACGAGCACAAGGTCTTCGTGCAATCGGTGATCTGGGACATCAACCCCTTCGATCAATGGGGCGTCGAACTGGGCAAGGAATTCGTGCAACCGCCTGGCGCCGCTGGCGTCCGATCCCAAGGCCAGCCTGACAGGGCTCGAATTATTACATCAAAAATTTCGACCAGTGGGGCGTCGAACTGGGCAAGGAATTATGCAACCGCCTGGCGCCGCTGGTCTCCGACCCCAAGGCCAGCCTGACTGGGCTTAATAGCTCGACGGCGGGATTGATTTCCGAGCGTCGAAGCCTTTTGGAAGCGTAAGGGCCGCTCTCAAGCTGTGGCTCAAGCCGCTCTATGACGGGAGTTGCAGATGAGCGAGATGATTCAAAAGGTGGCCGTCGTCGGCGCGGGCGTCATCGGCGCAAGCTGGAGCACGCTGTTTCTGGCCAAGGGTCTCGACGTCATCGCGACCGATCCCGCGCCCGGGGCGGAGCAGGCGCTGCGCGATTATGTCGCTCATGCGTGGCTGGCGATGGAAAGCCTGGGCGCCGTGGCGCCGGACGCATCGATGGCGCGCCTGTCGTTCACGGCCAATATCGAAGACATCGCGGCGGCTGATTTCGTTCAGGAAAATGGCCCTGAACGGCTTCCCTTCAAGCAGGAGCTTTACCAGCTGCTTGACGAACTCCTGCCGCCGGACAGCGATCATCGCGACCAGTTCTTCCGGCTTGACCATGACGGAGATCCAGAAAGGCTGCGCCAACCACCCGGAGCGCTGTCTGGTTGGCCACCCTTTCAATCCCCCGCATCTGATCCCGCTGGTCGAACTCGTCGCCGGCAAAATGACCTCGCAGGAGACGGTGGAGCGGGCGGACGTCTTTTATACCAGCCTTGGCAAACGCACGATTCGCGTTCGCAAGGAAGTGCCGGGGCATGTGGCGAACCGCCTGCAGGGCGTCGTGATCCGCGAGATCATATCGCTCGTCAACGAAGGCGTCGTCAGCGTCAGCGATGCCGACGCGGCCTGCTCATGGGGGCCGGGTTTGCGCTGGGGTTTGATGGGTCCCATCGTGCTGAACCACCTTGGCGGCGGGGCCGGCGGCATCGAGCATTTCTATGAGCAATTCGCCAAGCCGCTCGAGACCTGGTGGACACCGCTGCACGACCTCGAATTCACGCCTGAGGTGCAGCAGAAGATCATCGAAGGCTTGCACGCCGAAATCGGGGGACGGAGTTTTCAGGATCTGGCGGCCGAACGCGACCAGCTGCTGTTGACCCTTCTCAAGGCCCGTCAGGCCTGCAGCGAATAATCAGCCGGACATGATTGCTATCCGGCTGAGAGCTCCGCGATCAGTTCTTCTTGTTCCGGGCTTCCAGCTCGGCCTTGAGCGCCGCCAATTTGGCGAAGGGCGAATCAGGGTCGGCCTGTTTTTCGCGCGGCGGGCGCTTTTCGACCGGGACAGGCCGCTCGCCGCGCTGGTCATCGCGGCGCTTGCCGTCGAATTTTCCCTCGAATTTGCGGGGTTCGCGTCCGCCTTCCGGGCGATTGCCTTCGAAACGCGGTTTTCCCCCGCCTTCGGAGCGGCGGTCGTCGCGGCGAGGCCGGTCGAACTGGCGGCGTTCCTGCCGGGCGCCGTCCTGCGGAGCGCCTTCGACGGGCGTTCCCTCGATGGGCTGTCCCTCGACAGGCCTGGCCTCGCCGGCGGGCTGATGCGGCGCGCCATGCGAACGGCGGGGCGCCGTGGCGACGATGCTGCTGGTCCTGTCCGGGCTCGCGCCGGCGCGCGTGCTGGTGGCGCTGCGGCTTCCACACTTCGATGAGAACAGGTTCGGCGGCTGCGGCTTCAGCGAGCTTCGGAGAGGCTTCCACAACCGCTTCGGTTTCTGCAACCGCAGCAGTTTCGACTTCGGCTTCGGCTTCGGGCGCTTCAGACGTTTCTTCTGGCGTTTCTTCCGGGGCCGCGGTCTCGACGGCTTCCTCGATCGGCGCAGCCTCGGTCTCAGGCTCTTGCGCTTCGCTTCCGCGACGTCTTCGACCGGCGTCGCCTCGGCTTGAGAAACCGCTTCCTCTGACGTTTCGACCGGCGCGGCTTCCGCCGCCGCCTCGGCTTCCACCGCCTCGCTTCGACCGGCGCGGCTTCCGCCGTCACTTCGGCTCGACGGCTTCGGCTTCGGCGCTTTCCGACTCCTCCGGGGCGCTCTCGTCGGCGGGAGCGGCTTCAACGATTGCGGCCGCCGGCCTGATCGGCTGCGTCGACGCCTTGGCGCAGGATCGGCACGGTGATCGCCGGGCCGGGACGCTGTTCGCTGGCGTAGCTGAGCGATTTCAGGATGCTCGCAAAGCTTTCGCCGGAGCAACCGGCCAGCGAGGTCATCGCGACGGTGACGACAAAACCGTCGCCATCGGCGGCGCCCGCCGGCGGATCGCCGACGGTGGCGCCGGGACGGTAGGCGATGGCCGGGCGGATCAAATCGGCGAGGCGCTCCAGAATATCGACGCGCACGGCGCGTTCGCCGCAGACGCGGAAGCCGGCGGCGCGGTAAAGGGCGCGATTGACCTGCAGGTCGGCGGTGAAGGAGGTGCGGCCGGACGAGGCGAGATGGGCGACATCGTCAAGGCCCTTCACCGATTCGAGGCCGCCGTTTTGCAGCGCCCAGAGCTGGGTGGCGAGCGCGCGGGGCGCGGGCTTGAGCAGGGCCGGCAGATAAAGATGATAGGCGCCGAAACGCACGCCGAGCTTGCGCAGGGCGCCGCGCGCCTCCTGCGGCAGGGCCTTCATTTCCTCGGCGACGCGCGAACGCTCCAGCACGCCGAGCGCTTCGCCGATCTGGAAGGCGACGCCGCGCGCCGCGCCCTCGAGTCCTTCGCCGGTCTCCAGATCGTCGAGCGCGCCGAGCAGCTTCTTCACATGCTGCGCCAGCCAGAGATCGAGCCGCGTCTGGGCCATTTCGAGCTGCGGACCGCTCAGGGTCTCGTCGGCGATGACTCTCACGCGGGGCTTCAGGATGTGGTCGCCCGCCGAGATCTTGCCGACCGGTTCGCCGAGCCAGCGGATGACGCCGTCATTGGCGAGGACGAAAGCCTCGTCCACCGCCTCGTGCACGCGCCGGGCGCGCGCCTCGATCTCGGTCGCCAGCGCCTTTTGCGCGGCGGCGTTCAGCGTCTTGGCTTCCTCGCCGTCGGCGAGCGGGTCCGGGGTGAAACAGAATCCGGAAAGAGAGCCGACATGATGACCCTCGACCATGACCTGGCCCGTCGATGTGACTTCGGCTTCCAACATTGTGTTCTCTCTCAGGCGGCGCATCAGCACGCTGGCGCGCCGGTCCACGAATCTTTGGGTCAGACGCGCGTGCAAAGCATCGGACAGACTGTCCTCTACCTGACGAGCGACGCCCTGCCAATGCTCTGGATCGATCAACCAGTCAGATCGATTCGCGATGAAGGTGCAGGTGCGCACCTGATTGATGCGTCCGGACAGCGCGTCTATGTCGCCGTCGGTGCGGTCGAGACTGGCGAGTTGCCGGGCGATCCAGTCGTCGGGAATGCGTCCGGCGCGCAAAATATAGCCATAAACGGTCAAGACCAGATCGGCGTGAGCGGCCGGGGAAGTCTTGCGATAATCGGGTATCTGGCAGACATCCCACAATCTTTCAACGTCGGCGCGGGTTTTTGCATGGCGGCGGACTTTTTCGTCGCGCGCCGCCGCCTCAAGAACTTTCTGGTCCTCGGCGACCGGCGCGCGCGACAGGCCGGGCGAGGCCGGGAGGATTTCGAGCGAGGCGACGAGGCTGTCGATCGTTGAAAAATCCAGCGTGGCGTTGCGCCATTGCAACAGACTGACGGGATCGAAGGCATGGCCTTCGATCATCGCCGCCAGTTCCTCGTCGAACGGCGGACAGCGTCCGCTGGTTCCAAAAGTTCCATCGCGTTGATGGCGTCCGGCGCGCCCGGCGATCTGGCCGAACTCGGCCGGATTGAGGCGACGGTGCTGATAGCCGTCGAATTTGCGATCCGCCGCGAAGGCGACATGGTCGACATCGAGATTGAGTCCCATGCCGATGGCGTCGGTGGCGACGATATAATCGACGTCGCCGTTCTGGTAGAGGTCGATCTGGGCGTTGCGGGTGCGCGGGCTCAGCGCGCCGAGCACCACGGCGGCGCCGCCGCGCTGCCGCCTGATCCATTCGGCGATGGCGTAAACATCTTCGGCGCGAAAACTCACGATGGCGCTGCGGCGCGGCAGCCGCGCGATCTTGCGGTCGCCGGCGAAAGTCAGCTGGGACAGTCGGGGGCGCGAGGACACCCGCAGGCCGGGCAACAGCTTTTCCAGCACGTCCTGCATGGTGGCCGCGCCGATCAGCAGGGTTTCCTGCGTCCCGCGCCGGTTGAGAATCCGGTCGGTAAAAACATGGCCGCGATCAAAACTGGCGGCGAGTTGGATTTCGTCGATGGCGACGAAAGGCAGATCGAGATCGCGCGGCATGGCTTCGACCGTGGAGACCCAGTAGCGCGGATGCGGCGGCTTGATTTTTTCCTCGCCGGTGATGAGCGCCACCGCCCCCGGCCCGACTTTGGCCACCACCCGATTATAGACCTCGCGCGCCAAAAGCCGCAGTGGCAGGCCGATCATGCCGGCGGAATGGCTCAGCATGCGCTCGATGGCGAAATGGGTTTTGCCGGTGTTGGTGGGACCGAGAATAGCCGCGACATTTTCCGCCGAGGCGACTTTTTTTTTGTCCCTCGCGTCGCGGGGGGGCGGCGCGAAGCCGTTCATCCATGCCATCGCGGCGGGGCTCCTGGCGGCGCTGATGGCCACCGTTTCGTTTCAATACAATCGTGTCCCGGGGCCGGTTTCGCAAGATTTTGTTTTTTTGTTGCCAAAACAGAGCGATAGATCCTTAACTGGTCGCGCGACGCCGGTGATCGCCCTTGGCGAAACGAACCTTGCACGAACAAATTGCGCCCAAATCGCAGACCCGGCACGAGTCACGCTTTGTTCGCGCTAGATGTCGTTTACCAAAGGGAAGGCGGCGCCAAGGGTTGATTCTGGCCCTTGTCCGGTCGCGTAGAAAACTGGACCGCTAGGACTCCGTTGGCTCGAACTGTCAATGGCTTCGCTCTGGCGCTCACGGCGTGAAACGCAGTTCCGAGGCTTCGACCACCGCCGATCCGGCAAGCGTCATCAACTGGACCCGATAGGGCACGACCACGCGGACATTGGGAACGGGGGCGAGCCAGACTTCCATGTCCTTGTTGTCGGCCATGAAGCAACTCGCCCTGGCGTTGATCTTGTGGCCGGCGATGGGAATGTAGCGCGCCGAGCAGACGGTCACCGGACCGGTATAGCCGTCGGTCTTGATCTCCTTCACGCCGACAAAATCGAGCGTGATATCAAAACGCGTGTAGCCGTCAAAGACTGGCACCCGCCGGTTGCAGGCGCCGGGACCGACCGGATCGGCGCCTGCCGCCACCGGCATGACGAAGGCGGACAGCGGATCGAGAATGGCCTGCTTGTGCCGCGTCGGTCAGCGGCACGTGTTCAGGGCTTTTGTCTTCTTCCCATTGCGGAGAATATTGCACCTGCCGCACCGTTCCGGCGCTCAGCGCCATGCGCAGGGTGCGGGTTTCGCGCGAATTGGAGGCGGTGGTTGCGTAAGCCGAGGGGGCGATGGCGCCCTCCTCATAATCGCCGGACGAGGCCAGCGCCATCTTGAGATTGGACACCAAGGCGGCGACGCCGGTCAGGCGCACATTAAGATTGACCTTGTAATGGGCGTCCTCGACCGAACTGCTGGCCACAGCGACCCCGATCGGCAGCCCGATCAGCGAGACGCGGTAACTGGCGCGCATGTTTTCCGCGCGGGCGACGCTGGCGCAGGAAAACACCGCCGCCGCGAGCGCGCCTGCGAAAAGGGCTGATTTGCTTGATGCTGCCAACTTCATGCCAAGGCGGCCCTTCCGGCGGCCGCGCGGGGCGCGAACTCGCGATGCGAAAATTGGAAAACAGGTTGAATGAGTCGTATCCATAGATAGTTAATATAATGGCGAGGACGTGGCGGCAAAATTCTCTTTGTTCCGCTCGTGCGCCTTTTCGCTTGCCGCCTTGCCAAGTCGTCGTTATAAGGCGGCCTCCAAGGTGATCAGGTCTTTGGCGCGGCGAAGCAATTTCGCGGCAAATGTCGGAGTGTAGCGCAGCCTGGTAGCGCACCTCGTTCGGGACGAGGGGGTCGTAGGTTCGAATCCTATCACTCCGACCATTTTTCCTTCTATCGTCTCGATTTGACGAAACAATCGCGCCCGCCCTCGCACCCATTGCTGCGGGGCGGTTTTTCCGTTCGCACCAACCCGTACCCATGAATCTCATACGGCTGCCGCGCCCTGCGAAGCGATTTTGAGTGCAAGTCGACCAAAGCCAACCGCCGCCGAAACGGATTTGATTTGGTGCGAGCGAAAACTCGGCCGTCGATCGGGCTCCGAGAGTCTCCTCGGCGCGCGACATCATTCGGCAGCATGTGGAACCGATCTTGCAAGCGCGAGGCCGGCGTGGGGCTTTGGATGACCTCCCAAAATCGTTAGCGCCCACGCGCGGCCGGCGGGCAACCGCCTGCGTTGTTAATGTAAAATTAACGTGAGTTCCATTCTCGGTAGTGAGCAGTATACTTACCTTCCGCTACTGTGAAATCTTTGTTGACGGGATGAACCAATTGGCAGGAAGTGGAAAGCAGACAGCGAACGTAAGACGGAAATTTAGTTGAGTAAAATTGGCGCTCTTAACCGATGCCGCTGAATAAAGTAGAATTCTAGGTTTCATTGCGTAATCGGGGGACGATCGAAATGTGCAATAACGTACAGATGAAACTCTGGGCAATTATTTTAGTCGCTCCTTGATCTCGATTAAAGAGGCCAGTGTAGAACTTGGCGATGCGAGTGACGAATACGATTCGCCAGCGGAAATCGCTTCCCGGATCAAGCTCTGCAATCGTCTGTTGTGCGAGATTTCGTGCGTTCGTAGAAACCTTGCGCGCAACCTCACCTACCGGCCCCCTATGCCAGCCGCTGTGGGCGCGGCGCGCGCCGCTCGGCATTGAAACATCGTTGCCGACTTTGTCGGACAGGGCGGTCTGCGCACCAGACGGGTTCTCACGCAAACCGACAGGGACGCGAACGGCCCGTCAAGACTTATCCGACTTCCGCGGACGGCTTGAACAGAGCGTTGGCGCCGCGCGCTGCGGTCAGTTCTCGTTTCCCGAAAGTCGCTTCAGCCAGGCCGTATCGGCGTATTCAAAAACTTCCGCGATTTTCTCGCCCCGGAAGGTCACGAAATCCGCGAAGATCAGTTGCGAGACGGCTGCGGTGCCGTGGTGGCGGACGACGACGCTGCGGCGAACGCCGACCTTGTCGCCCTCGACGACGAGATTGAGAATCTTGCGGTCGCTGCACTCGACTTCACTGTCGATCCGCCGGAAATGGCCGAGGATTTGCTCGCGTCCGCGAAACACCCCGCTCGCGGAATAGTCGCAAATGCGGCCCAGCACGTGAAACACCGCGTCTTCATGGAAATATTCGACGCATCTGGCCGGGTCGGCGCGCGCCTCCAAGGTCTGACGATCAATTCGCGCGTCCGCCCGTTGGCGGTTGCGGGCAAGAATATCGAAGTTTCGCGCGCCGTCATGGTCTGGTCCCCGCTCGGTCCTGGCGGGGATGCTTATCACATTCGCCGTGTTCGGAACATCGTCAGTAAAACCGCCAGAACAGGCTCGCCCAGACGGCGCAGCCCACCGCCGCGGCGCCAGCGAAAAACAATGTCGCCAAAGCCCGGCGCGGACGGGAGTCGGTCTTGGTCTGGGCGATGCGCCAGCCGAGCCACAGCGACCAAAACCCTGCGCCCGCCAGCAGAAACGCCCGCGCCGGGCCGACGAAGGAAGACGTGAACCCCTCCGCCTTGAGCATCGACACGGTGAGCGACGACAGGCCGAGGAAAACGCCGCAGCCCGCCAGCGGAATCAGCCCCTGCGCAAAATGGTGGAAACGTGGCCATGACCATCTTCCGCAGGCGCGCGTTGCGGCGGCCAGAAACAGCCCGGCGGCTCCGCTGACGGCGACGGCGACGCCGAGCATGTAGAGCACCAGCACAAAACCGTCGAGCGGCGTCATCGTGTCGTTGAGTTGGGGATAATTGGTCAGGAGAAACCACGGCAGAACCGGCTCCAGCGGCCAGATCACGCCCCAATCGACCAGTTTTTCCGCCAGCGCCTGGCGGAGCGCGACATAGGCGGCGGAATTGCCCCACAGAAACGCCCCGGCCGCGAGCCCGAGCAGGCCGAACAGGATCAGGGCGCTTTGGTATTTATTCGGCATGTCGCCCGCGACATGGACGATTTCATGATTGGGCGACCGCCGCGCCAGCACCACGGCGCCGCGAAAATCGCTGCATCGCCCGCACATATGGCAGGCGCCGGCCCCGCGCATGGTCCGCACCGCCACCAGCGGCGCGCAATTCATGGTCTGGGGATGGGCGCCATGCGGCTTGTCCCACGCCGCCCAGGCCTGATGGTCGACGCGGAAATGCAGCGGCGCCAGCTTGGCGAGCATGTTGAATACGCCGGTGACCGGACAGAGGAAACGGCACCATACCCTTTTGTTGCGGCCCCACAGATAGCCGACAACCATCGCCGCGACCGTCGAGCCGCCGAGCACGATCAGCGCCGGGCCGGGATATTGATAGACGCTGGTCATCTGGCCGTAGATCGTGGTCAAGACGAAAGCCAGAAAGGGCCAGCCCTTCCATTGCAGCCATTTCGGGATGGCGCCGCCGCGCCCATGTTCGGAGACACGCTCGCTCAGCGCCCCCTCCGGGCACAGCAGCCCGCACCACAGCCGCCCGATCAGGACCATCGACAGCAGCACGAAGGGCCACCAGATGCCCCAGAACACGAATTGCGCGAACAGGATCAGGTGGGTCCAGATATGGGTGCCGCCCTGAGGCAAGGGCAGGAAAGCCGGAACCGCGATCATAAAGGCATAAATGCAGACCACGCCCCATTGCACGCGACGAATGACCGATCTGGTGATCGCGCAGCCAGAGGCCGGTCTTTTCCAGCAGTATGTCGATCCTGTTCGCGCCGCCCTGGGCGGGCGCGTTCAGCGCGTCGTCGGCTTGGGTCGAAACAATAGCCATGCCATCGCTCCCCAATAGACGAAAAACACCAGGATTTCGGTCAGGTCAGGCCGCGCCCGCCAACCGGTCAGAGAGGCGAACAACCCGCCGAAAGCGCCCCCGTCGGACAGCAGGCTTGACGCGTCCCACAGCCGGCCCGACAGGCGCGGCAGCAGGCCCAGCGCGACGAGATTGATCAGCGGCGGTCAGCAGCAACGCCCCGGCGAGCAGCAGCAGCAGGATTTCCGTCACGCGAAAGAACGTCCGCCATGACAGGATTTTTCCGCCCAGTTGCAACAGGCCGTAGGTGGCGACCGCAAGGGCAAGCCCGCCGGCAGCCGAAAACACCACCGGGGCAAAACCGCCGTTGCGCGCGGCGGACAGCGTTCCAGCGAGGAAGACCACGGTTTCGCAGCCTTCGCGCGCCACCGCGATGGCGGCGAGCGTAAAGACGCCCCACCAATTGCCCTTGTCGGCGGCGCCTTGCAGCGCGGTTTCGAGATCGCGCTTCAGGGTGCGGCCGTGGCGGCGCATCCACAGCACCATCTGAACGATCAGGCCGGCGGCGAGCAGCATCAGCACGGTCTGGAAAATTTGCTGCGAATTGTCGTCGAGTCGGTCGCCGAACAGGATCAGCGCGGTTCCGAGCAGAGCCCGCCGCGACAAGCCCCGCGGCGACCCCGGCCCAGAGATAGGCGCGTCCGCGTGAAAACGCGTCGCCGCCCTGCTGGCCGAGCCAGGCCTGCAAAATGCCGATGACCAGCAAAGCCTCGATGCTCTCGCGCCAGACGATGAAAACGACATTGCCGAACTGCCCCAAGGCAAAACTCCTATTTGGCGACCAGTCTGGCTGGCGGCGCGTCGGGGTGGAAATCGTCAAAAAAATCATATTCGCCGGGATCGAGCGAGCGGATCACCAGACTCGACGACGAGTCCGGCGCCAGCACCTTTTCCTTGCGCAATTCGCGGCTTTCGAATTCGGCCGGGCTCTTGCCCTTGTTGACCAGTTCGATCACCAGACGGCGATTGGCCGGAACCTCCAGCCTTTGCGGCGCGACCACGCCATCGTTGAATTCGATCCGGAAGGTCGCCTCGTCTTCCGCGAGAGCCGCGCCGGCAAAAGCCGCCGCGAAAATCGCGACGGCGCAGAAGACGAAAAACGCGCGTTTCATTTCAATAGGCGCCCTTCTTGCCCGTGCCGGCGAAAGTGAAATCATATTCCACGTCGAAAGGCGCGAACCATGGCCCGACGCCAGTCTCCTTGTCGACATGGCGGCCGAAATGGCTGTGCGGACCGACCGGGAGGCGCGATATGCAGCACCAGCTTGTACTTGCCCGGTCCCATCATTTTGACATTGTCGCCGTAATGCGGACCGTCGCTGGCGACCATGGGCATGAAATCGCCTTTGCGCGTCTGGCTGTCGCCCTCCTTGCTCAGCGCATAGGTCACGTTGAGATAGGGAATCCAGTCGCCTTGCGCGAAGCCATTGGGATTGCCCTTTTCGGCCTTGATGTCGGCTTCCAGATGGACGTCGGAGTCCTTGGCGTCGCGCATCATGCCCGGCGGCTCCATTTCGATCGGCTGGAGATAGACCGCGCCGATCTCCATGCCGGAAACCGATTGCGGCTTGCCGACCGGCGTCTCCTTGGCCCAGCCATGGGAAACCGCGCCCATCCACAGCACGGTCGCGAAACAGATTTTTTCGAAAGACAACTTCATGAACCTTGGCTCCTCTTGTCTACGCAAGAGTCAGGCAGGCGGCGGCGGCGAACAATCAAATCCGCACTGTTTAGATATTTTCTAATTTCTGCTTGTGGCCCGTTTGAACGCCGCGGCCAGCGCCGCGTCGAGTTTGGCTTCGGGGATTTCCTCGACCTGCGGACCGGCGGTGAAAATCAGGAAACAGCGGACGCTCTTGCCCGGATAAAGCAGCGCGACGGCGGCGCGATACAGCGCAAGCTGCGCGACATATCCGGCGGCTCCGGCCGTACCGGTCTTGTAGTCCACCAGCCACACCGACTCCGGCGTTTCCGCCAGCCGGTCGATGGCGCCGGCAATGTCGACAAATCCGCCGTCCGGTCTGGGCAGCCGCGCGGCGATGCGCGCCTCGGCGATGGAGTTTTCGCCGAACAGAGGCGCCAGACTTCGGGTCGTCCAGCACGCGGAAAACCGCTTGCGCCAGATGCTCCGCCCGGTCCGGCGCGACGCCTTGCGCGGAAAGATCGCGCAAAGCCGCCTCACGCCGCGACGGCGCCGCCAGATCGGGCAGAAATTGCAGCAGCCGGTGCAATAGCCGCCCCTCTTCCAGCGCCTGCGCGCGTTGCGGCGGCGGTTTCGCCACCGCGGCGAAATCCTCGGCCCCTTCCAGCGCGCTAGACGGCCGCAAGGGCGGCGGCGCGGAGGGCTCGGCAGGCGCGGGCGCCGAAAGCCAGTCCGGCGCTTTTTCGCGCGATTTTGTCAGGGGCGGCGGGGCTTGCTCGAAAACGGCAGGCGCTTCCGCGCGCGCCGAATTGCAAAACGACTTCCTCGCCGCCCCACGGGGCCGGCGCTTCCACGCATAGGTCCCGCAGCGCGGCTTCGATCATTGCGCGCCAGCTTTCGGCCGAAACCTCGCGCTTGCCGCGATGGCCGGCGATGGTCAGCCTTTCTTCGGCGCGGGTCATGGCGACATAGAGCAGGCGGCGATATTCCTCCGCCGCTTTTCCGCGGCGATCTGCGCGAGCTTGCGCGATGGCGGCGCAGTCGGCGTCCTTGTTCGGCGACCAGACCAGCACGTCCGCGCCATTGGGCGCCGTCACTGGAAAAAGCTTGCCGTCGTGATTGCCGCCGGGCGCGCCGCAGACATCGGGCAGGAACACGATCTTGCCTTCCAGTCCCTTGGCGGCATGGGCGGTCATCACCCGCACATAGGCGTCGGAAGTGTCCATGTCGCGCTTGATCGACACGTCGAGCGCCTCGACTTCGGCCAGAAACGCGGTGAGCGACGGCGCGCGGGCGCGCCCATGCGCCAGGGCGAGATTGAGGAATTCGTCGAGCGCATCGCCGGCCTCCGGCCCCAGACGGGCCAGAAAAGCCCGCCGCCCGCCGCGCGGGCCGAGCAACCGCGCGTAAAAGGCGAAGGGCGGCAGGGCGCGGCCCATCTTTCGCAGGAGATCGAGGTCCGCGACGGCTTTCTGAACCTTCACGTTCGACGACGCCAGCATGGCGGCATGAAGCGAGCCGGGCCGCTTCGGGCGCCAGCGCGATCAGATCGTCGTCGTCAAAGCCGAACACCGGCGTTTTCAGCGCCGTGGCCAGGGTCAGATCGTCCTGCGGCAGCAGGCTCGCGCGGCCAATCGGCGACGAGGTCCATCACCGCGATATGCTTGGCCAGTTCGAGCCGGTCGGCGCCCGCCACCGGGACGCCCTTTTCCTTGAGCGCGCGGATCATCGCCTCGAAAAAGGCGTCGCGGCGGCGCACCAGAATCATGATGTCGCCGGGCCGCGATCGGCCGGCGTTTGCCCTCCGCCTCCACCGTCTCGCCGGAGCCGGGTTCAAGCCAGCGCGCAATGGTCTGGGCGATGCGCCGCGCGGCGGCGACGGGGGGATCGGCCGCGTCCTGGTAATCGAGCGGCAATTTCCAGTCGCGCTTTTCTTCGGCGACGCCCGGCGCGATTACGTCCCAGATTTCCACGCGGGACGGCAGGTTGCTTTTCCACGCCTCATGAACCGTTCGGACGTTATCCGCCTGCGCCGAGAGGCCGCGAAAGTTTTCGGGCAGCGAAAAAACCTTGTCCACCGCGTCGAGAATGCCCTGCGCGGAGCGGAAGGACAGGTTCAGATCGACTGGATTGAACGCCTTGCCCGCCGCAGTCGCGAGACGCTGGAATTCCACCTTTTTGCGCGCGAACAGCGCGGGAGCGGCGCCCTGAAACGAGAAAATCGACTGCTTCTCGTCGCCGACCGCGAAAAATGTCCGCGAGCGGCGACTTTGGCCCTCGCCGGCGAAAAAATCGCTCGAAATGCGGTCGAGAATGTCCCATTGCGCTTCGCTGGTGTCCTGCGCCTCATCGACCAGAATGTGATCGATGCCGGCGTCGAGCTTTTGCAGCACCCAGCGCGCCGAAGACCGCGTCAGAAGCTCGCGGGCGCGGGCGATGAGATCGTCGAAATCCAGCAATTGCCTCTCGGCTTTGAGCGTCTCGTAGCGGTCGAGAATGGCGTTGACCAGCGACGCCAGCGCCTGTGTGCGCTCGGATGCCGCCGAGGCCGCCCGCTTGTCGCGCAGCCGGTCGAGCCGCGCCTGCTCGTCGGAAAGCTCCTGCAACAGATCGGGACGCGCCTTGGCGAGTCCGTTGTTGAGCAGTTTCGCTACGGGCGTCCCCGCGCCATTTTTAGTGAAGAAAATCGTCAGATATTTTTGCAGCGCCTCCTCGGCGCGGCCCGCGCGCAAATCTTCATAGGCGGCCAAAAATAGCGCGCCCTTTTTACCGTCGGTCGCCGTACCGGTCATCAGCAGGACCGCTTTATCCGGCCAGCGCGTCGGCGCGATGCCGCCCTTGAGCATATCGAGCAAAATCGTGGCGGGCGTGTCATCGGCCGCCAGACCCAGCGCCAGACGCAAATCCTCAGTCGCGGCCGTTTTGACGGCGCGGAAAAAGGCGCGCTGGCGCAAGGCCTCGTCGAGCAGATCGGTGAAAACCAGCCCCGCGTCCGCCGCGATTTTTTCCAGCGCTTGCGCGAGGTCGGCATCGCGCCTGCGCGCTGGCCAAAACCTCCATCTTCGCGCGGGCGATCAGTTGCGCCTGCTGGACCTCTTCGATAATCGCAAAGCCCGCCGCGACATTGGCCTCGAAGGGCGCGGCATGCAGCACGCGTTCGCAAAAGGCGTGCAAAGTCTGGATTTTCAGCCCGCCCGGCGTCTCCACCGCGCGGGCGAATAGTTTTCGCGCAAGACCAAGCTGATGCGCTTCGCTCGGGCGGGGCGCGCCGGTCGCCTCGATGGCCGAGGCCAAGGCGTCATCGTCGAGCGACGACCACGCGGCCAGGTTCTTGAACACCCGCTCGGCCATATTGGCGGCCGCCGCCTTGGTGAAGGTCAGGCAGAGAATGCGGCCGGGCGGCGTTCCGGCCAGCAGCAGGCGGATCACCCTTTGCGCCAGCACATGGGTCTTGCCGGAGCCGGCATTGGCCGACACCCAGGCCGAGGCCGTGGGATCGGAGGCGAGCGCCTGCCGCGCCTGCGTCGATGCGGGGACTTTGCGCGGCCCGCTCATTGACTCGTCTCCGCCGGAAGAGCCGCCCGAAGAATTGCCGCCTGAAGCCGACCATTCGCGCGTGCGGGCCAGATGGTCGTAAGCATTGTAGCGGGCGGCGAATTGCGGGAAGGGCCGCGCCGGATAGCCATTTGCCGGATTGCGGAAATGGTTCAGCAGTCCGAGCAATTCTTCGAAATGCTCGGCGACCAGATCGCCGAAGGGGCCTTTTTTGGGGTCGTCGAGATCGCGCGGCTTTTGACCGCCGCCGCCAAGCGGCAGATAGATCGCGGTGGCGACTTCGCGCACCGGAACATCACGAAAGGCGCCGCTGGACAGCATGGCGGCCTCAAGCGTCAGTTGCGGCGACCAGCCGGCGCGCACTTCCTTGGCCGACGGCGGCGCGCCGGTCTTGTAATCGACGACGACCGCCGTTCCATCCTTCAAAAACTCGATGCGGTCGGCTTTTGCCGTGAGGTCGAAACTCGAGCCGTCATCGAGCGGAATTGTCAGTCGGCCGCCCTTTTCGGCAAAAATGGTTTCTATTGCCGGACGCCGCTCGGCCTCATAGGCGAGATAGGCGTCGAGACCCTGCAACAGGCGCGGCCAGCGAAAACTCTGGAATTCCGCGTCCTCGGCGAAAGCCGCCAGTTTTTCCTGCGCCGACGCGACGAGAATTTTCCGCGCGTCTTCCGGCAGCGGCCCGCTGGGAAAACGCTGGCAAAATTCCTCCAACACCTCGTGCAATGCATTGCCGATTTCGCGCGGCCCCAGCACGGCGTCGAGCGGCGGCAAGGGCAGAAGCTCCAGAATAGTTTCCGCATAAATCGCATAGGGATCGCGGCGCAGCATTTCAATTCGCGTCACCGAGAGTTTTTGCGGGCGCAAGCGCAGCGGCGGGCGAGGCTCGGGCCGCGTCAGCGGTTTTACGGGCGGCGCCTCATCGACGCGGCGCGCCAGATCGAGCCAGCCTTGCGCCGCGCTCGCGCAAAGGCCTTGAAAATTTCCGGCCCGGCCAGCGCCTCCATCCTTTGCAGAAAACGCGAGGGCGTGGTCGGCGCGCCGCCGCGCTTTTTGGCGCGGGTCACGATCAATCTCGGGCGCGCAAAACGCCTGCGTAAAATCATGCGCCGTCTGGCCGATGCGGCGATCCGGCGACGACAATTTCAATTCCGCGCGCATGGCGCGATTGAGAAAGGAGTCGGGCTCAAAACGCGGCGGCCAGACCGTTTCGTCCAGCCCCGCCAGCACCAGTCGGTCGGCGCCGATCAGGCGCGCTTCGAGCAGGCCGAGAATTTTTAGGCGCGGATGCGCCCGCGCCAGCCCGCGCAACATGCGCTCGCCAATCAGCGCGTCGAAAAAGGCGGCGTAGCTTTCGGCGTGAAAGGTGAAAACCGCGTTGGCCGCCTGCGCCAGTTCCGCAAACAAAGCCGCGAGCGCCTCGCCGTCTTCGCCGCCGGGAAAAACATTTTCGTCGCCGGCGACGATCAGCCCCAGGGTCTTTTTATGCGCGTCGAGCCAGGGATTTAACGCCGTTTCTGCTTGCGCCGCGAGAGCGCGCAGGGGCGCGAAGGCGGCGTCGAGTTTTTCGCGCAAAATCTTGCAGCGCCGCCCAATCGTCGGAGGAAATTTCCCGCTGGCGCGGATGGGCGTGCTTGTCTTGCGCCGCCGCGCGGGCTGGCGCGACAGCAGCCGCGAAATTCTGCGTATTGCAGGCCGGAGCGCAGCACGCCGATCTCGAACAGCGCGGCGAGCCTTTCGCTCTCGTCGCCCAATCCGAGCGAAAAATCGGGATGGGACAGCAGCGCCGCCCAATCGGTGAGATCGCCGGTCAGAACCGAGAGGATCAGCCGCGCCAGCACGCCAGCGCGCGAGGCCGCGAGCGGCGCGCCGCCGGAATCGTCGATGTCGACGTTCCAGCGCAGCAATTCGGCGCGCACCCGCTCCGCCAAGCCGCGATCCGGCGTGACCAGCGCCGCCGTGCGGCCCGGCGTCTCCAAAGCCTCGCGCAGGCAGACGGCGATGGCCAGCGCCTCCTCGCGCTCGTCCAGCGCCTCGATCAGGGTCACATCGGCCAGAGCAGCCGCCACGTCCTGCCCGTGCTGCTGGCGCCATAGCGGCCAAAGGTCGGTGGTGTCGGCGGGACGAAAAGCTTCACGACGCGAATTTTTCGCGCGCCGCCAGCGCAGCCGGCGCTTCGCCCAAAGCCACGACGTCTTCGCGCGCCACGCCGATGGTTTCGATCAGCCGCGCGAGAAAGGCTTGCGGATGGGTGGCGCAGGGCTCGTCGCCATTCGAGAATCGTCGCGAAAGAGGCGCGTATCAAGGTGCTGATCGAGCCCTGGCAGCACCACGGCGCCCTGCGGCGCGCGGGCGATGGCCGCCAGCAGCCGCGCCGTGACGACATTCGAGCCGGTCGAGCCGAGGGCGATGACCGGGACCTGCTCCCGTGCGACATTTTCGATGGCGCGGGCGATGAGCATGTTTTGCCGCGCCGCAGGATCGCAAAGTCCTCGCGCGGCAAGAATCTGCGGCCAGGCGGTGATGGCGATATCGAGAAATCGCAGGGTGATCCGCCAATAGTCGTCGAATTCGCCGCCGAGGTTTTCCAGCCCGCGCCAGGCGACATTTTCGATGATCATTTCGTCGATCAGCGCCGCCAGTTCGCCCGACAGGCGCCAGGCGTCGGCGGGATGGGCCGCGACCAGCAAGGCGTCGGAGGTTTGACTCACGCGTCCGTCAGCGTCGATCGAGACGATCGCCTGTTTGAGATTGCGCGCCCAGGTGAGGATCAGGCCGCCGAGGATCATCCGCCGCTCGATGTCGCCGACGGCGCGCGGAAAGCTTGCGTCGAGCGGGATTATCGAAACCGGCCTCGCCGCTTTCGCCGTCCAGCGCGCCGAGCGGCAGGATTCTTGGCAGCAGCACGGCGGGATTTTTTACGCGCTGAGCTAATTCTGTCGCCAGCGCGCGGCCGGCGCGGCGGGTCGGCACATAGATTTTCGCCCTGGCCAGCGCCAGCGGGCCGGACGCGCGGCTGAGGCCGGGAATCACGCGTCCATCGAGCAGCGCATCGGCAAATGTCGCCAGAAAGGGCGCGGCGGGCGGGATGGTGAAAACGCGTGGCGACAACATCAGTCCTGAATCACAGGAACCCGATATTATAGCCCATAGCCCGTCTGAAAGGACGGGCGTCGCTCGACGCCCTTTGCTCTCCTCAGGCGTCGGCCATCGCGTAAATTTTTTCGGCCTCTTCGATCATGTCCGGCGAGCCGACATGCAGCCAGCGGCCTTCGAGCGTCAGGCCGAACAGGCGGCCCTGTTCCGCCGCCGCGAAAAATGTCGGCGCGAGGCGGAAAGGCCCTGCCGGGCAGTCCTCGAACAGCGACGATTTGATGATTCCCACGCCGGAATAGACGTAAGGCGCGGCTTCGCCCGGCGCCGGACGGCTCAGCCGTCCCTGCGCGTCGCGGAAGAAATCGCCGCGTCCTTCGACGCCGACGCTGGTCTCCATGTCGGCGAGCAGCAGCAGCACATCCATTTTCGCGCCGTCCCAGGCGCGCGCCAGCCGTGCGACCTGTGGCTCCCGACTCGTCGATCCACAGGGCGTCGGTATTGCAGATGAAAAACGGTTTTCCTGCAAATTCATGGCAACACCTTGACGATGCCGCCGCCCTGGTCGAGCAGCAACTCCCGCTCATCCGAAATTTTTACGCGCGGCGTCTGCGGCCCTGCACGTGGTCTTCGATCTGGTCGGCCAGCCAATGCACGTTGACGATGGCCTCGTCGACGCCCGACTCCGCCAGCCGGTCGAGCATGTGATCGAGCATGGTCCTTCCACCGATGCGCACCAGCGGTTTTGGCAAGGTCAGGGTGATCGGCCGCATGCGCGTGCCAAACCCGGCGGCGAAGACGAGTGCTTTTTCCGGCCCGGCGCTCACGCGGACGCTCCTTCAGCTTGATCCGGAATCCTGCGCGAAGATCTGCGGCAGATTGAGGTCGAACCAGGCTTTGAGATCGGCAAGAGCCGGATGGCCGAGATTCTTGCGCAGATAATTTTTCACGCGGGGAATATGGGCGAGATAGATCGGCTTGCCGTCGCGCTTGTCCAGGCGCGCGAAAATGCCGAGAATTTTGCTGGCGCGCTGCGCGCCCATGAGCGCGTAGGCGCCGGCGAAGGCGGCCAGATCGAAATCGGCCTCGAATTGCTTGCGCGCCCGCGCATAATGGCCGAGCAGCTTCAGTCTCCAATTCGTCCGACACCGTGACTCGCGCGTCCTGCAACAGGGAGACCACGTCATAGGCCGGCGGCCCCAGCACGCAATCCTGAAAATCCAGCAGGCCGATACGCCTGACGCCCTCGCGCTCCGCCAGCCACAGCAAGTTGGGCGAATGCACGTCGCGCAAGGTCCAGGTCCGGCGCTCGGCCAGCAGGGCGCCAACAGACGTGCGCCAGATGTTTTCATATTGCGCCCGCGCGCCGGAGGCGGGCAGACACTCCGACAACATGCGGCGCGTACCACTCGACCAGCAGATCGACCTCGATCAGCATGGCTTCAAGGTCATAGGGCGGGATGCGATAGGTCCCGCCGTCGAGCGGCAGGTCTTGCGGCAGGTCGCGCGCATGCAGCGTGGCCAGCAGCGCCGCCGCCTGCCCATAGCGTTCCGGGATCGGCCCCTCGTCGTTGACGATCCCCTCCTGAGCCGAAATATTCGAGCACCGCGAAGCCCGTCTGGAGATCGGCGGCGAAAATCCGAGGCGCCGACAGGTTTTCCGCGCGCAAGGCTTCGTCCACCGCGACGAAGGGGCGGATGTTTTCGGCCAGATGGGCGATGGCGCTATAGGGCTTGCCGTTGCGGACCGAGGGTCCGTCCGGACGCTGCGGCGAAATCATCAGCACCGCCTTTTCGCCATCCGGCTTGACGAGAAGCTCGTAGGCGCGGGTGGAGGCGTCGCCCTGCATGTGCTGGCGCTCGGCCTCGTCCCAGCCCGCCCGCTCCAGCACGTTCTGCGGCCCCGCGCGTGCGCCACAGCCTTTGCGCCAGCGCCCCATGGCCGGTGATTTCGGCGCGGCGATAATCCGGTCCGCGCCTGATATCGGTGAAGAGCGCGATGTCGAGCCGGTCGCCGGTCAGGGCGGAGCCGGCGCGCTCGGCCCATTCGACCAGCACCAGCGCCCCGTCCGCCGCCTCGTCCCAGCCGAGTTCGGCCAGTTCGGACGGGTCTTTCGACCCGGTAGAGATCGGCGTGGACGATGGGGAAGTCCGCGCGTTTCGTAGACCTGCATCAGGGTGAAGGTCGGGCTTGGCGTCTCCAGTTCGGGATCGTCCGCCAGACAACGGATCAGCGCCCGCGCGAAAGTCGTCTTGCCCGCGCCGAGATCGCCGGAAAGCGTCACCAGATCGTCGGCCCCGACAAAGCTCGCGACGTCCCGCGCCAGCGCCTGGGTCGCCGTTTCGTCGGGCAGTTCGGCGCGCCAGACTGGCGCAGGAGTGAGCCGTCATGCTTCGTCCTTCTTGTTTTCTGTTCTGCGGCGGCAGTTCAGCCTTCAGATTCACCGGCCGCCTCGAAAGGGAACCGGCAGGTCACCACCGTGCCCTCGCCCGGCGCCGAATTCGATATGCACCTCGCCGCCGTGCAACTCGACGAAAGCGCGGACGATCGACAGGCCGAGGCCGACGCCGCGATGGCGCGAATTGAGCGTCTGCGACTCGAATCGGTCGAAAACCTTGTCGAGCACCTCCGGCGGAATGCCCCGCCCGTGGTCCGAAACCTTAAACACGATTTCGGTGTCGCGGCGCAAGGCGGCGAGCGTAACCGTCTGGCCCGGCTCGGAAAAGCCGATGGCGTTGGACAGAAGCGCGAACAGCACCTGCCTGACGCGCTTGGCGTCCGCGCGGAAGGAGCCGATGTTCGGGGTGGTGACGATCAGCAGCTCCACCTGCGATTCCACCAGCCGGTCCTGCACGCCTTCCGCCGCCTCGCGGATCGACAGCTCGATATCGACATCGCCGAGCTGCAATTCCATGGCGTCGCGATCGATGCTGGCGAGATCGAGAATGTCGTTGATGATCGCCAGCAAGGCCGCCGAGGATTTCTGCACATAGCCGGCGTATTCGCGCTGCTTGTCATTGAGCGGGCCGACGCTGTCGGCGCCGAGCATATGGATGAAGCCGATGATATTGGTCAGCGGCGAGCGCAGTTCATAGGAAACATGATGGACGAAATCATTGCGCAATTGCTCGGCGGCGAGCAGCGCCTGATTGCGCTCGGTCAAGGCGCGCTCGACATTGACGCCGTCGGTCACGTCGATGAAGGTCAGAAGCGTGCCGCCGTCGGGCAAGGGCGCGGCGGCGCAATCGACAATCGCGCCGTCGGTGCGCGCCATGCGGCGCTGGAAGCCCATGCGCGCGTCATGCAGGCCCGCCACCACCGAGCGCAGGTCGACCCAGGCGGCGTCATCGGGCAGGAGCGGCTTGCAGGCCGCCGCCACCGCGTCGATATGCGGCTTGCCGGCCAGTTGCGCCAGCGTCAGACGCCAGATGCGGCCGAAGGCCGGATTGAACAGCTTGAGGCGACCGTCGGCGCCGAACACCGCGACGCCTTCCTGCAAAGCCTCGAGCGTCTCGCTTTGCACCCGCGCCAAGGCGTTATATTGCGATTCCAGCGTGAAACGCTCGGTGACATCGTCGAAAATATAGGTGATCCCGCCTTGCGGGTTGGAATCGAAGCCGACGCGCAGGGTGCGCCCGTCCGGCAGGTGCCAGACCTGCGGCGCCGGATCGAGCGTGTGATAGAGATCGAGCAGGGCGTTTTTCCAGGCGCGGTAATCGGCCTGTTCGGGCAGGCGGCGCGCGGCGCGCAGCCGGTCGAGAATTTCCGAATCGCTCGGATGCTGGTCGAGAAAGCCGGCGTCCAGCGACCACAGCTGGCGATAGGCGGCGTTGGCGAAAACCAGTTTCTTGGCGTGGTCGAAGATCGCCACCCCGGTCGCGAGCTGGTCGAGCGTGCGAATATGCGATTCCATCTGCCGCGCATGATTGGCGCTCAGGATTTCCAGTTCCGACAGGTCGGCGGCGACGCCGCCCGCCCCAACAGGCAACGAGGTCTCGAATACCTCCATCAGCCGCCTTTCGCCCGCCACCACCAGATGTTGCCGCTGCCGCCAGATCTTGCCGACCTCACGCGCCCGCGTCACGGCGTCCAGCGACTGACGGTCGAGCAATTCGAGCTGGCGCGTCACCGCGTCATGCGGGCTCTTGGCGTCCACCGCGTGGGCATAGGCGGCATTGACCCAGACCAGATTTTGTTCCGGCCCGCGCGTCCACACCGGCTGCGACGACAAATCGAGCAGCGCGCGCAAATTTTCGAGCTGCGCCGTCTGCCGCGCCTGACTCTCGCGCAGCCGCACCAGTTCCAGACGGTCGCCCGACACGTCGCGCATGCGCAACACCGCTCTGCCGCCGATGGCGCGGCCCTCGGCCTCCAGATGGCGGCCGCCGAGGCTGATGAGATCCTGGTGAAAACCCTGGCCGCGTTCGCGCAACAGCGCGACATGGGCCGCGAGCGCCTCGCGCCTGATCGGCGGGCAGCCAGGCGTCGAAATCCAGCACATGCAACGGCGACGGCGGCGTCGGACGGCAGCCCCCCATCGACCAGGCTCACGTCGCCCTCGATCTCGGGCTCGCCGCGCGCGCCGCTCCACACGACGACAAATTGCGTTTCGGCGGCGAGAAAGGCGCGCGCCCGCTCGGCCTGATGGCGCAGATATTCGGTCTCGGCCAGCAACTCCGCCTCGCGCCGGGACCAGCGTTGGCGGCCGACCAGATGCATCACGCCGGTCAGGGCGGCGAAAACCGCCAGTCCGCAGCCGAGCGCCAGGCCGGTCAGCCCCGGCGCCTCCTCGGCTTGCGCGAGCGCGGCCAGCGATTGACCGCGCGCGGCGCCGCCCAGAAGCAAAGCCGGCGTCACGAAAGACGCCGCAAGACGCAGATGCGCGAAACCGCGCAATCCTGTCTGGCTCTTTCGCTTGGGCATTGAGTCCGGCCTCTCCAACTTTAATTCTCTCGGCTCGCCTGGAGCGCACGGCTCCGCCCGCGCAAATCACCTCACCTATTTACCCTCTGGATTCACGGTTAAGAAAGAGGAACGAAATGGAAAACGCCTCCGTGAAAAGACACGGAGGCGTGAATATGTTCAGCCAAGTTCGCGCTTCGAGCGAAAAGCGCGATTCAGATCAATCAGTAGCGGTAGGTTTCCGGCTTGAACGGACCCGCGACCGGCACTGAAAGATAATCGGACTGCGCCTGCGAAAGTGTGGTCAGCTTCACGCCGATCTTGGCGAGATGCAGGCGGGCGACCTTTTCGTCGAGATGCTTGGGCAGGGTGGTGACGGTTCTGCCGTACTGGCCCTGCTTGGTCCACAATTCGATCTGCGCCAGCGTCTGGTTGGTGAAGGAGGCCGACATCACGAAGGAGGGATGGCCGGTGGCGTTGCCGAGGTTCACCAGACGGCCTTCCGACAGCAGGATGATGCGCTTGCCGTCGGGGAATTCGATCTCGTCGACCTGCGGCTTGACATTGTGCCACTTCAGGTTCTTCAGGCTCGCGACCTGAATTTCCGAGTCGAAATGGCCGATGTTGCAGACGATGGCGCGATCCTTCATCGCGCGCATGTGGTCGAGGGTGATGACGTCGATATTGCCGGTCGTGGTGACGAAAATGTCGGCGCGGGTCGCGGCGTCTTCCATCGTGGTGACTTCATAGCCTTCCATCGCCGCCTGCAGGGCGCAGATCGGATCGACTTCGGAGACCATGACGCGGCAACCGGCGTTGCGCAGCGAAGCGGCCGAGCCCTTGCCGACGTCGCCGAAGCCGGCGACCATGCCGACCTTGCCGGCCATCATCACGTCGGTGCCGCGGCGGATGCCGTCGACCAGCAACTCGCGGCAGCCGTAAAGGTTGTCGAACTTGGACTTGGTCACGGAATCGTTGACGTTGATCGCCGGCCACAGCAGCTTGCCGTCCTTCTCCATCAGATAGAGACGATGCACGCCCGTGGTGGTCTCTTCGGTCACGCCCTTGATCGACATGGCGCAGCGGGCATAGAAGCCCGGGTTGCCCTTGAGGCGCTTCTTGATCGCGCCGTAAAGGACTTCTTCCTCTTCATTCGAGGCGGTTTCGAGGAAAGCGACATCGCCCTGTTCGGCGCGCAGGCCGAGATGGATGAGCAGGGTGGCGTCGCCGCCGTCGTCGAGGATCATGTTCGGCGCGCCGCCGTCGCTCCACTCGAAAATGCGGTGGGTATAGTCCCAATATTCTTCGAGGCTCTCGCCCTTGACGGCGAAAACCGGGGTGCCGGTGGCGGCGATGGCGGCGGCGGCGTGATCCTGGGTCGAATAAATGTTGCAGGAGGCCCAGCGCACGTCGGCGCCCAGCGCCTTCAGGGTTTCGATCAGCACCGCCGTCTGGATGGTCATGTGCAGCGAACCGGCGACGCGCGCGCCCTTGAGCGGCTGGCTCGGGCCAAATTCGGCGCGAGTCGCCATCAGGCCCGGCATTTCCGTTTCGGCGATGGCGATTTCCTTGCGGCCCCAATCGGCAAGTCCGATGTCGGCGATCACATAATCATGCGAGAGATGAGCGTTCATTTTGTCCCGATCCCGTTGGGCTGGTGAAAAGCTGGCGTCTCTATAACAGCCGCAGACCCGACAGGCAATAAAGATATAAACAACTCTTTATGTGGCCGATTATTCAGGCTCGCGCCGGCGCTGGGCGGCGCGGAAATCCACCGCCTTGTCGCCGATGTTCAGGCCGAGTTGAAAGCTCTCGGCGATGCGATGGGCGCGGGCGATGAAATAATCCGCGCCCTCCGGCGGCAGAGTTTTCGCGCGCTGTCGTCTCGAACAGGGCGAGCCAGATCGTGAAATGCGCCGGATCGAGACCGAGCGAAGCGTGGGCGGGCAGCGGCCGGCCCGCGTAACGGCCGGTGCGCAAGCCGATCTGCGACCAGAAATCGATCAGTCTGGCGATATGCTCTTCCCAATGGCCATCCAGACGCTCGGCGAAAATCGGGCCGAGCACCGGGTCTTGCCGCGCGAGACCATAAAATTCGCGCACCAAAAGCTCCATCATCTCTTCGGTGAGCCCGGCGGGCGGCTCCAGATTGTTCGATGCGGCGCGGAGCGATCGAGAGGATGCGGCATGACTTCCTCCGATAAAGGGGCAAGAAACCTCATCAAACCCCTTCTAAACCCCGTCTATAGCTCGGGCTGAAAAATTTGTCTTGGTTCCCTGCCGAACACTTTGCTACATGGTGTCCTTGCCGGGATTTTCATTTGCGACCCCGGCGATGCTCCAAACCGTTCGCGCGCAAATTTTTGCCGCGCAAAGACGAAGCGGGAATTCGGAACGCAATAGGGGTGCGCCAGTGGAATTGGGTTCGATAGACCAGCAGACCATGGTCAACGAGATCGTCGATGTGATCGCGACGGAGGGCATGATCCCCCGCGAAAAGCTTCAGGACGACGCCACGATCGAAAGCCTTGGACTGAAGTCCATCGACATCGTCATGATCTTGACCGCCATCGAGGAAAAATTCGACGTCTATATCCCGATGGACGGCTCTTTCCAGGAGGCCAAGGATCTCAAGGGGCTGATCGACGCGATCAGCGCCCATATCCTCAAGGAAAAAGCCGTAAAATGAACAGACGGGTTGTCGTGACCGGCATGGGCGCCGTCTCCTCCGCGGGACTGGGCGCGGAGCCGCTTTGGCGCGCCGCCCGCGACGGCAAATCCTGCGTCGGCCCGCTTGACGTGCGCCAGCCTTACGGTGGGCGCATAAAAATTTCCGCCCAGGTGCGCGACTTCGACATCGAGGCGATGCTTGGCCCCAAAATTGCGCCCTTTTCCGATCCCTTCACGGCTTACGCCCTGATCGCCGCCGATGAGGCCATGGCCCAGGCCGGTCTCGACCCGGAAATTCGCCAGGGAACGCGCTGCGCCGCGCTGCTAGGCACCGGCGTTGGCGGCCTGAATACCATCGACGACGGCATTTACAACGTCTATATCGCCAACAAGCGTCCCGACGCGCTGACCGTCCCGCGACTCATTCCGAGCGCCGGGCCGACGCAGATGTCGATGCGCTATGGCGCCACCGGCCCCTGTTTCGCGGTGGCCAGCGCCTGTTCCTCCGCTAGCCAGGCCATTGGCCTCGCGACCCAGATGATCCGCGCTGGCATGATCGACCGCGCCATCGTCGGCGGATCGGAAGCCTGCGCCACCAACGGCTCTATGCGCGCCTGGGAAAGCCTGCGCGTTCTGACCCCCGATCTCTGCCGGCCTTTCGCCAAGAATCGCAACGGCATGGTGCTCGGCGAAGGCGCGGCCATTTTCGTGCTCGAAGCCGAGGACATCGCCCTGGCGCGAGGCGCCCAGCCTTTGGCGGTTCTCGCCGGCTACGGCACCAACAGCGACGCGCTCGATCCCGTGCGGCCCGACGCCGCCAGCGCCTCAGCCTGCATGAATATGGCGCTGCAAGACGCCGGGCTTCAGCCAGACGACATCGATTACGTCAATGCCCATGGCACCGCCACGGTGATGAATGACGTCAACGAGGCGGACGCGATCAACCGCACCTTTGGCGCGTGGGTCGACAAGCTGCTCGTCTCTTCGACCAAGCCGGTGCATGGCCATGCGCTCGGGGCGGCCGGAGCGCTGGAATTGGTGATTTCGATCATGGCCTTGCGCGAAAACATCGCGCCGCCCAACCTCAATGCCGAGATCCCCGATCCGCAATGCGCGATCCGTCTGGTCGGCCCCGAGGCGGTGAAATTGCCGATGCGCGCGGTGCTGTCCAATTCCTTCGCCTTCGGCGGCATCAACGCCTCGCTGATCGTGACGCCCTTCGCTGCGGCTTGACCAAGACCTTGACCAACTCCGCGCCGATTCAGCGCGCCGGCCCGCTGCGGGTTTCCGCCTCCCTTGACGCGATCCGCGCCTTTCGCCGCCAGACTGGCTGGGGCGAGGCCGATGGGCCGCCTCCCGCCGCCTTTCCCGTGGTCTGGATGCGCCTGCCGGAAATTGGCGACCCCATCCGGATCGCCGCCCAGGAAGTGGACCTGCCGGTGCACGAAGCGCAGCATTTTGACTATGTCCGGCCGCTGGAGGCGGGGCGCGATTACGATCTGATGCTGGAATTGCGGCGCGAAAGCCAGCCCGCGCGCCTGATCGCCACGGCCGAAGTCTTCGATCTCGACGGCGTCTTCGTCGCCCGCATCGTTTCGACCCTGCGGCTGATCGATCCGCAAACCCTTCCCGCGCCACACGCGAGAAAAACGCCGTGAGCGACCATCTTGCGCCGCGGCCCGGCGAAAAATTGCCGCCCCGGACGATCGGCCCCTTCAGCGCCGCCGACCTCGGCGATTACGCCGAGGCTTCGGGCGACTCCAACCCGCTGCATCTCGACCTCGACTTTGCGCGCGGTTTCGGATTTGCGGCGCGACCGGTGCATGGCATGAGGTTGCTCGCGGGCTTCGAGCCCCTGTTGCGCGATTGGCGCCCCGATCTGGTGACGATCGGCCTGAGCGGCCAGTTCCTGACCCCGGTGCTGGAGGAGCAAACAGCCGTTTTGAGCGCACGAGTCGCTAAAATCGAAACCGCCGAAAACGGATTTGTCGCGGTTCTGCGGCTGATGGCGCATACCGAAACCGGCGCCCCGGCGCTGGTCGGCGAAGCCCGGCTGACGCCTCCGCTAAACGAAAACCTATTCGTCCTCGCCGAAGCGATTGGCGACCAGCGCCGCGATGGCGTCCACCGCCGCCTGCGCCTGAGCGCCCGTGGCGGCGATCAGGATCGTCGAGCCGATGCCCGCGCCGAGCGTCAATATGCCCATGATCGACTGCCCGCCCACGGTCTCGCCGCAGCGCGACACCGTCACCTCCGCGTCGAATTGCTCGACGCAATGCACGAATTTTGCGGTGGCGCGCGCGTGCAGCCCCTTGCGGTTGACGATGGGCAATTCGCGCGTGATGGCGCCGTCAGCCGCGGGAGCGTTGGGCGGGCAATCGCAGGGAGTTGTCTCGTCCAATTTCATTTTCCACACAGGATTTTGCTGGCTACGTAAATATATTTGCGACCGGCCTCCGCCGCCTGGGTCACCGCCTGCTCAAGCGAGGCTTCGTCCCGCACCGAGGCGAGCTTGATCAGCATGGGCAGGTTGGCGCCCGCCACCACTTCGACATGCGCGCCATCCATCACCGAAATCGCAAGATTCGACGGCGTGCCGCCGAACATGTCGGTCAAAACCACCACGCCGGCGCCCGATTCAACCGTCGCGATCGCGGCGATAATATCCTTGCGTCGGCTTTCCATATCGTCGTCGGGACCAATGGTGATGGTCGCCAACTGCGACTGTGGCCCGCAAACATGTTCGAGCGCCGCGCGGAATTCGGTCGCCAAATGGCCATGCGTCACAAGCACTATGCCAATCATCGGCAGTTACCGTCCTGTCTTCGTCCATGGAAGGCCTTGCGCGCTAAAACGCAATAACCTTTCCTGCCGGAAATTGTCGCGGCCGCCCACGATGCGCGCGGCGGAACGGCCATGAAACCGCCGAATTTCAGACGGGCCATTTTGGTGTTTGCGGCCGACTTGGCAAGCGAAATGCGCGAAGCCGCTCATTTTGATCCAACATTGTGCAAAAATGCCATAATCGTCGCCACCGACCTTGATGTCTCTCGAGCCGGCAGGCGCAGCAGGGCCAGCTCCTTCAGGCCAAGAAATTCGCCACGCAAATCCTCAGCCTCCGGCAAACGCGGGCGCTGCGCGAAAGTGTCCGGCGATTCGAGATCGACGATCAGGGCGAGCACGGCGCAGCTTTCGAATTCCTGTGCGATCAGGCCAAGGCCACGCCATTCCGCCAGTCCGGCGATGGCGCCATGAGGGCTGACCAGCGCCCGTCCCCCGCAAATGCGCGCGCAAATCCGGTCATCGCCGACCAGACGGGCGAAATCGCCCCTGAGCCTCGCGGCCTCGACCAAAGCGAGCGCCAGACTGGACTTTCCCGTCCGCGGAAGCGCCGCGAATCAGGACGCCCTTTTCGCCCAGCACGACGGCGACGCCGGCAATCTGTACGGAGTGGGCGGGCGCCGGTTTCATTCGGACGCCGCCGCCGGAAGAAAAACCACAAATCGCGCGCCGAGAATATTCTCTTCGGCGTCGAGGCGATTGGTCGCGCTGATGGAGCCGCCATGCGCCTCGACGATCTGGCGCGAAATCGACAGGCCGAGACCGGAATTCTGGCCAAAACTCTGGGTGGGACGATCGGTATAGAAACGCTCGAAAATCCGCTCGAAGGCATGGGCGGGAATGCCCGGCCCGTCGTCATCGACCCAAATCTCGAACCCGCGCCGCAGCGGCTGGCCCTCCTGCGCCGCGACGCGCACCGCGACGCAGCGTCACCCGCACCTGCCCGCCCGGCTCGGAAAAGCTGCGGGCGTTGTCGATCAGGTTGTTGATCACCTGGCCGAGCCGCGAATCGTGACCGAAGGCGAGCCAGTCTCCCGATCGCCGTTTCGCCGTCAGGCGCGCCTCTTTCGATGGTCAGCGCGACCGTGACGCCATCCTCCCGCGGCGCCTGACGGGCGACATCGACCAGGGCGTGCAAGAGCTTAGCCAGATCGACCACGTCCATGTCGCCGCGCGCCAATTCGGCGTCGAGCCGCGAGGCGTCGGAAATATCGGAAATCAGCCGGTCCAACCGCCGCACGTCATGCTGGATCACTTCCAGCAACCTCCCCCGCGAAATGTCATTCCTGGCGATGGGCAAGGTTTCGACGGCGCTCCGCAAGGACGTGAGCGGATTTTTCAATTCATGCGCGACATCGGCGGCGAAGCGTTCGGTCGCCTCCATGCGGCTGAACAGGGCGCGGGTCATGTCGCGCAGGGCGCCGGACAAATGGCCGATTTCGTCCTTGCGGTCGGTGAAGTCGGGAATTTCCTGCCGCTGCTTGACGCCGCGCCGCACCCGGTCGGCGGCCTCCGCCAGCTTGCGCATGGGCTCGGCGATCGTTCCCGCCAGCAGCGGCGGACAACAGGAACATCACGCCCGCCGACACGAGGAAGATGCGAAAAATCGCCCGCCGCTCCGAGGCGATGATGCCGTCGATGTCCTGTCCTTGCGTTGAAAGCAGCAGCACGCCGCGCACCGAGCGGAAGCGCTGGATCGGCGTGGCGACGGAGATCACCGTCTCGCCGCGCGCATTGACCCGCACGATGGACTTCGACTTGCCCGCCAGCGCGCTGACCACTTCCGGATAGCCGCGTCCGTTGGCGACGCCGATATCCTCGTAAAGCGGCAATCGCTGGGTGTTGAACCGGCCATGGAGCAGATTGCGCAGCCCATCCAGCCATTGCGGCCCCTCCTCTTGCCCCGGCGGCGGCAGATCGTTGCGAAGAATGTTGGCGCGCGCCGCGATCGAGCGGGAATTGAGCAGCATATAGCCATCGCCGTCGTAAATGCGGGCGCGCGTGCGGGTGGGCGAAACCAGCAGGCGCAGCAGGGGGCCGACCCGGTCGGGATTGATCGAGAACTCCAGCCCCGGCTTGGTCTCCTCGTCAACGCCGTAGGATTGGCCGGGCGCGAGTTTGAGCAGCTTTTCCGGATCGACGGTGATGGCGTCGGTATCGACCGTCGCGGAGGACGCGATGGCCGAGGCGATGATCTCGCTCTGCGTCTCCAGGCTCTGGATGCGCGCGTCGATCAGGCCTTCGCGAAACTGGTTGAGATAGAGAAAGCCGATCAGCAGAGCGAACAGCCCGCCGAGATTGAGCAGGATGATGCGGCGCGTCAAAGGCGAGGCGAAGCGCGAGACGAGCGCCGCGCCAGAAGGCGCGCAGCGCCACCGCCCGCCTTTTTGCGCGAGGGCTGCGGCAACGAGCGAAAAGCCGACCAAGGCCAGCGGCGCGGCGCGCCCCGTTCCGCCTGTTCTGCGCCTACGCGCCTGTCCGAATTTCCTCCATATTAGGGCGGGGGCCGCATCCCTCGCGTCACTCGGCGTCGCGTGCTCCTAGCCCGCTTCGCGGGCGCGGCAGCTGGCCGCTCCTCGCATAGCTCGGCGTCGCATCGCTCCTGCCGCTTCGCGGCGTGGCCTCGACGCCGTCAGGCTTCCTTGAAGCGATAGCCGACGCCATAGAGCGTTTCGATCATCTCAAAGTCGTCGTCCACCAGTTTGAACTTCTTGCGCAGCCGCTTGATGTGGCTGTCGATGGTGCGGTCGTCCACATAGACCTGATCGTCATAGGCCGCGTCCATCAGGGCGTTGCGGCTCTTGACCACGCCGGGCCGCGTCGCCAGCGCCTGAAGAATCAGGAATTCGGTGACGGTGAGCATGACCGCCTCGTTCTTCCAGGTGCAGGCGTGGCGCTCCGGGTCCATCTTGAGCTGGCCGCGTTCGAGGATCTTGGCCTCGGATTCCTTCTGCGCCGCCGCCTCCTTGGGATTGGAGCGGCGCAGGATCGCCTTGACGCGTTCGACCAGCAGGCGCTGGGAGAAGGGTTTGCGGATGAAATCGTCGGCGCCCATTTTGAGGCCGAATAATTCGTCGATCTCCTCATCCTTGGAAGTGAGGAAAATCACCGGCAGATCCGATTTCTGGCGCAGCCGCCGCAGCAGCTCCATGCCGTCCATGCGCGGCATCTTGATGTCGAAAATCGCCATGATCCGGCGGATTGGTCTTCAACCCATCCAGCGCGGCCATCCCGTCGGTATAGGTCTGGACGCGATAGCCCTCGCCCTCCAGCGCAATCGAGACCGAGGTGAGAATATTGCGATCGTCGTCGACGAGGGCGATGGTCGGCATGACAAACCTCTTTAATCCTGAGGCGCCTGAAAAACGCGACGCCCTGACAATCATATAATGGTGACGGCAGCAAATTCACGCGTTTTCACTGAATGGGCCATGAACGTGACCAAAGAACAGCACCGATCGCCTATTGCATTTGGCCCTATGACGAAATGCCGCACCTTGGAGAGAAGACCGGGCCGGTCATCGGGCGTTTGTCGCCGTTTGCGGTCGATCGCCATGCGACTTTCCGCCAAGCATGATCCATTATAATCATTATTGAACAAGTTGCCGAAGCTTTATACCATTTTCGGGGCTTGCAAGGCTTAGGCCCGGCGCGTAAACGGACGCAGAAATGTCATGTGGTTTTCAAGCCCGCTCGAAACGCGCGGCGCATTCGGGAGAGAGAAATGGCACAATCGGGCGTGTTTAATTCGGCCAATCCGGTCGAAACCTTCGGTTTCAAGAATCTCAAGAACGTTTATTACAATCTGACCGCGCCGAAGCTCTACGAGGAATCCCTGCGCCGCAACGAGTTGGTGCTCGCCGCTGGCGGCGCCCTGGTCGCAGAGACCGGCCTTCACACCGGCCGCTCCGCCAAGGACAAGTTTGTCGTGCGCGACGAAACCACCGAAAAAACCGTGTGGTGGGACAATAACGGCGCCATCACCCCGGCCAATTTCGACGCCCTTTACGCCGATTTCCTCGCCCACGCCGAAGGCAAGGACCTGTTCGTACAAGACCTGTTCGCCGGCGCCGAGCCAGCCGCTCGCGTAAAAGCCCGCGTCGTCACCGAATACGCCTGGCATTCGCTGTTCATTCAGAACCTGCTGATCCAGCCGTCGAAGGAAGACGTGCTGAGCCACCTCGCCGACCTGAC
>CAWFBN010000048.1:0-15864 GCA_963813955.1 uncultured Alphaproteobacteria bacterium | reverse complement strand
GCTGCGGCGAAACGGCTTCGCAGACTTCGTCGACAATCTTTTCGACCACGGCGGTCGTCCCCCTCAGCCATCACGCGAATCACGGGTTCGGTGCCGGACGGGCGGATCACCAGCCGCCCTTCGTCGCCAAGTTTCTGCTTGGCGGCCTGCGATCGCCTTCGCGACACGTCGCGTCTCTCCAGAGGCTTGCCGCCTTTGAAGCGCACGTTCTTCAGCACTTGCGGCAGCGGATCGAAAGCGTGGCAGACTTCGGAGACGGGCTTGCCGCGACGCTTGACCACCGCCATGACCTGCATGGCCGCCACCAGACCATCGCCGGTGGTGCAATAATCCGACAGGATCATGTGGCCGGACTGCTCGCCGCCGATGTTGTAGCCGTGCTCGCGCATGTGCTCGAGCACATAGCGGTCGCCGACCGGCGTGCGCGCCAGCGACAGGCCGATGCTGGCAGATAGCGCTCAAGTCCGAGATTCGACATGATGGTCGCGACAATGCCGGGCTGCGACAGCTTGCCGTCCTCGCGCCAGTCTCTGCGCGACCACCGCCATCAATTGGTCGCCGTCGACGAGTCGACCGTGTTCGTCGACGATGAGCACCCGGTCGGCGTCGCCATCGAGCGCGATGCCGATGTCCGCGCGCAATTCCCGCACCTTTGCGCGAGCGCCTCGGCGCGGTCGAGCCGACGTCGCGGTTGATGTTCATGCCGTCGGGCTCGACGCCGAGCGAAAACACTTCCGCGCCCAGCTCCCACAGCGCTTCGGGCGCCACCTTGTAAGCGGCGCCGTTGGCGCAATCGATCACGACGCGCATGCCCTCGAACGACATGTTGCGCGGCAGAGTGTGCTTGGCGAATTCGACATAGCGCGCGCGCACGTCATCGACGCGGCGGGCGCGGCCCAACGCGGAGGACTTGGCCAGTTTCGAGCCGAGATCGGACTCGATCAAAGCCTCGATCTGGCATTCGACCTCGTCCGACAGCTTGAAGCCCTGCGGACCGAACAATTTGATGCCGTTGTCCTCGAACAGATTATGCGAGGCGGAAATCATCACGCCGAGATCGGCGCGCATCGAGCGGGTCAGCATGGCCACGGCCGGCGTCGGCATCGGGCCGAGCAGCAGCACGTCCATGCCGACGGAGGTGAAGCCGGCGACCAGGGCATATTCGATCATGTAGCCGGAAAGCCGGGTGTCCTTGCCGATCACCACGCGGTGGCGATAGTCGCCGTTCTGGAACACAAGACCAGCCGCCTGTCCGACTTTCATCGCCAGATCCGGCGTGATACCTTGTTCGCCAGACCGCGAATGCCGTCAGTGCCGAAAAATTTGCGGCTCATTTGAACTTCTCCGGCGGAGGACAAGCAGTATACGCGCCTGTCAACACGAATATAGCGGAATTCAGTCCACAGTTCGTGTTCACATTAGATGAACAAATTTAACAGCGACGCCAAGCCGCGAAAGAACAAGGCGGCCGCGGCTACGGCCGCCTTGTTTCGTCCGTGTGAACACGTGGTTTCAGGCTTGCGGCGCGGGCGTCAGGCCGGGATCGGCGTCCGGGCCGCTCCAGGTCGGCTTGCCGGCGGCGGGCACCGGCGAACGGCGCGGACTGGCCGGCGTATCGTCATCCGTCTCGCCGCACCGGCTCGATGCCGTTCAGCAGGCCGCGGATTTCGTCGCCGGTCAGGGTTTCGTATTCCAGCAGCCCCTTGGCGAGCGTCTCCAGCCCCGCGCGCTTTTCGGTGATGATGCGCCGCGCCTCGGCCTGGCCCATTTCCACCAGTCTCCGCACTTCGCTGTCGATTTTCTGCGAGGTGTTTTCGGAAATATTCTGCTGCCGGCCCATCGAATAGCCCAGGAAGACTTCTTCCTGGTTTTCGCCATACATGACGGTGCCGAGTTCGTCCGAGAAACCCCAGCGCGTCACCATGGCGCGGGCGAGTTTGGTCGCCTGCTCGATGTCGCTTTGCGCGCCGGAAGTGACCTTGTCCTTGCCGAAGATGATTTCCTCGGACACGCGGCCGCCCATCAGGATGGCGAGGCGCGAGGTCATCTGCTCATAGCTCATCGACAGCATGTCGCGTTCGGGCAATTGCATGACCATGCCGAGCGCGCGTCCGCGCGGGATGATCGTCGCCTTGTGGACGGGATCGGTGGCCGCGACGTTGAGCGCGACGAGAGCGTGGCCGCCCTCGTGATAGGCGGTGAGCATTTTTTCCTGCTCGGTCATGACCATGGTGCGGCGCTCGGCGCCCATCAGGATCTTGTCCTTGGCGTCCTCGAATTCGTCCTTGGTGACGACGCGCTTGCCGCGCCGCGCCGCCATCAGCGCTGCTTCGTTGACCAGATTCATCAGATCCGCGCCGGAAAATCCGGGCGTGCCGCGCGCCACGACCTTCAGGTCGACGTCCGGCGACAGCGGAACCTTGCGCGCATGAACCTTGAGAATCTTCTCGCGGCCGATGACGTCAGGGTTGGGAACCGTGATCTGGCGATCGAAACGGCCTGGACGCAACAGGGCCGGATCGAGCACGTCGGGGCGGTTGGTCGCGGCGATGAGGATGATGCCCTCATTGGCCTCGAAACCGTCCATCTCGACCAGCAACTGGTTGAGGGTCTGCTCGCGCTCGTCATTGCCGCCGCCGAGGCCGGCGCCGCGATGGCGGCCGACCGCGTCGATTTCGTCGATGAAGATGATGCAGGGCGCGTTCTTCTTGGCCTGTTCGAACATGTCGCGGACGCGGCTGGCGCCGACGCCGACGAACATTTCAACGAAATCCGAGCCGGAAATGGTGAAGAACGGCACATTGGCCTCGCCGGCAATGGCGCGGGCCAGCAGCGTCTTGCCGGTGCCGGGAGGGCCAACCAGCAGCACGCCGCGCGGAATGCGTCCGCCCAACCGCTGGAACTTCGCCGGTTCGCGCAGGAAATCCACGATCTCCTGCAGATCTTCCTTGGCCTCGTCGACGCCCGCGACATCCTCGAAGGTCACTCGGCCATGCGCCTCGGTCAACATCTTGGCCTTGGATTTGCCAAAACCCATGGCCTTGCCGCCGGCGCCCTGCATCTGGCGGGACAGGAAAATCCACATGCCGACGAAAAACAGCAGGGGCAGGCCGTTGACCAGCAGGGTGATGATCCAGTTATTGCCGTCGGAAGGCGGCTTCGCCGTGATCTGGACGCCCTTCTTGTTGAGCGTGCTCACCAGATTGGGGTCGCTCGGCGCATAGATCGAGAACGCCTTGCCGTCGGTGTAATGACCGGTGATCTCCGACCCGGCGATGGTCACATCCTTGATGCGGCCCGAATCGGCTTCGGTCAGCAACTGGCTGTAGTTGATTTCCTGGGTCGGCGCGCGCTCGCCCGGTTTCTGGAACAGCACGACAAGCGCCACGACCAGAAGGACGATGATGACCCAGAGTGCGAAATTGCGTAAGTTTGGATTCATTTTTGCTGCGGAACCTTTCCGGTCGGTTGGGGCGCGCGCCGGTCGCATCTTCGATGTCAATGTAGGCGTCCGAACAGGGCTTGCCAAGTCAAGGCCGACGCAATGATTTACGACTGGGGTTTGCAGCCGCGTTTTCGCAGGCTTTCCCGGCTGAGAACGAGCCTTTTGTTCCGGTTGAGGATCACGACGCAACCGCCGAGCGTGGCGCGGAAATTCTGGCTGTTTTTCAAGGCTGCGCTCATGTTTTCCGCCAAGGATTCGAGGCGATCGAGCCGTTGCGGCGCGGAGCCCGAGGCGCGCGTCAGCGCGAGACTTAAAAAACGTTCGAACAGCGCGAGTGGGGCATTTTCGAGAGAGCTGAGATCGTAAACATTTTTTTCAGGCAGGGCATTGCGCAGCAAAGTCTCCTTCGCCGCCCAGTCGATCGCGGCGTCGGCTTTTTGCGCGCGTTCGGCCAGCTTTTGCGCCTTGGCCCGGTCGAAGCCCAGGTCATGCAGCGGCGCGGCGAGCGCCCGCAGGCGGGTGCGCGCGAAGCCGGGATGCGCATTGGAGGGATCATCGAAAAAGGCCTGGCCTTGCGCGCGGCAAAAGTCGACCAGCGCCTGTTTGGGCAGGCCGAGCAGCGGACGAATGACTCTCCCGTCGGGAAAAGCCTGATCGCGCGCCATGCCGGCGAGGCCGGCGAGGCCGCTGCCGCGCGCCAGACGAAAGAGCAGCGTCTCCCATTGGTCGTCGGCGTGATGGGCGGTCGCCACCGCCTCCGCGCCCAAAACTTTGGCGTGGGCGAAAAGCAGGGCGTAACGCGCCTCGCGGGCCTTTTCCTGAATGGCGCGGGTCGGCTTCTCGCCGAGCCAGGGCAAAATGGCGTGGGGAAGGCCCAGCGCCGACGCCCATTCGCCGACCTTTTCGGCCTCCAAGCTTGAGTCTGCGCGCAGTCCATGATCGACGGTGGCGACACTGAGCGGAACCCGGCGGCGCCCCGGAATTTTCGCGCCATTTGGCCGCCAGCATCATCAGGGCCAGCGAATCCGGGCCGCCGGAAACCGCGAGGACGAGGCCGGACAGCAATTCGAAACCGGCGAACAGGCGGCCCGGATCGAGAACATTTTCATCTTGACGCATGGTCTTCACGCGAACCGGCGCCACTTGGCCTTTGCGGCTGGCTGGGCTCAGCAAGCGGCCTTTTTCGCCTCGCGCGCCGCGGCCGTCTTGTCCGCCGCCGAGGCGTTGGGATATTTGTTCGGCAATTCAGAGAAGAAAGCGCAGGCCTGTTCCTTCGCGCCCAGCGCGTTGAGTGAAACGCCGAGCTTGACCATCGCGTCGGGCGCCACCGAGCTTTTCGAGAAATTGGTGGCGATCTTCAAAAACTGTTCGGCCGCTTCGCGGTGGCGGCTTTGATAATAATAGCTCTCGCCAAGATGATAGGTCGCGGGCGCGATCAGGCGGCTATGCGGATTTTTTTGCAGGAAAGCCAAAAAGCCCTGCTGGGCGGCGTCGTAATGCTGGGTCTTCAGGAGGATCGCCGCCGCCTCATATTCGGCCTTGACCGGATCGGCGGGCGGGGCCGCTGGAACGGCGCCCATGGCGGGGTCCAAGGAGGCTGACGGCGCCGCTTGTGGCAGGCGGTCTGGCCGCGCAGGGCGGGAGGGGTCAGATCGAGCGGGGCGGTCGGATCGTGGCGCGCATCCGCCGACCGCGCCACGGGCCTGCTCGCCGACTCGGCCGAGCCGAGCGGTCGCGGCGCTCCCGCCGCGGCCGGTTGCGCGTCAGGATCGAAAGCGTCGCGCCGGCGCCCGTTGGGTGCCGGGAGGCGTCGCAGGGTCTGAGGCAAGGTCTGTCGGGACAAGTCTTGCGCCGCCTGCTGCGGCGCGCCGTCGGTTTCGGGCAGTTCGGAGCGCTTCTGCGGCCCGGCGGCGCCTCGTGCGGAAAAGTCCTGAAAGCGCTGGTCCACGTCGATCTGGAACTTGCGCATCTGGTCTTCGAGCCGTTTGACCTGAAACTGCAATTGCTCGACCTGGCCGTTCAGCGAACGGACCTGGTTTTCGAGTCGGTCCACGCGCAACATGGTGGCGGTGTCGCCGCCGCGCTGCTCGTAACCCCGGTCCTGGACATCGGCGGGCGGGCGGTCATAAGTTTGCGCCAGCGCCAGCGAGCGGCGGCCGGCTGACAGAGTTGCCGCGGCAAAAAGGACGTTTCGCGCCATCCGAAGCGAAATCCGACCTGTCGACCTCATAGTCATTCCTTGCCCAGCCTCCGCATGATCATAACAGGTTTAGCATATGGCGCCGCGATAAGGTCAAAAAGTGGCGGCCAAGGTTTTTCGCCGGCGTTCATAAGGGAAATACGCCGGCGCCACGACGCAGCGCGCTCGAAAAACTCAGCTTTGGCCGCCCTTGAGAACGGTGACGGCGCGCCGATTCTGCGACCAGCACGAAATATCGTCGCAGACCGCGACCGGCCGCTCCTTGCCGAAAGAAATGGTCTTTATGCGCGAAGCGGCGACGCCTCGGGAGACAAGGTAGTTCTTGGCGGCTTCGGCGCGGCGGGCGCCGAGGGCGAAATTATATTCGCGCGTGCCGCGTTCGTCGGCATGGCCCTCGACGGTGAAGGCATAGGAGCCGTATTGATTGAGCCAGCGCGCCTGCTTGTCGAGCGTGGCCTGCGCCGTGCCGTTCAACTCGGTCGAATCGCTGTCGAAAAACACGCGGTCGCCGACATTGACGGCAAAATCCTGCTGCGAACCCGGGCTCGCCGCGCCCGCGCCGCCCGCGCCCACTCCGCCAGCGCCACCGGCCCCGCCCGTGCCGCCGCGCGTGTCGAGCGCGCCCACATCGGTCGGGTTCTTGGCGCAAGCGCCCAGCGCCAGCGCCGCCGCCAGGGCGGCGACCAATTTCAATCCATGCATCGAGCCAAAAAATGTCATCCGGGAGCGCTCCTTCGATTGACGTCCGGTCATATGCGTTAGTCCTAGTCCGCGATTGTTAAGCGAAGGTTTTCGTAACCTTTACGAAGGGTTGCAAAGCCGCGCCGCTCGGGAGCGATTGGCGGCGTGGTTAACAAAAGCCTGCGTCAGCCCAGCAACGGACTCCAGGAGGGGTCGGAGCCATAGGACGGCGTCGGCGCCGGGAATTCGCCGCGTCCGAAGATATCGACCATGTAGAGTTTCGGGCCGCCGCCGCCATTGCGGAAGAACATCACGAAAAGGCCATTGGGCGCCCAGGTCGGCCCCTCATTATGGAAGCCTTCCGCCAGGATGCGCTCGCCCGATCCGTCCGGCTTCATCATTCCGATGGCAAATTTGCCGCCGCTCTGCTTGGTGAAGGCGATGTAATCGCCCTTGGGCGACCAGACCGGCGTCGAGTAGCGCCCCTCATTGAAGGAAATGCGGGTGGCGGCGCCGCCACTGGCCCCCATCGTATAAATCTGCTGCGCGCCGCCGCGATCGGATTCGAACACGACGCGCGAGCCATCCGGCGAATAGGAGGGCGACGTGTCGATGGCCGAGGAATCGGTCAGCCGCGTCGTGGTGCGCGAGCGCAGGTCCATCGAATAGATATTGGCGGCGCCGTTTTGCTCCAGCGACATCACCACGCGCTGGCCGTCGGGCGAAAAGCGCGGCGAGAAGGTCATGCCGGGGAAATTGCCGACGACTTCGCGCTGGCCGGTGTCGATGTTGAGCAGAAACACCTTGGGGTCATCGGAGCCGAAGGACATATAGGTCAGTTCCTGCGAACTGGGCGAAAAACGCGGCGTGACCACCAGATCGTCGCCATGGGTCAGATAGCGCACGTTGGCGCCGTCCTGGTCCATGATCGCCAGACGTTTCCTGCGGTTTTCGCGCGGGCCGGTCTCGTCGACAAAGGCGACGCGGGTGTCGAAAAAGCCCTTTTCGCCCGTCACCTTGGTGAAAATGGCGTCCGAGACGATATGGGCCACGCGCCGGGAATTATTGGGGTCGGTGACATATTGCTGGCCGGCGGCCTGCGTGCCGGTGGCGACGTCCCACAGGCGGAATTCGGTCTTCATCCGCCCGTCGGCGCCGCGTCCCGAACGGCCGGTCACCACATATTGCGCGTTGATGGCGCGGAAGGGCGCCATGTCCGGCGCGGCGTCGGGATTGATCGCGCCCGCCGCCGCGCCCGCGTCGACCGGCGCGATGAACACCGAACGCTTGAAATTGTTGACGACAATCGTCGTCAGGGCAGGTCCGCCGTCGCCGGCGAAAGGCGTGATCGCGACATTGACCGGCTTGAAGTCGCCGCCGCCATGCACTTCAAGCGTGCGCTGGGCGAAGGCGGCGCGGCCCATGAACGGGCTGAGCGCGAGGCCGCCGAGCAGGGCGGCGGCGGAACGGCGAGTGGGCGTGAAAGGCATTTTCTCTTCCTGAATTCTGGCGGCGCGTGATGTTATCATTTTCACATATTGTCGGGGTCGAACCCGACCACCCAGTCCTTCCACTGCTCGAAATAGGGCTGGAACCGGGCGGGGATCTTGAGCGGATTGCAGCGCCGCACCGCGCGCAGGGCGCTATCGGCCAGCGAACGCGACTGGAGGTCGGAGGGCGGGTTGATCAATACGGGTTGTTGGGCCAGCGAACCGTCGGGCCGGTAGGTAATATGAATTTTGGCGACATATCGCGGGCCGTTGGTCGGAGGGAGACTCCAGCATTGCTTGTATTGTTCCTGCATCAGGAAGTTGAGTTCGCCCGACATGGAGGGCGACATGCGCGCCGCCGAAGCGTTGGGCGCGCCGAGCGAGGCGGTCCGGTTGAGTTCGCGGCCCGCCGAGCCGACGGACGATGGCGCTTCCCGACTTAACAGACGCGAAATTTCCGCAAGATCGGGCGAAGGCCGGCGCTCGGCGCTTTCTTCGCCCGATTTGGGTTTCGGGGTCGGATTGGGCCGGCTTGGCGGTCGTCCTTGGTTCTCCGCCAGCAATTTGGCGACCTCGTCGAGCTTCGGAGGTTTTGGCGTTTCTTTGGGCGCGGGCTTTTCCACCGGCTTTTCAACCACCTTGGGCGTGGGCTTTTCAGGCGGTTTCGGAACCGGCTTGATCTCGGTCTTTTCCGGCGGCTTGGGGCGCGGCGGCGGCTTGACCGGCTCGGCGTCGTCTTTTTCCGGCTCTGCTTTGGCCTCCTGCGGCGGCGGTTTTACGGGCGGCGGCGGCGGGAGCGGGCGCGCGGGTGGCGTCGGCGGGGTTGGCGCGGGGGGCGTCGGAGTGGGCGGCTTGACCTCGGCTTCGGACGGATCGGGCTGGCGCTTCATCGGCGGCGGCGGCGCCGGAACGTCGCGCTTGGCCTCGGGGGTGGGCGGCGTCGGTTTTGGGTCGGCGACCTCGGCCACGCGATCGACGCGCGGCTTGCCGGTCGCCTCCTTGGCCGTCTTCACGCCTTTCATGATCTGGCTGAACTGGGCGTCGGTGATCGTCTCGACCGGAACGGCCTCCTGCGCGTCGTCGAATTTCTGCTGGAACGAAAAGGCGACAAGCATCGCCGCCAGCAATCCGAAATGGACTGCCGCCGAGAGGGCATACCCCGGTTCGGACCGCGAAAATGTCACCGTCGCATCCGCCTTACTTCTTCTCCTGATCGGTCACCAGCGCGACTTTTTTGAAACCCGCCGCCGTCAGGTCGGACATGACTTCCGCCACGCGCCCGTAGGGCACGGTTTTCGACGCCCGCACATAGACGCGCTCGTCCGTCCCGTCCTTGGCCTGCGCCTTGACCGCCTCGGCCAGCGCGGAGGCCTCGACCTTCTGGTCCATCAGGAAAATGTCGCCATGTTCGTCGATGGCCACCGCGATCGGCTTTTTGTCGATATTGAGCGCGGCCGCCTTGGTGGAAGGCAAGTCGATCGGCACGCCGGACGACAGCAGGGGCGCGGCGACCATGAAGATGATGAGCAGCACCAGCATCACGTCGATGAAGGGCGTCATGTTGATGTCGGCCATGGCGCGATAGCGCGGCACGCCGCGCCGCCGCCTGCCGCCTTTGCCCCGCGGATACGGAAGCTCCCATTGATCAGTCTCCTTACGCGGCGGTGCGGTTGGAGCCGGCGTGCTGGTCGATCTGGCGCGACAGGATGGCCGAAAACTCGTCGGCAAAGCTTTCCATCCGCGCCTGCGACTTGGCCACGTCGCCCGACAGCTTGTTATAGGCGATCAGCGCCGGAATGGCGGCGAACAGGCCGATGGCGGTGGCGAACAAGCGCCTCGGCGATGCCGGGCGCGACCACGGCGAGCGAGGTGTTTTTCGAGGCGGCGATGGAGCGGAACGAGGTCATGATGCCCCAGACCGTGCCGAACAACCCGATGAAAGGGGCGCAGGAGGCGGTGGTGGCCAGCACCAGCAGGTTGGACTCCAGCTTTTCGACCTCGCGGGCGATGGAGACGTCGAGCACTTTTTCGATACGCGCCTGCAGGCCCATGAAGGAGGACGCCGGCGTTCTGGAACGAGCGTTTCCACTCGCGCATGGCGGCGACGAACAGCGAGGCGGTGGCCGTGGTGGGATGGGCGGACAAGGATTGATAAAGGTCTTCGAGCGAATTGCCGGACCAGAACACGGTCTCGAATTCGTCCATCGCGGCGCGGGCGCGGCGAAGCGGCCAGCGTCTTGTTGATGATGATCGCCCAGCACCACACCGAGGCGGACAGGAGGCCGATCATCACGCATTTCACGACAAAGCTGGCGCTCCAGAACATGGCGAAAACGGAGCCCTCGGTCCCGGCGGCGGCGACGGTTCATTCATTTATCGCAGCGATCCTTGCAAATCCGGCGGCTGCGCTTTTTCGCAGGCGCGAAGAGCATCTGCCCGGCAAATCGGTCAATTGTGCGGCCTAAGGCTCATAAAGGCGCAAGCTGTGGCGCCCGCGCCTCAGTTAAGACCGGCTTGAGGTTAACGAAGCGTTACTTTTGGACGGCGTCTTCGGAAACCGGAGAGAGTTTTTCGCGGATTTCGCGGGGCAGGCGGCAAGCTCTGCCATTGGACACGGCGGCGATGAGCACGCGGGCGGTAAACAGCGTCTCGTCGTCGCGCCGCACGATCTGGTCGAGTTCGAGCGTCGCGGCGGTGACTTTTACGGGCCGCGTCTCGACCGTCAGCAGATCATCCATGCGCGCCGGGCGCAAAAATTCGAGGGTCATGCGCGCCACGACGAAAAAAGTCTGGTCGCCGGTGTGGATCTCGCTTTGATGCAGGTCGAGGCCGCGCAGCATTTCGGTGCGGGCGCGCTCGATGAAGCGCAGATAATTGGCGTGATAGACAAGGCCGGAAAAATCCGTGTCCTCGTAATAGACGCGGATGGGAAAGAAATAACTGGCGTCGCGGAAGGCGCCCTGGGCGGACGTTGTTTCAAGCATCGTCATCGGAAAACAGCCCGATCTGCGACCGCTGCGCCGGTTCGGCGAGGCCGAGATGTCTAAAAGCCTGCGGGGTCAGCACTCTTCCGCGCGGGGTGCGGTTCAAAAAACCCTGCTGCAACAGATAAGGCTCGATAATGTCCTCGATGGCGTCGCGCGGCTCCGACAGGGCGGCGGCGATGGTTTCGATGCCGACCGGGCCGCCGCCAAAATTGATCGCCACCATGTCGAGATAGCGCCGGTCCATCTGGTCGAGGCCGATGGCGTCCACGTCGAGACGTTTCAACGCCTCGTCGGCGACTTTCCGCGTGACGACCGGGTCGCCGTCCACCAGCGCGAAATCGCGCACCCGGCGCAACAGCCGTCCGGCGATGCGCGGCGTTCCGCGCGCCCGCTTGGCGATTTCATTGGCCCCGTCCTCGCTCATCGGACATTTCATCACCCGCGCGCCGCGCGCCACGATGAGTTGCAATTCCTCGACCGTGTAAAAATTCATGCGGATCGGGATGCCAAAACGGTCGCGCAACGGCGTGGTCAAGAGCCCGGCGCGGGTGGTGGCGCCGACGAGGGTGAATTTTGCCAGATCGATTTTGACCGACCGCGCCGCCGGTCCTTCGCCAATGATGAGGTCGAGCTGGAAATCCTCCATCGCGGGGTAGAGGATTTCTTCGATAGACGGGTTCAGCCGGTGGATTTCGTCGATGAACAACACGTCGCGATCTTCGAGATTGGTCAGTTGCGCCGCGAGATCGCCGGCCTTGGCGATGACCGGACCGGAGGTGGAGCGGAAATTCACCCCCAGTTCGCGCGCCACGATCTGCGCCAGCGTGGTCTTGCCGAGGCCCGGCGGCCCGACGAACAGCACATGGTCGAGCGCGTCGTTGCGCGATTTCGCCGCCTCGATGAAAACCTTGAGATTTTTTCGCGCCGCCTCCTGGCCGGTGAAATCGGCCAGCGTCATGGGACGGATCGAGGCTTCGACATCGTCCTCGCGTTTTTTCTCAGGCGCGACGACGCGGGTCATTTTGCGGCCTTCGCAAAATAGATCACGCCCGGCAAATCCTTGAAATGCGCGTCGCAGGTGAGCGAGTTCGGCATCGTAGGCCAAAGCCGTGGCGTAAATGATGGCGTCGGCGGTCGCGAGTTTCTGCTCGTGCGACAATTCCGCCGCTCGCAAGGCGATCGCCGTGTCGAGTTCCGCGAGGACGCATTTCATCGTATCGGCCAGCACGGCCTTGCCTGTCGATCCTCGTCGACAGTCTCGCGCGCCAGCCATTTCGCCAGTTCGAACTGAACGATGGTTGGGACGATGCAGACTCGTTTCGCTGCGGCATTTCCGCCGCCACCTTTGGCCCGGTTGCGCTGCCGAGGAGAATATTCGATCCAGGCCGAAGTATCGATGACGCGCATCAGTAGCGGTCGTTCCGGTCGCGATAATCCTCGCCGTTGGCGCCTTTTGCAATGCCGCACAGGTCTTCGCGCTTCGGGAACCGGAACCAGCATCACGCCGCCGCCCTTCGGCAGGAACACGAATTCCTGTCCGGCGCGCCAGCCCTGCTGCTCCCGCACTTCTTTCGGGATCGATATCTGGAACTTGCTTGAAAGTTTTGTCGCGGCGCTCATTTGAACGACCCTTATCGATAGCCCTGAGGTAAGAATAACACGAACAATTCAAGAACGCCAGCGCCTCACACGTTCGCCAACTCCTTCAGCCCGCGCCGGATCAGCGCGGCGGTCTCTGTCGCCTCGCCCAGCGCCTTGAGGCTCGCGGCGATGGCGGTCGCCGCCTGCGGCCGGGCGTAGCCGAGATTGACCAGCGCCGAAATCGCCTCCTGCGCCGCCGTGAGCCGCCGGGCGAAAAATCGTCGCCGGCCAGACGCGCGGCGGCGGGATCGACCGTGCTGAAGGCGCCGGCCTTGTCCTTCAACTCGGCGACGATGCGCGCCGCCAGTTTGGGGCCGACGCCGGGCGCGCGGGAAACCGCGACCTTGTCCTGCAAGGCGATGGCGGCGGAGAGTTCCGCGGGCGGAAGAATGGACAAAATGGCGAGCGCCACTTTCGAGCCGACGCCCTGCACATTCTGCAACAGGCGGAACCAGTCGCGCTCGGAATCGGACAGAAAGCCGAACAGGCGGATGGCGTCCTCGCGCACCTGCGTCTCGATCGCCAGAACCGCAGCCTCGCCGGCGCGCGGCAATTTTTGCAGGGTGCGGGTGGAGCAGGCGACCACATAGCCGACGCCATGCACGTCGAGGATCACGTGATCCTCATGCAGGCTATCCACCACGCCCTTGAGTTTGCCGATCATTTTGTCCGCCCGATTCGCTTCCGCTTCACTTTAGCGAAAATTTCAGAAGCCGCGAACAAAGGATGAATGTTATTTTCCGGCCAGCCGCGCCGCCAGCGCCTTCGCCCCGCGATGCTGGGCGTGGCAGATGGCCACCGCCAGGGCGTCGGCGGCGTCGGCGGTGAGCGCGTCGCTGCGCGGCAGCAGCACCTTGACCATCATGGCGATCTGCGCCTTTTCGGCGTGACCGGCGCCGACCACGGTTTTCTTCACCAGATTGGCGGCGTATTCGTTGACTTCGATCCCCGCCAGCGCCGGCACCACCAAGGCGATGCCGCGCGCATGGCCGAGTTTGAGGGCCGATTGCGGATCGCGGTTGACAAAAGTTTCCTCGACCGCCGCCTCGTCGGGCCGATGGGCTGCGATGACGGCGGCGAGTTCCTTCATGCAGGACGCGCAGCCGCTCGGCGAAATTCTCGCCGGTTTTGGTATGAACGGCGCCGGAGGCGACATAGACGAGGCGCGAGCCCTCCGCCTCTATCACCCCCCAGCCGGTATGGCGCAGGCCCGGATCAATTCCAAGGATACGGACCAAGGCCATCTTGTTTAGCCCCTCGCGACAGCTTTCGAGCGTCGCTTTCGCTCCTAGCAAAAACCCAAAGGTTTTTGTCATTCCTTGGTCTTGAAGTCCTTGAGCTTGGCGAAGACGGAATCGACGTCGATCTCGTCCTCTTCCTCGACCGGGGCCTTCTTCGGGCTGGAGCCAAACACTTCCTCATGCGAGGTCGGCTGGTAATAATAGGGCTGGGTCGTCTCTTCGGCCGGGATGAGGGTCGGACCCTGATCCTCGACGACGGCGGGACGATCCTTGGCCGAACGCTGCACTTCGAAATCAAGGTCGATCTGCGAGCACAGGCCGAGCGTCACCGGGTCCAATGGCGTCAGCGCCGCCGAATTCCAATGGGTGCGGTCGCGGATCGCGGCGATCGTGGTCTTGGTCGTGCCGGCGAGACGCATGATCTGCGCGTCCTTGAGCTCGGGATGATTGCGCACCAGCCACAGGATGGCGTTGGGCCGGTCCTGGCGACGCGACAGCGGCGTATAGCGCGGGCCGCGATGGCGCTTGACTTCCGGCAGCCGGACTTTCGACACCGCGAGCTTGAGCTGATAGGCGGAGCTCTTCTCGCCCTTGGCGATTTCCTCGCGCGTCAGCTGGCCGGACGTGATCGGGTCATGGCCGCGAATGCCGGCGCCGACTTCGCCGTCGGCGATGCCCTTGACTTCGAGCGGATGCAATTTGCAGAATTCCGCGACCTGATCGAAGGTGAGGGAGGTGTTCTCCACCAGCCAGATGGCGGTGGCCTTGGGCATGAGCGGGGCGTTGCTCATTGGTTTCTCCTGAATCTCTTCTTTTTGCCGACGGCCGCGCGTTCGCACGCTCCGGTCGGGCCGAGGCTCAGCCTCAAATTTCCATTCATGACGGGAATAGCGCGAATATAAGACCACGAGCGCCCAAACGCAAATTTTTCGGTATATACCTTTTCGGTCAGCGGAAGCAGACAGGACCGGAGCGGGGAGGAAAACGACATGAGCAGGGACGAGGACGAATTTTTCGCGCCCAAAAAGCCGGCGCCGGCCGGGCATGTTCCGGGCGAGCCGCTCGACACCTTGTCGGTCGACGAACTGACCGCGCGCATCGAAATTCTTCGCGCCGAAATCACCCGGCTCGAAGCGGCGCGGGACGCCAAGACGATTTCGCGCACGGCGGCCGACTCTTTTTTCAAGTCCTGACTTAAGGTTATGTTTTAGCTTAAGTTTCGTGTCTGAGTAGCTTCGATTTCACCGGATATTAACTTATGCGGGTTTAAGCTGTTTTCGTTCCCGCTCGTTTGGGGAACTGGGCCGCTTCGGCTCCATCTCTGACGCCTCCCTGAAACTTGGCCAGAGCCGCCTCTCGCGGCTCTTTTTTCGTTTTACGAGCCCTGCGGCGCATTAACGTTAATCAAGATTAAACAAGCGCGCCCCGCCGATTGGCGATATGTTTGCCCCTTGCCGCGACACGGCCTCAGGTTTTGCCTTTGGCCGGTCGCAAAGTCATGTTGCGTTGAGCGCGCTGTTTGAGGTGGCGCATGAGTCAGTCGATCAATTTCGAGGGTGAAGCGCCGGTCTCTTTCGCGGCAAAGCTTGCGGCGTCGGAAGCGTTCAAGTCCATGTTCCGCGAGGGGATGGCTCTGGTCGAGGTGGCGGCGGCCTATCTCGATGGGCATGGACGCGAAGACGCCAGAGCGCTGGCGCGCGATGAATCGCTGGCCTATTCGACCGAAAGCATGCGCCTGACCACCCGTCTGATGCAGATCGCCTCGTGGCTCCTGCTGCAAAGGGCGGTCAACGAGGGCGAGTTGACCCCGGATCAGGCCGCGTCCGAAAAGCGCAAGGTGAAACTCTCCCAGCAGGACTGCGCGTCCTCGCCCGAGATGTTCGCTCGATTGCCCCAGGCCTTGCGCGATCTGGTCTGCGAATCCCTGCGGTTGCAGGCGCGCATCATTCATCTCGATCACCTGCTTTATCTGGCCCCCGACGCGCCCTTCGCGGCGCCGGCGGTGAGGCCGATCGAACAGCAGCTTGCCCGCCTGCGCGCCGCTTTCGGCTGATTACCTCTTCGCCTTTTCCTGATTTCCGGCCTCGCCGCCTAAGCCCATGGCAGTGATTGTTTTCCCGCTTCACCCGTGTAGCCTTGTCGCCAAATCACTCCGGCGTCGCAAGGCGGACGGAGCAAA
>CAWFBN010000047.1:0-21383 GCA_963813955.1 uncultured Alphaproteobacteria bacterium | reverse complement strand
GAGCCGTTCGCGGCTTCCCTTCGCCGTTTTTCGGCCCCGACAATCGGCTTGTTGGCTTTCCAACGGGAGAAAACGCCGCTATTTTCTGTCGGAGCCGACCAGACAGAGTAACGGAAGAAAGAAGTTATCGAAATTTATCGATAAATAACGGAGCCCGTTGTGGCATATGCGTCGCTAACTCATGCGCAGGTCAGTTAACGCGAGGATCCGAAATGGGTTTTATTGGCACATCTTGACCCGCGCGAAGGGCTCCGAAGTCGATCTCGAAGCCGTCATGCAGCAGGTCGCCGAACACCGGGCTGCGGCACGACGTCTGGCGGAACCGCCGAGCCGAGCTGCGGCTCCAGCGATGGGCCGGAGGACATGCCTCCCGAAATCTGGGACAAGGTCGAAACCATCCTGCTACAGCGAAGAAGCGCATCATCATTATGCGCGCTTGCATGTCGCCGTCGCGCCCGCCTGCAACATCCAGTGCAATTACTGCAATCGCAAATATGATTGCGCCGATGAATTGCGTCCCGGCGTGGTCAGCGAAAAGCTGACGCCCGAACAGGCGGCGAAAAAGGTTCTCGCCGTCGCCAGCACCATCCCGCAGATGACGGTGCTCGGCATCGCCGGCCCCGGCGATCCGCTCGCCAATCCAGCCAAGACTTTCAAGACCTTCGAGCTGATCTCCCAGACCGCGCCGGACATTAAATTGTGTCTGTCGACCAATGGTCTGGCCCTGCCCGAACATGTCGACACCATCGCCAGCTACAATGTCGATCACGTCACCATCACCATCAACATGGTCGATCCGGAAATCGGCGCGAAGATCTATCCTTGGGTGTTCTACAAGCACAAGCGCTACACCGGCGTCGAAGCGGCTCAAATCCTCACCGATCACCAGTTGCGCGGCCTCGAAATGCTGACCGAGCGCGGCATATTGTGCAAGGTCAACTCGGTGATGATCCCCGGCGTCAACGACAAGCATCTCGTTGAAGTCAACAAGGCGGTCAAATCGCGCGGCGCCTTCCTGCACAACATCATGCCGCTGATTTCCGCGCCGGAGCACGGCACGGTGTTCGGCCTGAATGGCCAACGCGGCCCGACGGCGCAGGAATTGAAGGCCCTGCAGGACAGCTGCGAAGGCGAAATGAACATGATGCGGCATTGCCGCCAGTGTCGCGCCGACGCGGTGGGCCTGCTCGGCGAGGACCGCTCGGAGGAATTCACCACCGACAAGATCATGGCGATGGAAGTCAATTACGATCTGGAAGGCCGCAAAGCCTATCAGGCCGTGGTCGAACTGGAGCGCGTAGCCAAGGTCGACGCCAAGAAGGAAGAAGTGGCGACGCTCGCCAATGTCGAAAGCGACATCAAGATTCTGGCCGCCGTGGCGACCAAGGGTCAGGGCGTCATCAACGAGCACTTCGGTCACGCGAAGGAATTCCAGATCTACGAATTGTCCACCAAGGGCGCGAAATTCGTCGGTCATCGCCGCGTCGATCTGTATTGCCAGGGCGGTTTTGGCGACGAGGATTCGCTGGAGACGGTGATCCGCGCCATCAACGATTGCCATGCGGTGTTCGTCGCGAAAATCGGCGGCTGCCCGAAGAGCGATCTGCAAAAGGCCGGCATCGATCCGGTCGATGAATACGCGCATGAATTCATCGAGAAATCGGCGATCACCTGGTTCAAGGCCTATCTCGAAAAGGTCAAGAGCGGCGAGATCGTCCATGAGGCGCGCGGCGATGCGGAAATCCGCCAGGGCGCGCTGATCGAAACCTCTGAGGAATGGGACGAAAGGAAAGTCTGCAATGGCGTATAAAATCATTTCGTCGCAATGCACGAATTGTTCGGCTTGCGAGGCGGAGTGCCCGAATGTGGCCATTTCCGAAAAGGGCGGAACCTTCGTCATCAATCCGAAAAAATGCACCGAATGCCTTGGTCATTTCGATGAGGCCCAATGCGTCGCGGTCTGCCCTGTCGATAACACCTGTGTGATCGACAATTCCGTTCCCCGTTATCAAGCTCCTTGAGGACAACATGAATTTCACGATCACTCCCAAAGCCGCGAAATTCATGCGCATGATGGTGATGGCCGACGGCGGGCCGGGGGCGGGTTTCCGCCTCGCGGTCAGCCCCGGCGGCTGCTCCGGCCTGGCGGCGGAAATCGCCATCAAGTCTGAGCCCGATACCGGCGATGCGGTTGTCACCCGCGAGGGCGTCAAGATGTTCCTGCCGGCGGAAAGCCGCCTGTTGCTCGACGGCGTGACCATCGATTTCACCGACACGCCGGCCAAGACGGGTCTGGTTTTCCATGACCCCAAGGCCACCACCTGCAGCAGCCACGGCTGACGCCCGCAATGAAAAGCGAGGACTCTTCAGACTTCAGCGACGAGTCCCTGCTGTCCCATCCTCTGTTCGGCGGCGGTCTGCCGCCGCTGGCGGAGGAACATCTGCAACAGGCCGGCCTGTCCTATCAGTCCTATGACATCGCCGAAGATCATCTGCGGCAGGCGCAAATCCTGCGCCGGATCATTTCGCGGTTCTGATCGGGCTTTACCGTTTTTATTTCTACAAAGGGCGGATGAGCGAGGCGCTGGGGCTGGCGAATATCTGTCTCGCCAAGGCGGCGCGGGAAAAGAATTTCGCCGCCGACTGGCGCGACGTGCGCGCCGGGGACGCCGATTTCGCCGATTACGGGGATGTATTGGCGCGCTTCTACATGTTCTGCCTCAAGGGCTACGCCTATCTGAACATGCGCCTGGGCGATCTCGCGGAAGGCCGCGTCGCGGTGGAAAAGCTTCTTCAGCTCGACCCCAGCGACAAGATCGGCGCCAGACTTCTCTTCGACATTCTCGAACGCGCGAGGCAGGACGGCGATGTGGGGCGGGACGATGATTGACGACATCGAAGAAACCATCGACTGGCAGGGCAATCCCGTTGACTGCTCAAAGTGTGAGCATCTCGACATCAATGCGACAGGCAAATGTCGGCTTTCCCACGCCTGCGTCAACGACCGCTATGCACGCCGCATCGACCGGTTTTTCCATTGGAATCCGGTCCTCGCCAATCGCTACATCACCCATCCGCATTTCGAGGTGCGGGCGATCGCCTCCAAACATGCGGCGGTGTTCCTTTTGCTGCCGCTGCTCGACGATCCGGAAGAGACGGTGCGCTGGAACGCCGCGCGCCGCCTGCCGAAAAAACACATCCTGAAATTGCGCAACGATCCGCATCGTGAAGTGCGCATTCGCATCGTGTCGCTGCTCGACGACGCCGATCTGGTCCCGATGTTGCAAGACCCCGATTATTACGTCCGTCTCGTCATTGCGCGGCGTCTGGAGCCCCATCTGCTGGAATGGATGCTGCATGACGAAGAGGCGGAGGTGCGGCGCGTCGTGGCGCAAAGGGTTCCCGACGACATGCTGATGCGCATGGCCGGCGACCCCGAGGCGCGGGTGCGGCTGGAAGTGGCGCAGCGGCTGACCGGAGAGCGTCTGTCGCAGATGCGGAACGATCCGGACTGGCGCGTTCGCTACGAAGTCGCGTGCCGGGTCGAACTGGAGGAACTCGGCGAACTGGCCGAAGATTCCGACGATCTGGTCCGGGAAATGGTGTTTTCGCGCCTGGGGAGCAAAGAATGCTTGGGAGCGAGGGCCGAATGGGTGAGGGAGGGCCGTTGTGAGCAAAATCGTTCGTGACAGCGACGTGGTGGAAATCACCCAGCCGCCATATTTCAATTTCGGCGAGAAGGTGCGGGCCAGGCGCGTCATCCGCAATGACGGCACTTATGCCGGCAAGGAAATCGGCGACGTTCTCTGCATCAAGGGCGAGATCGGCTACGTCGTGAGCATCGGCACCTTCCTGCAGCAATATTACATTTACGCCGTCGAATTCACCGAAAGCGGCAATCGCGTCGGCATGAAGCGCAAGGAGCTGGAGCCGATCAATCCGCGTGAGGAAGAGGTCGAAGATATCCCGCTGCCAGAGGAGTTATCCGCATGATTGATCCACGCCAGCCGAAATACCAATGGGGCCAGCAGGTTCGCTGCACCATCGATCTCGTCAACGACGGCTCCTATCCCAACGTCGAAGAAGACGCGCTGCTGGTCGAGTCGGGCGGCGTCGGCGAGATCGTGCAGGTCGGCGCTCATGTCGATTCCAATACCCCGATCTATCTCGTCGAGTTCAACGAGAAATACGTGATCGGGTGTCTTGAAGAGGAAATCGCGCCCGTCTGATCGGCGTCGAACGGAGATTGAAAATGGCGATCAAGGCGGAAGAATTGCAGGACATCGAAACGATGCTGGCCGACGCCGACGCTTCGATTTTTGCGACGCTGCGGCAGAAATATCCGCATCTCGCATGGTCGCGCTGCGACGCCTCCGACGTGCTTGAGGAGCCCTACCGCTCGTTCAAGGCATTCGACATGCATTTGTTCGACGTCAGCAATCATTGTCCGGTCGTCGTCAAGCGACCCGGCCGACGCCTCGGGCATGATCCTGGCGGCGCGGAGCCCGGGCAAATGAACGAGCACGACTCGATATCGACGAAGGCGAAGGGGCATATATCGAAATCCCCGACGAACCGCCATTCCGCATGTCCGACCCGGATATCACCGGCGGAGAACTCGCGGCGGTCGAGGCGTGCTGCGGTCGCCGGGCCTGTCGCAGCGGTCCCGTGGTCGAGGAGTTCGAAAAGGCTTTCGCCGCCTATGTCGGCCGGCGATACGCCATTGCGGTTCCGAGCGGCACCCTGGGCCTTCATCTCATTCTCGCGGCCTATGAAGTGGGGCCCGGCGACGAGGTGGTCGCGCCCTCCTTTTCCTTCCGCGAATGCGCCCAGGCGATTGCGGCGATCGGCGCCACGCCGGCCTTCGCGGATATCGATTATTGGTCCGGCTGCCTGTCGGCGGCCAAGGCGGAAACGAAGATTTTCCGACAAGACGCGCGCGCTCGCTCGCGATCAACGCCAACGGCCATCCCGCCGACTGGACCGCGTTGCGGGAGTTGGCGACAAGGCCGGCGTGCCGCTTGATCGAGGATTGCAGCGAAGTCGATCGGCTCCGCTATAAAGGATGCGTCTCGTCGGAACCTTCGGCGACGTCGCTTCTTCGATTTTCGCAGCCTTCGCCGCTTGATCTGCGGCGAGGGCGGCATGGTCGTCACCGACGACGTCGAACTCGCCATGGCAATCACGCCGCCGTCGCTCCCACGCCCTGGAAGAGCGCGGCTCGGTGGCGGTGACCGCTGCGCCGGCGCTGCAAGCGCAAGATGAGCGACATTTCCGCCGCGCTCGGGCCTCGCCCAATTGTCGCGCATCGACGAAATTCTCGCCAAGCGCCGCGCGACCGAGGCGACGTATGCCCAGCAGGTCCAGACTTTTGAGGGGATCAAGCCGCCCTATGTCGCGCCCGATGTCACCGAGTTACACTGGTTTCTCTATGTCGTTCATCTCGGCACGCGTTTCGACAGGTCGAGCCGCGACGCCATCATCGAGGATCTCGCGCTCGAACAGGTCGAGGCGGCGGCTTACAGCAATCCGCTGCATTTGCAGCGCCATTATCTCGACCGCGGCTGGCGGCGCGGCGCGCTCTTCGTCACCGAAAAGGTCGCGGACCGGGCGTTGGCGCTGCCTTTTCACAGCCACCTCAGCGAAGAACAGATCGAATTCATCGTCGCAACCATGAAGGACGCGTCGATCAATGTGGGCGCGGGCGCGGCGATCTATTGATCGGCTTCCGGCGTCGTCACTCCAATAGTGGAAAGAGAGGAAAAATTCCATGTCGCTCATCACCTTGGCGCCCTCGGGCCAGACCATCGAAGCCGTTGAAGGCGCCAGCATCCTGTCGGCCATTCTCGCCGCTTTGCCCGATTTTCCGCATAAGTGCGAAGGCAACGCCAAATGCGGCTCCTGCCATATTTCCCTGCTCGAAGGCCGCAAGGGCGTCTCCAAAATCTCGAAAGTGGAAAATGAGATGCTCGACACCCTGGTCGGTGTCGGCTCCAAGTCACGTCTGGCTTGCCAGGCCACGGTTCTCGGCACGGAAGATATCAAGATCGAAATTCTGAAGCTTTAAAAACGCTTTGCGAAGAAGAGGGGAAAAGAGATGGCGCCTACCGAAATCGTGATCCACGCTCGTTACACGGCTGACGGCAGAATTGCCGATATCAGCGACTGTCCCGAGGCCATAAGCGGCCAGCAATGGTTCAATTTCCTGTGCAAGCAGGTTCCCAATGGCGCGCAGCCGCTCGCGGGCGGTCGCATCATTTTCCGCGTTCCCGCGGGAGATCTGAACTCGCTGAAGACCGCCGCCGCGGCGTGATCTTCCGCTTAGGCAAAAAGCAAACCCGCCGGTGCGAGGGCCCCGGCGGGTTTTGCTGTTTTAGTAGCCTTCTCGCCTGTATTGACCTGGCGCCGTCATTGCGAGCGAAGCGAAGCCATCCATGGCTTGCGGTTGTGGCCAGGGTGGATTGCTTCGCTTCGCTCGCAATGACGACCCTGGTTCAGGTCAGGCGAAGAATGCCCCTATAATCAAGCCGTCGCCAGCGCCTGGGTCGCGTCGCGCTTGATGCGCTCCACCATCGAGCGCAGGCCGTTGGAGCGCTGCGGCGTCAGATGCTGTTCGAAGCCGAGGGTGCGAAACAGATTCTGCGCGTCCGCCGTGACGATGTCACTGGCGCTGCGGCCGGAGAAGAAAGCCAGCGTCAGCGCGACCAGTCCGCGCACGATATGGGCGTCGCTGTCGCCGAGGAAATGCAGCTCCGGCTCGCCATTCGCGCCGCGCTTGACCTCGGTCAGCAGCCAGACCTGGCTGGCGCAGCCGCGCACCTTGTTGGCGTCGTTGTGGGCTTCTTCCGGCAGAGGTTCGAGCTCGCGGCCGAGTTCGATCAGATAGCGGTAGCGATCGTCCCAATCGTCCAGAAACTCGAAATTCTCGATGATCTCGTCAATGGTCATTCCATAGCCTTTCGTTCCGCTTTGACTTTTTAATGCAAGAAACGCGCATCGCGCATGCTTGTCGATAATTTTCGTCCGGCGGATTTATCCCACCCTCAAAATGGCGCCCTGTCGCGGTTACGACAATAGGGGATCATTTTGGTCCTTTCTGGCCCAGTGTATCGGGGCGATAGCCTTCCTCGCGCAAAACCTGCGACACCATGGGCCGGGCCAGCATGGCGCGATAATGCGCCAGCACATTTTTCGGCAGCGTCATGTCGAGTTTGTCGGCCCAGAATTCGACATAAAACACCACCGCGTCGGCCACCGAGAAATCGCCGGCGATCCAGTTCCGGCCTTCGAGCGTCTTGTTGAGGATGGACGAAGCCCTTTTCGACCAGCGCGCGGCCTTGCGCCTTGATCGAGCCATGCAGCGACGAATCGGCAACGAAATTGCCCGGCGCGAAAATGCGGGCGAAGCCGTGGCCATGCATCGAGCCCGCGACGAAACACATGGTTTCGATGGCGCGCGTCTCGTCCTCCAGCTCTTTCGGCCAAAGTTTTCCGCGCCCGCGCGCCCGGCCGAGCCAAAATGCGATGGCCGGCACTTCGGTCAGCACCGTGCCGTCCGGGCGCATCAGGGCGGGGATATTGGCCTTGGGATTGATCGCCAAAAACTCCGGCTTGAAATTGTCTCCCGCCGGCAGGTTGACGATATGGGCCTCGAAAACCTCCTCCAACTCCTCGAGGATGATGTGGATCGCGGTCGAGCACGAGCCCGGCGTCATATAGAATTTCATGTTCATGGCCGGCCCGTGGCTCCTGCAAGCGTTTCCAATGGCATGGTTCATGCAAAACTCATGGCGCCTTTATGAAGGAAGCCGCCAATGAGCGAAGCGCGTGAGGGGCAGGGGCCCATCGACTATTTCGTCATCTGTTCCGCCGCCGATATCGACCTCGGCGAGGCGAAGGCGTTCGACCTTGCGCAAGCCGATGGCAAGGGCGGCGCAAAACCTTTCCGCATCCTTGTGGCGCACAACGGCAAGGGCGAGTTTTTCGCCTACCGCAATTCCTGCCCGCATCAGGGTGTATGGCTAAACGTCGGTTCGGGCACTTTTCTGGATGAAACCGGCGAGCTGCTCAAATGCGGCCGGCATGGCGCCAAATTCGAGATCGAGAGCGGCAAATGCGTCTCGGGCGCCTGTGAAGGCGGACGGCTGGAGCAGGTCGCTCTCGCCGTGCTCGACGGCGATGTCTGCCTGCATGGGGTGAACCTCCTCGAAGAAGACGGGATGGGCTGGCATGAGGACGACATGGACGAGACCATGGAAATCACGGTAAGTTCGGATTGAACATGAACGATGACAGTCTTGAGGTCCGCTATTTTCTCGCCACGTCCGGCGTGAAATTGCCGCTGAAACTGGTCAATCAAATCGAGCCGACGGCTTTGACCAACCGCAACACTTATATTCGCGCCTGGTATGACAGCGGCGAGCGGCTGCACCGTTTCGAGAAGCTGGTCTATGGCGACATAGAACTGAGCCACGTCTATGACTATGACGCGGAGGGCCGCTTGCGGCGGGCGGAAATCCTCATGCTCGACGAAGACCCGACGGTTTTGCATTACGACGATAACGGCCAGCTTGCGCCGGCGCGAGAGGAGCATTTGTGACCGAAACGATCGCGGAAGTCTCGATGTTCGACCGGATCGGCGGCGCCGTTGCGGTGGACCGTCTGGTCGAGGCTTTTTACGGCCATATGGACAAGCTGCCGCAAGCGGCGACCATCCGCGACATGCATGCCGCCGACATGGGCCAGATCAAGATCGTGCTCAAACGCTATCTGTCGGAATGGACCGGCGGCCCAAAACTCTATTCGCCGGAAAAGGGCCACCCGCGCCTGCGCCAGCGTCACATGCATTTTCCCATCGACAATGACGCGCGCGACGCCTGGATGGCCTGCATGACGCGCGGCGCTGGACGAGACCATCGCCGACGCGGCGGCGCGGGCCGAGCTTGAAGACAATATGCGCAAGCTGGCCGACTGGATGCGCAACCAGGCCGACAACCCGCACGACCGGGGCGAAGCCCGGCCCTGATGGGTTTGTTCGTCATTGCGAGCGGAGCGAAGCAATCCACCCTGCGACTTGTCCAGTTTCTGGATTGCGTCGCTCCGCTCGCAATGACAGCGATTCCTCGCCGTCATTGCCGCCTTACCCCAGAACTGCCGCCGATAGACCAGCGGAAATGCTTAAAAAATTTCTTCTGCTGGGAGACATGAGCGCCGCCTCGGTCTGGTTCGGGACGTTTTTTTAGCCCGAAAAGACGGCGCGTGAAGGGCCTTTTGGCGATAGCTAAAGCGGCACGCCGAAAAAATCCTCGTCGTCGCCGCCCCAGGCGTGATGCAGGCCATAGGCCTTTTGCCAGATTTTTTGTTCGTTTTCGTCGGCTTCGCGATAGCCGAGGGCGCCGTCCGTGTTTTCAGCCAGCAGCCAGGTTTTGCCATTGCGCAAAAAGCGTTGCAGTCCCTTCATGTCATTGGGCCGCACCACGCATTTCGGCGCGTCATCGACGAGAATGGTCATGGGAACCATGCGAGCGCCTCCAGCCTGCGAAAAAGGAGGACCTTCTTCGCATAAAACGCCGCTTTATCAAAAGCCTTCCTGCCCGCTCCCCCAAGGATGCGAACCCGGCACGAGCTTGGCCGTGATGCCGGCCTTGGCGACGTCGGCCTCGGTCTTGTAGAGAGTCGCCTCGTGGACCACCGCGCCAGTCTTGCTCATGACCGCGACATAGCGGGCGGGAAGGTCCACGTCGCAGGCATAGCCGCCGCCCGGATCGTCGGTGGTGCGCAGATTGCCGTTCCAATCCACAAAAAATCCAGCGCTCATGCGTCCCTCTCTTGCGCGAAAATTTCCTCGCGCGCCAATTGGCGAACGCGGCTGTCGGGCACCAGCGTCTTGGTCAGCTTGGCGATGGATTTGACCCGCGCCAGCAAGGCCGCGCCCGCCCTGCCGTCGAGATCCAGCCCGGCGGCGGAACAGATCGAGCGCAGCGACGCGAGGCCGGAATGCTTGCCGATCACCACCTTGTGGCGGCGTCCCAGCATGGCGGGATCGAGACCCTGATAGGTGCGCACGTCGGACAGCAGGCCCGCGACATGAATGCCCGATTCATGGGTGAAGATATCGGCGCCGACAATCGGTTTGGCGCGGGGAATGGTGTCGCGCGCCGCATGGGCGACCAGTTCGGCCAGTCTTTCGAGGCGCATCAGATCGACGGAGGTGCGCGCATCCGCCGTGCGGGGCAGGGCGACGCAAACTTCCTCCAGCGGCGCATTGCCGGCGCGCTCGCCGAGACCCAGCACCGTGACGCTGGCGTGGCTGGCCCCGGCGCGAATGGCGGCGAGGGTATTGGCGGTGGCGAGGCCGAGATCGTTATGGCCGTGGAATTCGATCGGCAGATCGGTCTCGTCGCGCAACCGCTTGATATACTCATAGGTCGAAAAAGGATCGAGCAGGCCGAGCGTGTCGGCGAAGCGGAAGCGGAACACGCCAAGCCGCGCCGCCGCGCCGGCGATCAGCCCGACATCCCGCAGATCGGCGCGCGAAGAATCCTCGCCGCCCAGCGCCACTTCCAGACCGCGCTCGCGCGCATAGCCGATCACGCGTGTGACGCGCTCGGCGACTTCCTGCGGTTCGGCCTTGAGTTTGACCCGCATTTGCAGACGCGACATGGGCGCGGAAATATTGACGGCCTTCACCCCGGCGCGCAGGGCGGCGTCGACGTCGGCCACGTTGAGCCGGCACCATGCGGTGATGCGCGGGGCGAGATTTTCGGCGGCGATGGCGCCAATGGCCTCGACTTCCTCTTCGCCCATGGCGGGCGTGCCGGCCTCGATCTCGTCCACCCCGGCGGCGGCCAATTCCCGCGCTATGGCGAGTTTCTCGGCCAATGAAAACACCACGCCCGGCGCCTGTTCGCCGTCGCGCAGGGTGGTGTCGTTGATCGAAATTTTATGGGAAGCCGCGAGCATCATGGGCGCCTCACGCGATCTGTCTTTGAGTGATTTCCGCCCAGAGCGGCGATTTTTCGCGCGCCCGGGCGACAAGGCCGGGCAGGATTTCGAGCACGCGGGCGATGTCGTCGTCTGTCGTCTCGCGCGACAATGAAAAGCGGATGGCGCCTTGCAGAGCCAGAGGCGGCACATTCATCGCGCGCAAAACATGGCTCGGCTCCATCGAGCCCGAGGCGCAGGCCGAACCGGAAGAGGCGGCGATCCCCGCGCGGTCGAGATGGTGCAGCACCGCCTCGCCGTCGGCGGCGTCGAAAGCGACATTGCAGGTATTGGGCAGACGTTCCGCCCCGCCGCCATTGACCCGGCAATGCGGGATATTTTGCGAGAAGTCCGCGCTCCAGCCGGTCGCGCAAAGTTTTTACGCGCGCATAATCCTCCGCGAAATGCTTGCCGCAGAGTTCCGGCCGCCGCGCCGAGGCCGACGATGCCGGGAGTATTTTCCGTGCCGGCGCGCCGTCCGCGCTCCTGCTTGCCGCCGCGAAACAGCGGCGTGAGCTTGACGCCTTTCTTGACGTAAAGCGCGCCGACGCCCTTGGGGCCGTGCAGCTTGTGGCTCGACAGCGACAGCATGTCGATCGCCGTGTCCTTGAGCGCCAGCGGGATTTTGCCAAATGCCTGAACGGCGTCGGTATGAAACAGCGCGCCGACGCTTTTGGCCTGCGCCGCCAGTTCCGCGACCGGGAAGATCACGCCGGTCTCGTTATTGGCCCATTGGATGGTGACGAGCGCGGTCTTGTCGGAAAGCGCGGCGCGGAAAAAATCGAGATCGAGCCGGCCCTGCGCATCGACGGGAACGACATGGATTTTCGCGCGGCCGATCTTTTCCAGATATTGGCAGAGGTTGAGCACCGCCGGATGCTCGACCGCGCTGGTGACGATTTCGTTGCGCTCCGGCAGGCGTGTCGAGCGCCGACAGAATGGCGGTGGTGTCGGATTCGGTGCCGCCCGAGGTGAACAGAATTTCGTGGTCGTGAGCGGCGCCGAGCAGCGCCTGCACCTGTTGGCGCGCCGCTTTGAGCGCCGGGGCGACATGGGCGCCATAATCATGGGTCGAGGAGGGGTTGCCGAAGAATTCGGTGAAAAAGGGCAGCATGGCGGCGACGACTTCGGCGTCGACCCGCGTGGTGGCGTTATTGTCGAGATAAACCGTCGCCATTGCGCCCTCCGAAATCAGAAAGCAGGGATCAGGCGAAGGATTTGCCGCAGCCGCATTGCGACGTGGCGTTGGGATTCTCGAACACGAAGCCGGATTTTTCCAGCGAGCTGACGAAATCGACCGTCATGCCTTGCACATGGCCGACGGAGAGATCGTCGATGAAGATTTTTACGCCATCGGCCTCCACCACGGCGTCGCCCTGGCGCGCCTCGGTCTCCAGATCCAGCTTGTAGGAAAAACCGGCGCAGCCGCCCGCCTCAACCAGAATGCGCAGGCCTTCTGCCGGGGTCTTGGCATTTTCGAGAATGATTTTGGCGGCGAAAATGGCGTCGGGCGTCAGGCTGATCATGAAAGGCTCCGGTCCGGTTTCCAGCGAACGGAGCAACGAATGTGCCAACGCCGAAAGGCGGGGAGACCGGGCGACTCAGCGAACCAATTGTAGCGTTTGCGACACAGGATCGCGCCGAGCCGGGTTTTGAGCTGTTTTGCGGCACGGCATTGGTACAGAGACAGCCCAATCAATGGTCGCCGAATTTCAGAGGGCTAAAAAATGAAGATCTCCGCTCGCAATATTTTCGACGGCAAGATTGTCGAGATCAAGAAAGGCGCCACCACGGCCCATGTTATGATCGACGTGAAGGGTCAGATCGTCACCGCCGCGATCACAGATGAATCGGTCGACGATCTGGGCCTCAAAGTCGGCGAAGCGGTCAAGGCCGTGATCAAGTCTTCAGACGTGCTCGTTGCCGTCGGCCCCGAATTGAAGATCTCCGCCCGCAATATTTTCGATGGCAAGATCGTCGAAATCAAGAAGGGCGTTACCACGTCTCATGTTGTGATCGACGTCAAAGGCCAATCCGTCACCGCCTCGATCACCGAAAATCCGTCGCGGACCTGGGCCTCAAGGTCGGCGAAGCGGTCAAGGCGGTGATCAAGTCCTCCGACGTGCTCGTCGCCATCGTCTAGATCGACTTCATTGGCGCCGGGCGACGTCGCCTATGAAAAAGGCCGGGAAATCCCGGCCTTTTTGGTCTCGGAAGCTCAAAAAATTCAGCGCGGCAGATCGCTGGCTCCGGTCAGGAAAAGATCGACCGAGCGGGCGGCCTGGCGGCCTTCGCGGATCGCCCAGACCACCAGGGACTGGCCGCGACGCATGTCGCCCGCGACGAAAATCTTGTCCACGCTGGTCTTGTAGGCTTCGGTGTCGGCAAGGACATTGCCGCGCGGGTCGAGCTTCACGCCCAACTCCTTCAGCATGCCCTCGTGAACCGGCGAAACGAAGCCCATGGCGAGCAGGACCAGATCGGCGCGCAGATCGAATTGGCTGTCGGGGATCTCCCGCATTTTCGCATCGACGCGGATGCAACGGATCGCCTTGACCGCGCCATTTTCGCCGATGATTTCCTTGGTCATCACCGCGAAATCGCGGTCCGCGCCTTCCTGATGCGAAGAGGAGGTGCGCATTTTCAGCGGCCAATAGGGCCATGTCGTGAGCTTGTCTTCCATTTCCGGCGGCTTGGGCATGATTTCAAGCTGCATCACCGACAGGGCGCCCTGCCGAATCGAAGTGCCGATGCAGTCGGAGCCGGTGTCGCCGCCGCCGATGACCACCACATGCTTGCCGGCGGCGAGGATCGGCTCGACCGGACCGGAGTTTTCGCGCGACACGCGGCGGTTCTGCTGCGGCAGGAAGTCCATGGCGAAATTCACGCCCGCCAGTTCGCGGCCGGGAACGGGCAGGTCGCGCGGCTTTTCCGAGCCGCCGGTGAGGATCACCGCGTCATGGCCGGACACAATGTCGGCGGCCGGAATGTCGACGCCGACATTGACGCCGTAATGGAAGATGACGCCCTCCGCTTCCATCTGCGCCACGCGGCGGTCGATCAGCGACTTTTCCATCTTGAAGTCGGGGATGCCATAGCGCAGCAACCCGCCGGCCTTGGCGTTGCGCTCATAGAGATGCACTTCGTGCCCGGCGCGCGCCAGTTGCTGCGCGGCGGCGAGGCCGGCGGGGCCGGAGCCGACCACGGCGACATTCTTGCCGGATTTATGCGCCGGCGGCTCGGGACGAATCCAGCCGTTTTCCCAGGCGCGATCGACGATGGCGCATTCCACCGTCTTGATCGTCACCGGGGTGTTTTCGAGGTTCAGCGTGCAGGCGGCCTCGCAGGGCGCGGGGCAGACGCGGCCGGTGAATTCCGGAAAATTGTTGGTCGAGTGCAGGTTGCGCGACGCCTCTTCCCAGTCGCCGTGATAGACGAGATCGTTCCAGTCGGGGATCTGGTTATTGACCGGACAACCGTTGTGGCAGAAGGGAATGCCGCAATTCATGCAGCGCGACGCCTGGTCGCGCGTCGCCTCTTCCGACAGCGGAATGACGAACTCATGATAATGGCGGATACGGTCGGCGGCAGGCTTGTATTTGCGATCCTGCCGGTCGATCTCGAGAAATCCGGTTACCTTGCCCATTCTTATTCCCCCGCCACGGCCTGAGGCCGCGTTTCGGTTTGCGTCATCAGTTCGGCGAGGGCGCGGCGGTATTCGACCGGCATGACCTTGCGGAACTTCGGCTTGTAATTTTCCCAGTTGTCGAGGATCGCCTTGGCGCGCGACGAGCCGGTATATTGCAGGTGGTTGGCGATGAGCTGGCGCAGGCGCTCGGCGTCGAAGCGGGTCATGTCGGTCATGATGTCGACGCGGCCATGGCCGGCGAGATCGCCGCCCTGATGGTTGAGGCGCTGGTTGAGGTCTTCCTCTTCCTCCACCGGCTCCAGATCGACCATGGCCATGTTGCAGCGCGACTCGAAGTCCGCCGGTCTCGTCGAGCACATAGGCGATGCCGCCCGACATGCCGGCCGCGAAATTGCGCCCGGTCGGGCCGAGCACCACGACAATGCCGCCGGTCATGTATTCGCAGCCGTGATCGCCGACGCCCTCCACCACCGCGATGGCGCCGGAGTTGCGCACGGCGAAACGCTCGCCGGCCACGCCGCGGAAATAGACCTCGCCGGAAACCGCGCCGTAAAGCACGGTATTGCCGACGATGATCGACTCTTCCGGCACGATTTTGCTTCGCCTCGCGCGACGGATAGATCACGATGCGCCCGCCCGAAAGACCCTTGCCGACATAGTCGTTGGCCTCGCCTTCGAGCTCCAGCGTGACGCCATGCGCCAGCCAGGCGCCAAAGCTCTGGCCGGCCGTGCCCTTGGCGCGGATGTGGATGGTGTTGTCGGGCAGGCCGGCATAGCCGTAAATGCGCGAGACCTCGCCCGACAGCATGGCGCCGACGGAGCGATTGACGCTGCGCATCGGCGGTTTCCAGCCGCACCGGAGCGCCGCGTTCCAGCGCCGCCGCCGAACGCGCGATCAACTGCTTGTCGAGCGCCGCATCGAGATTGTGATCCTGCGCCTCGGAGCAATAGATGGTCTGGCCGTCGAGCGGCTGCGGCTTGTGGAACAGCTTGGCGAAATCGAGCCCATTGGCCTTCCAGTGCTGGATCGCCTTGTCGCGGTCGAGCATCTGCATCTGGCCGATCATCTCGTCAAATGTGCGGTAGCCGAGCTTGGCCATGTATTCGCGGACTTCCTCGGCGACGAAGAAGAAGAAATTGATGACATGCTCGGGCTGGCCGACGAAGCGCTTGCGCAGGACGGGGTCCTGCGTCGCCACGCCGACCGGGCAGGTGTTGAGGTGGCACTTGCGCATCATGATGCAGCCGGCGGCGATCAGCGGCGCGGTGGCGAAGCCGAATTCGTCGGCGCCGAGCAGGGCGCCGATGACGACGTCGCGGCCGGTGCGCAGGCCGCCGTCGACCTGCACGACGATGCGCGAGCGCAGGCGGTTCAGCACCAGGGTCTGATGGGTTTCGGCGAGGCCGATTTCCCACGGGATGCCGGCGTGCTTGATCGAGGTCAGCGGCGAAGCGCCGGTGCCGCCTTCATAGCCGGAAATGGTGACATGGTCGGCGCGGGCCTTGGACACGCCGGCCGCGACCGTGCCGACGCCGACTTCCGACACCAGCTTGACCGAAATGTCGGCGCGCGTATTGACGTTCTTCAGGTCGTAGATGAGCTGCGCCAGATCCTCGATCGAATAGATGTCGTGATGCGGCGGCGGCGAGATCAGGCCGACGCCCTGAGTCGAATGGCGGACCTTGGCGATGACCGCGTCGACCTTGTGGCCGGGCAGCTGGCCGCCTTCGCCGGGCTTGGCGCCCTGGGCCATCTTGATCTGGATCATGTCGGAATTGACGAGATATTCCGACGTCACGCCGAAGCGGCCCGACGCGACCTGCTTGATCGCCGAGCGCATCGAATCGCCATTGGCCAGCGGCTTGAAGCGGTCGGATTCCTCGCCGCCCTCGCCGGTGTTCGACTTGCCGCCGATGCGGTTCATCGCGATCGCCAGCGTGGTATGGGCCTCGCGCGAGATCGAGCCGAAGGACATGGCGCCGGTGGCGAAGCGCTTGACGATTTCGCTCGCCGGCTCGACCTCATCGAGCGGAACCGGCTGGCGCCCGTCCTCCTCGGCTTCCTTGATGCGGAACAGGCCGCGAATGGTCAGCAGCCGCTCGGACTGGTCGTTGAGCAGCTTGGCGTAGGCGCGCGTATTTGTCCTCGATATTGCCGCGCACCGCGTGCTGCAGCAGCGCGACCGTGTCCGGGCGTCCAGTTATGCGCCTCGCCGCGGATGCGGAAGGCGTATTCGCCGCCGACGTCGAGCGACGATGCGATAGACCGGCGCGTCGCCGAAGGCGAGCCGGTGGCGCTCCACCGTCTCCACGCGCGATTTCCTTGAGGCCGACGCCCTCGATCGGCGTCGCCGTGCCGGTGAAATAGGCGTCGACCAGTTCCTTCGACAGGCCGATGGCGTCGAAGATCTGCGCGCCGCAATAGGACTGATAGGTCGAAATGCCCATTTTCGACATGACCTTGAGCAGGCCCTTGTCGATCGACTTGATGTAGCGCTTGACCGCCTCGTAGCCGTCCACCTCGGCGGGGAATTCGTCGGCCATTTCGGCCAGCGTCTCGAAGGCGAGATAGGGGTTGATCGCCTCGGCGCCATAGCCGGCGAGCAGGGCGAAATGATGCACTTCGCGCGCTTCGCCGGTCTCGACCACCAGGCCGACCGAGGTGCGCAGGCCCTTGCGGATCAGGTGATGATGCACGGCGGCGGTGGCCAGCAGGGCGGGGATCGGGATGCGGTCCGGTCCGACCATGCGATCCGAAAGCACGATGATGTTGTAGCCGCCGACGCACGGCCTGTTCGGCGCGGTCGCACAGGCGCTCGACCATGGCCTGCATGCCGTCGGCGCCGAGCTTCGCGGCATAGGTGATGTCGAGCGTCTTGGTGTCGAAGCTATCCTCGAAATGGCCGATCGAGCGGATTTTTTCGAGATCGACGTTGGTCAGGATCGGCTGGCGCACTTCCAGACGCTTCTTCTTGGCGGTGCCCTCGTGATCGAGGATGTTGGGGCGCGGGCCGATGAAGGAGACGAGGCTCATCACCAGCTCCTCGCGGATCGGATCGATCGGCGGATTGGTGACCTGGGCGAAATTCTGCTTGAAATAGCTGAACAGCGATCTTCGAGCGCGACGACATGGCCGAAATCGGCGTGTCGGTGCCCATGGCGCCGATCGCTTCCTGCCCGGTCACCGCCATCGGCGCCATCAGGATGGCCGTGTCTTCCTGGCTGTAGCCGAACACCTGCTGGCGGTCGAGCAGCGACACGTCCGCGCGCGACGAGCGGGCCTCGACCGGCTTCAGGTCTTCGAGCACGATCTGCGTGCGCTTCACCCATTCCTTGTAGGGATGCGACTGGGCGAGCGTCGTCTTGGTCTCGTCGTCGGAAATGATGCGGCCCTGCTCGAGATCGACCAGCAGCATGCGGCCGGGCTGGAGGCGCCATTTGGTGATGATCTTTTCTTCGGGAATCGGCAACACGCCCATTTCCGAGGCCATGACCACCAGTCCGTCGTCGGTGACGAGATAGCGGGCGGGGCGCAGGCCGTTGCGGTCCAGCGTCGCGCCGATCTGGCGGCCGTCGGTGAAGGCCACGGCGGCGGGGCCGTCCCACGGCTCCATCAGCGCGGCGTGATATTCGTAGAAGGCGCGCCGCTCTTCGTCCATCAGCGGATTGCCGGCCCAGGCTTCCGGGATCAGCATCATCATGGCGTGGGCCATGGAATAGCCGCCCTGCACCAGGAATTCGAGCGCATTGTCGAAACAGGCGGTGTCGGACTGGCCTTCGTAGGAAATCGGCCACAGCTTTCGAATGTCGTCGCCGAACAGCGGCGAGGCGACCGAGGCCTGGCGCGCCGCCATCCAGTTCACATTGCCGCGCAGCGTGTTGATCTCGCCGTTATGCGCGACCATGCGATAGGGATGGGCGAGCTGCCAGGACGGGAAGGTGTTGGTCGAGAAGCGCTGATGCACCAGCGCGACAGCCGTTTCGACGCGCTCGTCGCGCAGGTCGGCGAAATAATCGCCGAGCTGGGTGGCGAGCAGCAGGCCCTTGTAGACGATGGTGCGCGACGACAGCGAGACCGGATACCAGCCCCGCATCCGCGGTCTTCCTTGAGCGCATAGACGGCGTTGGAGACGATCTTGCGGATCAGGAACAGCTTGCGCTCGAAGGTCTCCTGGTCGGGCGTATCGGCGCCGCGGGCGATAAAACCTGGCGATGGGCCGGCTCGGCCGGCTTGACCGTTTCGCCGAGCACGCTGGCGTCGACCGGCGACGTCGCGCCAGCCGAGCACGACCTGGCCCTGTTCGGCGACGACGCGCTCAAAGATCTTCTCGATGATCTTGCGCGCCTCCGGGTCGCGCGGCATGAACAGCGCGCCGACGGCGTAAAGGCCGGGCTCGGGCAGGCAGAAGCCGAGGCGCTGCGCCTCCTCGGAGAAGAAACGGTGCGGAATCTGCAGCAGCATGCCGCAGCCGTCGCCGGCCTTGGGATCGGCGCCGACGGCGCCGCGATGGTCGAGATTGAGCAGGATCTGCAGGCCCATCTTCGACCAGTTCGTGCGACTTGGCGTTGTGCATGTTGGCGACGAAGCCGACGCCGCAGGCGTCATGCTCGTTGCGCGGGTCATAGAGGCCCTGGGCCGGGGGCAAACCGTTGGCGTTCAACAAAACCTGATCCATCGATGAGCCTCCAGCGGCGGCAGAAGCGGCGTGTTTCGGCGCGAAAGCCTCTCCTTGCGAGGGGGCTGCGCGAAATCCGTCCGTCTTGTTCTGCTCGTTCATGTTCCTGCCCGTTTCAAAAACGGCCGCCCTTGCCCAATCTGGACTCGGCGCGGTCCGTGCTCTGGCCGATAAATCCGCCCGCAACTCACCAATTTCGCCCGCAATTCGCCGCCGCCGGCAGCGCCAGCACGGAGTGGAAGGGCAAATAAATGGTCAGTAAGGCTGTCCTATTATCGGCGCGCGACATTGCCAGATTAGGACCGGCCACACAAGGCATCATGGTGGCGCATTCCGTCCGCAATGCAAAAGTTTTTTTCCCGCCACGCGGGCGAAAGAAAAAGCCTGCCTATGCCGCGTGCGGACGGAGGCGCCGGGCGCTTCTTTTTTTTGCAGGAACAGGGGTTGGCGCCGGCAACAGCTTCTTTTTCGGGCTCGCCATTATTTTCGCCCGGAAGTCCTTATTATGTCATACCGGCTTTATGCAAAGTCTCGATTCGGAGAAGCCCATGTCGGGGAGACATATTCATTCTGGAAGACGTCGGGCGTCTGCGCTTTTGCTGGGCGCCTGGGTCCTCGCCGCCGCGCCGGTCTGCGCGGAACCCTTTCGTTTCCCCTGGGACCCGCCGCCGCCGACGCGGGCGCCGGACAGGCCATTGCGGGACAGGCCGCTGCTGGAACAGCAACCTTCGCAGGAACAGCGTCCACTCGGGCCAGCGCGGCTTTCCTCGCGCCAGGTGCGGGCCATTCTGGCGCGCGAGGGAGCGCAAATGATCGGGAAGCCGCGCGCGATCCGCGATGAACTGATCGTCCTCGGCCGCGACAGCAACGGGGAGGGAAAGAAATACATCCTCGACGCCATCAGCGGCGATGTTCTGGCGATCGAGGAGGCGCGTCTGCCCGAGCCTCGCCGGGACGATCTGGGCACACTGCCCCCGCCGGTCCACGCGCCGTCCCTGGCGACGGTCGAATCGAAAGCGCGCCCCTGGGCGCTCCGCCGCATCGCCGCCGGTTGCGTCAGCGCCGGCGCCTGCCGCTGCGCCGCCCGCGCCGGACCGGTCAGATACGGCGCTTAGCCCGATCAAGCCGCTCGACCGCCGGGCGCGCCCCGGGTCGAGCCTCTTCCCAAATAAGGAAGGGCGCGAAATCGCGCCCTTTCCCAAATAATAAAACGGGCGCGAGTCGCGCCCGCTTCCTCCGCTTCCGGCTCCCTTATCGGAGCCTCGCGTCAGGCGGCCTTGGCCGGTTCGACCTTGGCCGAATTCGACTGGCGCGGCGCGGCGTCGCCAATCGGAATCTGGCGCGGACGCTGGGCTTCGGGGATTTCGCGCGCCAGTTCGACATGCAACAGGCCGTTTTCCAGACGGGCGCCGGTCACCTGAACGTGGTCGGCAAGCTGGAAACGCCGCTCGAAAGCGCGCGCCGCTATGCCCTGGTAAAGCATTTTGGCGCCTCGCCCTCGTTGCGCACCTCTTTGGCGCCCTTGATGGTAAGGACGTTTTCGCGCGATTCGATCGACAATTCGGTCTCGGCAAATCCGGCGACCGCAAGGGTCAGCCGATAGGCGTTGTCGCCGGTCCGCTCGATATTATAGGGCGGATAAGACGCTGCGGCGTTGTCGACGCCGCTGGCCTGGTCGAGCAGCGAAAACAGCCGGTCGAAACCAATGGTCGAACGATAAAAGGGGAGACAGATCATAGGAACGCATAGCATATCCTCCAGTTGAAGCGACATGCGGCCGGCCCGCTGTTGAGCCGCGCCGTGAGCGCGTCCGACATTGGCCCGCGCTAACCGGGAAATAGGCGCCGGCAAAAGCTTTTCAAGATTTGCGATTCAAGATTTTGTCCTGTTCCTTTTTGTGCGAGCTTCACTCCGATGGAATTGATCGACACGCCTCAAAACCCCTGTCCGCCCGGCGCCAACATCGTCGGCCTGCGCGCCGCCGATGGCGTGCAATTGCGCGCCGCCTTCTGGCGGCCGCAAGGAATTCCGCGCGGCACGGTGGCCCTGCTTCAGGGTCGCGCCGAATTCATCGA
>CAWFBN010000046.1:0-10354 GCA_963813955.1 uncultured Alphaproteobacteria bacterium | reverse complement strand
CCCCCCCCGTACTTCACATTTACATATCTACGTCCACAGTTCGAGCCACACCATTTTTAGCCTAAGCGTCATCATTTGTCTCAGACAGTCAGGATGGTCTCGTCGCCCACGCCTCACACTGTCCTTGCTTTGGCCGCGCTTGCCGCCATTCCCCTGTCCCTGGCTTTCGCTGACCCCCCCATCGCCTCTCTTCGCGTTCCAGCATCTTCATGACCTCCCCTTTCGTCTTTCTCGACCCGCCTGGTCGATCTCGTTGAAGTCTCGGCCGGCTTCCATACCTACTCGCCGGCGCCTGTCGGATTTATGCGCGAAGGGGCGCCTTTGGTGCCCAGGGCCCGGACTCGCGCTCGCGCGCGTGGCGGTCTTCTCGCCATTGGCAAACGACAATCTCTCTGAAGATCTCGCCTTCCACCGCACTTGGCCCGACACCCTTCACCTGCGGCAATCCGTCATTCATCCGCGACGCCGCCTCTGCGCTCCGCGCCCTTTCATGGCGGCCATGGCTGGGCTAGTTTCCCATCTGGCCATGACACTAGTTGTCTGCGCCGCCGCCGTCTTGTCGGGTGCTGCTGCCGCGCCTGCGGCTGCTCAGCGTTCTGGCACCGTCCGGTCTCGGTCGGCCTATTGGTCGCCGATTTCCACTCGCTTCACCAAATTCTTTTCACGCCTCTCTGTGTTAGGTGGATCATCGGCCGGTTCACAGCCCAGAGTCGCTCTCGCCAAAGCTTGATAGATCTCGTCAAACCTTTTCGCTTGATTTCCGGGTCAGCCGCGGCGCCATGCGCGCCATGACTTCGTCGCGCTTGAACCAGTGATGCCAGACCGCCGCCGCGATATGCAGCCCGATAACGTCACCAAGATCAAGGCGCCGGTGACATGAGCGTCGTCGGCGAGCTTGGCCAGGGATTTGTCGACAGGGACCAGGCTCGGAAAGGTAAAGAGGCCGAACCACGTCACTGGATGGCCTGACGCCGTCGACAGGACGATAGCCGCCGATCGGAACGGCGACCATCAGGATATAAAGCGCGGAATGGGCCGCCCAAGCCGCCAGTGCGGTGAAACGGCCCAGCGGAACCCGATAGCGCGGCGTGCTTTTGAGCAGACGCCAGCCGATCCGCAAGATCGCCAGAAAGAAGGCGGTCATGCCGAGGGATTTGTGAATACCGAACCAGAACCCCCTGGTCGCATCTTCCTTGGGCAAATCGGCGGCATAGATACCCACGCAGATTGCGGTCAGGATCACTGCCGCCATGAGCCAGTGGAAGTCCCGCTGAATCGGATCATAGGAATTAATATCGGTGCTGGTGTCGCGCATGCCAGATTTCCATGATTGACGCGCCCTGAGCGGACGCCGTTTGGATCGAAATGTGCCCGATTTCGCCGCGAAGGACAACCGGCGCAGTGTCACCCGGCCCCCCTACAGGTCAAGCTTGCGCTAGTCGTCTTGAACTCTGCGGGATTGCATTTTCAATTGATCTCGCTCAATTTAAAAATAGGCAAACAGTCGTAGGCCTGCCACAACGCAGCATGTTCGAAAGACGAAGAGCGAGCGCGCAGCCGCCTACAGGAGGAAAATGATGAACGAGAAGATGAACGAGACATACCTGGTTGAATTTTTGCATCTTGGGAACAAGCACGCGCCGACGGTCATCGATTGCGCTGCTTCGCCGGACCATGATCTTGAAACGGCCAAAGCCCATGCTCTCGAAACCTTCCGGCAAGCCCAGAAAGCGGGATGGGGCGGTCCTCTGATCGATGGCGTGCGCATCCTCGACGAGAAACACGCCGTTCTTTTCAACTGGACTCTGGCGGAAGAAAAGCAGTTTCAGGCTGCGGAAGTTCAGCACCGCCACGACGCGACCAAGGCGCTCAATCTGAGCCTCGGACTGACCGACTAACCCCCAAAGGGGCTGTTTCGATCCAGCCCCTGCCCGGGCGTTTCACGGCGCTGGCGAGCCGACGGCTTCAGCGCCCGGAAAACGCCGCAGCACCCTGTCCTGCTGTTCCGGCGCGATGCGAAATCTCGAACAAGGCGCCGCCTTCCTCATCGGGGTTGCGCGCCATGACCTCGGTATGGGCGTAGAGCCAAGCCTGACCCTCGCCATCGGCCGCTTCGATCGGCACGCTCAACAGCACCCGCCCGCGCGCCAGACGCGTCTCGATCGCTTGAAGCAAATCGCTCAAACCCTCGCCGCTGAAGGCCGAGACCACGCTCGGGCGCTCGTCCTCGGGACGGCGCGCCGCGCTGTTGCGCAACCGCTCGCGCTCCTCTTCGGGCAGCAGGTCGATCTTGTTCCAGACTTCGATCAGCCGGTCATGGTCCTGCGAATCGACACCCAGTTCGCCCAGAATCTTTTCGACGTCGGCGCCCTGCGCCTCCGCGTCCTCATGGGCGATGTCGCGCACATGCAGGATCACGTCAGCTTCCAATACCTCTTCCAGAGTGGCGCGGAAGGCCGAGACCAGCATGGTGGGCAAGTCGGAAATGAACCCCACCGTGTCGGACAGGATGATCCTGCCGCCGTGCGGCATTTTCAACCCGCGCAAGGTCGGATCGAGCGTGGCGAACAACAAATCCTGGGCGAAGACGTCCGATTTGGTCAGACGTGTTGAACAGCGTGGACTTGCCGGCATTGGTGTAGCCGACCAAAGCCACCACCGGGAAAGGCACGTCGCGCCGGCTTTTGCGATGCAGGCCGCGGGTTTTTTTCACCCCTTCGAGGTCGCGCTCGATGCGGGTCATGCGCTCCTGAATCAGGCGGCGGTCGGTCTCGATCTGGGTTTCGCCGGGGCCGCCGAGAAAGCCAAAACCGCCGCGCTGGCGCTCCAGATGGGTCCATGACCGCACCAGCCGCGATTTCTGATAGGTGAGATGGGCCAGTTCGACCTGCATCGCGCCTTCCGCCGTGCGAGCGCGCTCGCCGAAAATTTCGAGAATCAGCCCGGTGCGGTCGATCACCTTGGCGGAGAAAGCTTTTTCGAGATTGCGCTGTTGCACCGGCGATAGCGCGCAATCGATCACGACGAGATCGGCCTCGCGTTCGGCGATCAAGGCCGCCAGTTCCTCGACCTTGCCCTTGCCGAGATAGGTGGCGGGGCGAATTTGCCCAGCGAAACCAATACGCGCCCGACGACTTCGACATTGATCGCCAGAGCCAGGCCCTCGGCTTCGTCGAGGCGCGCCTCCTGCGAGCGCATGGCCTTTTCGCCATTCGCATAGGTCGCGGCGCGGTCGGTCAGATAGGGCCCAACCACCACAACGCGGGTTTTAGCTTCGCGTTGCTCAACTCCGGGCTTGCGCTCGACAGCGCCCAAATCAGACGGATCCTGATCAAACGAATTTACGTTCAAGCGGACCTCATGCGAATAACGTCAAATTTCAATTTCACTTATCCTGCGCCTCTTCGGCCGGGTCGAACATCTGAATCGGATGGCCCGGCATGATGGTTGATATGGCGTGCTTATACACGAGTTGCGAGTGCCCATCGCGCCGCAACAGCACGCAAAAATTATCGAACCAGCTGACAACGCCTTGAAGTTTAACGCCGTTCACCAGAAAAATGGTGAGGGGAATTTTATTCTTCCGGACGAAATTGAGAAAAGTATCCTGCAAGTTGGGTGTGCGTTCGACCGCCATGGTTGGTCCTGCTTTCTTATTCTTTGACGCCCCTGAGGAGCGTGATTTCTGGCAGCTAGAACATGACCCGAAACCAGACCGGGCCGCAAGCGCGCTTTTGCCTATTAGAATCTCAAGCGTGCTTTATAGGCAAGATTTTTTCAGCAACGTGAGTTCATTCGGCTCAGGGAGCGACGCAAAAGTGTGAATGTCCGCGCGCAGCGCCAACGCCAGCGGCCCCGGCGTCCCGGTTCCGATCGTTTGGCCGTCGATTGCGACCACCGGCAGCACCAAAGTGGTGGCGCCGGTCACAAAGCTTCACGCCCAGCTTGCGCTTCCGCAAGCGAAAACCGGCGCTCCTGCACAATCACATTTTTCGCCGTCGCCATTTCCAGCACGCGCGTGCGGGTAATTCCGCGCAAAATGCTGGAATCGGCCGGCCGGGTGACCAGAACGCCATCCGCATTGACGATCCAGGCGTTGCTGGACGCGCCCTCGGTGACGAATCCCTCCTCATCCACCAGCCACGCCTCATAAGCGCCGGCTTCTCTCGCCTGCTGCTTGGCCAGCACATTGGGCAGAAGGCTGGTGCTCTTGATATCCGGCCTTTTCCAGCGGATGTCGGGCATGGAAATCACCTTGATCCCCGCCTGAGCCTTGGCCTCCGCCGCCGTGCGGTCGGCTTTTTGGGCAAAGGCGACCAAAGTCGCGGGCGTTCCCGGTTTCGGGAAAAAATGGTCGCGCCTGGCCGCGCCACGCGTGACTTGCAGATAGACATGGCCATAGGCGACGCGATTGCGCGCCACGAGTTCGCGCAAAATCATTTTCAGCGCCGCCGCGCCAACCGGAAGGGTCAGCCGCAATTCCTTGGCCGAACGCGCGAGTCGTTCGAGATGACCCTCCTCGTCGAAGAGTTGGCCCTCGAAAATCTCGATGACTTCGTAAATGCCGTCGGCAAACAGAAAGGCGCGATCGTTGATCGACACCGCCGCCTCGGCATGACGAATATAACGGCCGTTGACATAGGCGATTTGGGTCATTTTTATTCCTTTTTTCGAGCCGCCCTCCGGGCAGCGCCCCTCGCATCAGCTCGGCGTCGCGTTCGCTCCTACGCCCCTTCAGGGCGCGAGCCAACGCCATCGACACTAATATTCCCATTCGTCCTGCCACGACCGCCAGCACAGCCCCTGCCCCCATGGCCCAGAGCGGGCTGCGCGGCGTCAAGGCGATGAAAGCCGCCGCTCCAACAGTGATGAATAGCGCCAGCACGCCGGTATCGGCGCCTCGCGCCAGAAGATAGCCGTTGGCCGCCATCAGCCCAATCGCCAGAGGGGTCAGGGCCTTTTTGAGACGCTGCAGCCAAGACGCTTCGCCCGCCCTGCGCATGACGCGCGCGACCGCGTAGGCCAGCAACGATGACGGCCCCAAAATCCCGAGCGTCGCGACCACCAGCCCCCAAAAGCCGGCCAACCGCCAGCCGAACAGGCTGAACACGATGACATTGGGGCCGGGCGAGGTCTGGGCGATGGCGAAAGTCTGGGCGAATTGTTCGTTGGTCAGCCAATGCGCCTGTTGCACGATCTGGCGATGCGCTTCCGGCAGCACCGCCGAGGCGCCGCCGACCGCCAGCAGCGAAATGCCGGCGAAGCGCAGAAAAGGAAGCGAGAAGATCGTCCTTCATCGCCGCGCTCCGCTGAAGACAAGGCTGGCCGGCAGCAGAAGCGCGAGCACCGCCAGCAAGGGCAGGCTGAAAATCGCGATAGCGGCGAAAATCGCAACGGCAATGGCGATCACGAAAGGCTCGAAGGGAATTTTCCGCGCCATTTTTATCGCCGTGCCGACAGCAAGTCCGGCGGCGGCGGCGGTGGCCCCAAAAAGCGCCGCGCGCACGTCGGCGACATGGGCGAAGCGTTCGAAAAAGCTCGCCACTGCGACGAGGATGGTCAAAGGCGCCAGCAACAACCCGAACAGGGCGATAAAGGCGCCGCTCGCGCCAAAATGCCTTTCACCAAGCATGACCGCCAGATTGCAGGTATTGGCGCCCGGCAGGCCCTGGCACAGGCCGAGCAGCGCGGCGAATTCGGCATCGTCGAGCCAGCGCCGATCCTCCACGATCACCGACCGCATCATCGGCCCCGTGCCGCCGAAGGCCAGCGCGCCGAGTTTGAAAAAGCCAAGGAAGAGATCGACTCGCCGCATGTGAGGGTTATAGCAGAACGCCACGAATGACAGGAATGCGGGGGCTAATCATCGGGCGTCGCGGTTTTGGAAGGATGCACGCCGGGACGTTGCGGGATAAAGGTGATCAGCGCGAGGATCGCCACAACGAGCACGGCTGACGGGTAATAGCGACTTAATTCCAGGCCGCCGAGTTCATGCGGCTTGTCGAGAAGGTCGCCCACCGTGGCCGCCGAGGGGGCGAGTCAGGATGAAGACGGCCCAGAACAGCGCCACGCGCCAGCATTGGGGCGGAGGAATAGAGGCGGCGGTGGCCGCAATCGCCGCCCCGAACACGAGCGCGCCGCCGCCAAAGCCGAGACCGTTGGTATCGGCCATCCAGTCGCCCAGAGCCGTGTCCGAGGGTTTGCGAAATCAGGATGGTCGTCCAGTAGAAAGCTTCGACCCGCGGCGTTGCGACGGTGTTGACGGAGACGCTGCCACACCAGCGCCAGACAGCCAGGGAGGCTATGAGACAGCGTGAAAAGGAATGAACAGCCGCCCGCATAGCCAATTCCGAGCGACCGGTCCACGAAATCCGCCATGGTCGTGCCAACGGTCGTCGAGGCGACAATCGTCACCCAATAAAGATAGGGATTGAATTTCGACGCACGAATCTGCGCGATCACCGCCAGCAGGAATACGCCCAGGAAAATGAGCGTTCCGACCGCATAGCCCAGATTCATCGACATTGTGACCGCGTCGCCGCCGGTCTCACCGAGAGTTGTTGCCAGAATTTGACGATCCAGAACCCTAGCGTGACTTCAGGCACTTTGCTCAAGGGATTCCGGGTGGCGTTCATTTTTCAGTCCCGATTCAGCCGCCCTTCTTCACTCTCGGCACCGTTTCAGATGCTATCTATCGCCAGCGATTTCAGCTTGCTGTGCAGCGCCGATCTTTCCATCCCGATGAATTCCGCCGTGCGGGAAATATTGCCGCCAAAACGGTTGATCTGCGCCACCAGATATTCGCGCTCGAAAACTTCGCGCGCCTCGCGCAAGGGCAGGCTCATGAGCTTTTCGCCGCCCGAGCCATTGGGCGTCGAAGGCACCAGCGCGCCGATCTCGCGCGGCAGCATTTCAGCGGTGACTTCCGCCTCCAGATCGCCGCCGGTCAAAATCATCAGCCGTTCAATGTTGTTGCGTAATTGCCGGATATTTCCGGGCCAATCGTGCGATTGCAGCACCGCCATGGCGTCGTCGCCGATCTTTCGGCGCGGCAGGCCCGAATTGGCGGCAAGCTGGTCCATGAAGAAATCGATCAGTTCCGGAATATCCTCGCGCCGCTCGGCCAGCGAGGGCACGCGCACCGGCACCACCGACAGCCGATGGAACAAATCCTCGCGAAACCCTCCCTCGGCGATGGCGCGCGGCAGATCCCGCGCCGAAGAGGAAATCACCCGCACATCGACATGGACACGGGTCGTCCCATCGACACGGTAAAATTCTGGTCCACCAGCACGCGCAGGATTTTCGCCTGGGTGTCGCGCGGCATGTCGGCCACTTCGTCGATATAAAGCGTGCCGCCATGCGCCTCCTCCAGCGCCCCGGTTTTGCGCGAACGCCCTTCCCGCGCCTCGACCCCAAAAAGTTCGGTCTCCATGGTTTCGGCGGCGATGGCCGCCGCATTGATCACCACAAACGGCCCAGCCGCTCGCGCGGAAGCCTATGGATGGCGCGGGCCGCCAATTCCTTGCCGACGCCCGGCGCGCCGGTGATCAATATGCGCGAATTGGCCGGCGCGACGCGTTGATCAGCTGCCGCAATTGCGTCAGGGCGGCGGAATGGCCGACCAGCGTGTTGGAGCCGACCGAGCGCGCCTTGAGTTCGGTCACTTCGCGGCGCAGGCGCGAGGTTTCCAGAGCCGTTCCGCCACCAGCACCAGCCGGTCGGCCTTGAAGGGCTTTTCAATGAAGTCATAGGCGCCGTGGCGGATCGCCGTCACCGCCGTTTCGATATTGCCATGGCCGGAAATCATCACGATGGGCAGGTCGGGGTGATGGCGTTTGACCGATTCCAGCAATTGCAGCCCGTCGAGCTTCGAGCCCTGCATCCAGATGTCGAGGAAAATCAGGTTCGGCCGCCGCGCCTCGATGGCGGTCAGAGCCTCATCGGAATTGCGCGCGGTGCGCGTGGAAAAGCCTTCGTCTTCGACAAGCCCGAGTCTAGTTCGCGAATGTCGGCTTCATCGTCAACGATCGAATATCGCTTGCCATGTTAAACCTTCGCTCAAATTTTCGCTTGGGCGTACGGCATAAACATCTCGACGATATCCCGGAGCATCGAACGGGCCGTGAAAAAGAACACGAACACACCAGGGATGTTCTCACGTGTTTTTTTTCCCAAGAGTTCCGATATCGAAATGCTTCATGCACCAGTATCCCATACGAGATGCATGCAAAGACGGTGTGGATGTCAAGGAAGCGGCCCATCGTGTAATAGACCATGCTCAGAAAACTGAGCGATGTGATTGCTTGAAGCACGGGGTGCATTTTTATTTACTAAAAAAAAATTTACAGAGATTTTCTCTTTTTGATACAGTTCTGAATGTCAGAGACTGTGTAATACATGCGCGGGTGAGACTGGTCGTCCCAGCTTCAAGCTAAAATGAGTCGTCGGTCCCGACCGCTCTGTTCGCGGCCTTGAACGCATCACCGGCTTTCCCAGCGGGGTTGCCTTGATACGCACGCCGCTCTGTCCACGACACTCACGCCTTCTGGAGCTCCTCGTATTTGGACAGGGCAAACATCGCGAGCGGATAGGGGACATAGTAGCCCCAGCGATCCTGTGCACAGCACCAGAAACCAAAGGTCGTCTTGCTCTTCTTGGGGACGTGCTCGCTCTCGGGGTCGACGGGACAGAATCTCAGCGAATTGCCAATGTAGTTGTCTTGGCGAGTTCCGTGGTCGAGGAGGAGAGACGATATGACAGGCCCGTTGATCTTGTCGTGTAGCTCGAATCAGCGCCTCGAGGTTTCCTGCGACATCCACGCCTTGTATGCCTCGGGCTTGTCCTTTTGGTAGAGCAAGAGATAGTCCACGAGATTGTGCATGAACGTAAAGAAAAAGACGCTAAAAATGTTGATGCAAAACATGCGCCGCTCTCGGTCTTGACTTCAAACTTGCTGCTCTTGCTGTTCTTGTCGCGGCTGTCGCCCTCGATCATCTCGATCCCGTAGATCGTCTCGGCGATGATATCGGTGTTGCTGTCGATGCTGTAGAACTGGCACTCCTCGGACGAGTCGCAGCGGATAATCGCGTTGTAGCTCTTCTGCACCCCGCTGCTCACGTCGTAGAACGGCTCGACGTATTTGTTGGTGATCCCCTGGATGGCGAAGTCCGACCGCCATTTTTAACGGGCCCATCACATCGCCGTTCTTGCCGATCGGGGTGCAGATGGGCGACTTGATGTCCGCGCTCACGATGAGTATCTTGTTGCTCGCAATCACGCCGCCTTCGACAATGTTCATGTTGTTGCTCTTGTTCACAAAGCTCTCCATCGCGGCCTGCGTATTTGCCCTTGACGGCGAGAACACGGACATGTTCTTCCCGCCGTCTGCGTCTGCGGTCGAGAACTGCAAGCTGAGCAGGCACTGCGACTTGACGTAGTGGCTCGAGTTTGCCTTGGCCAGGTAAAGGGAAAGCCGTAGAGAGAATGTCGTTCTTGACCAAGGTGAAGCTGATGATGCGGTGGGTCGAGAGGATCGGCCCAATCCCGCCAGGCGCCATGTCGCGGTAGGTGAACGAGTAGCCGCGCGAGGAATCCTTGTTCGCATTGACAGAGGTCTCGCTCATGTTGCTCTTGTAAATGTCAAACGCCTTGTCGAGCGGACGCATGGTGGACGACCATTGTTTGAGTCGACGGCTGCGTATCTTGTATTTTCGCACGTGCTTCTCGTCTTGTTCTTCTTGCTCTTCTTCTTCGTCGTCTTTTCCCACAGTTTCGTCTTCTTCTTGCTCTTCAAACTGCTCGTCCTCTGAGCCCGTCGATGAACCTTGTTCATCCTCGGGATCGTCCAACACCTCGACCTTGGACCGCACCTTTTTCGCTTCCGAGAACATTGTCTTTTTTGCAGACGACTGGTTGCATAGTGTGCGGCGGATGTTGGACATGTTTGTAAAAACCTTTGCCCATCGATTTGCGAAATTGTCCTCTTCCAATTCATTGTCCTCTAAAGTGTTTTTTGTTACTCGTCTCATTTTTTTTTGCAAAAAGACAAACCTGTTGTTTTAAATGTAAAAAAAAATTAAACAAAAAATTTTTTTTTTTTAATAAACTCTTTTTCCAATACCGTGTATACATACACGTATTTTTTTTTTCGCGCGCCAGCTACCCGAACGCCTCCTCCTCTCCGCACACTCTTATCGCAACAACGATAAGAGGGCAATGTCTGGTGACAAAGAGCGGAATTAAAGAGAAAAAAAAGCGCAGGACTAGTATTATGTTTAGACAACATAGTCATATATTAGTCAAGTTTTGCAGCCAGTCCTCATATTGCGAAACACAATCTCGCGCGTTCCCC
>CAWFBN010000045.1:0-11538 GCA_963813955.1 uncultured Alphaproteobacteria bacterium | reverse complement strand
GTGTCGGCGGAACCGGGTTGCGACGGGGCTGAACTTGCCGTAGCGGGCCAATTGGCGGCCCATGAACCGATGACGGAGGTTGCGGCAACGGATCGTCTGCTGATGGCTTAGCTCCTTTCCGTGATTTCGACAGGATTTTCCCTTACGATGATTATCCAAGCCCTTGATTTAAAATTAAATCAGAGACATAACCCGGAGTAATAAAAGCGTTGCCTTTGCGCTAGGGTCCGGCATCTCGTGACGAAAAGGCCATTTTATTTGGGCGCGGATTTAATTTGGCGCGGAAAAGCCCATGTTAACCAAGATCTGACCGATCGCCCAATCAGTTAAATGTTACTTTGATTTGCATTATGATAATGGCGGGATAATCGCGCCCTGCGAGAAAATATAATATGCAATGAATGAAGCGCGGAAGCTAACTCCGGGTGATGCAAACCATATCGCACTTGCTTTACCGCAACCTTCATCTTGAGTTTACATCCCTTCGGTTCTGGCTCGGTTTCCGCTTGGAGCGGGTTCCTGCCGAACCTGGTAAAGGCCGCTGATTTTTCTCCTGGCGTTTGCCAAAAGGTGTCATTGAGTGCGCCAACAAAAAAGCGGGCCAGAACGGCCCGCTTCAGGTTGATGACAAAGTCCCGTTTTTGCTGCCCATGGTTCGAGACGCCTCCTTCGGAGCCTCCTCACCATGAGGTGGTTATCATTTAAAACAATGCAGGTGCCCTCATCCTGAGGAGCGCCTAAAGGCGCGTCTCGAAGGACGAGGGCGGTCCGCGGATTGCTCGCAGTTTGAAGCGGGCCAAACGGCCCGCTTCAATCTTGTCGGCGAGGGTAAAGCTTACGCCATCGCCTTCTTGAGATTCTCGTCGATCTTGTCCAGGAATCCCGTGGTCGAAAGCCACTTCTGGTCGGCGCCGACCAGCAGGGCCAGATCCTTGGTCATGAAGCCGGATTCGACCGTATCGACGCAGACCTTTTCCAGCGTCAGCGAGAATTTCAGCAGGTCCGGGTTGTTGTCGAGCTTGGCGCGATGGGCGAGGCCGCGGGTCCAGGCGAAGATCGAGGCGATGGAGTTGGTGGAGGTCTCCTTGCCCTTCTGATGCTCGCGGTAATGGCGGGTCACGGTGCCATGCGCCGCTTCCGCTTCCACGGTCTTGCCGTCGGGGGTCATCAGCACCGAGGTCATCAAGCCGAGCGAGCCAAAGCCCTGCGCCACGGTGTCGGACTGCACGTCGCCGTCATAGTTCTTGCAGGCCCAGACATAGCCGCCCGACCACTTGAGGGCAGAAGCAACCATGTCGTCGATGAGGCGATGCTCGTAGGTGATCTTGGCTTCCGCGAACTTGTCCTTGAACTCGGCGTCGAAGATTTCCTGAAACAAATCCTTGAAGCGGCCGTCATAGGCCTTGAGAATCGTGTTCTTGGTCGACAGATAGACCGGCCACTTGCGCAACAGGCCGTAGTTCAGCGAGGCGCGGGCGAAGTCGCGGATCGAATCGTCGAGGTTATACTGGGCCTGCGCAATGCCCGAGCTCGGGAATTTGAAAACTTCCTTCTCGATGATCGTGCCGTCTTCGCCTTCGAACTTGATCGTCAGGCGGCCCTTGCCGGGAACGCGGAAGTCGGTGGCCTTGTACTGGTCGCCGTAAGCGTGACGGCCGACGACGATCGGCTTGGTCCAGCCCGGCACGAGGCGCGGCACGTTCTTGCAGATGATCGGTTCGCGGAAAATGGTGCCGCCGAGGATGTTGCGGATGGTGCCGTTGGGCGACTTCCACATTTCCTTGAGCTTGAATTCCTCGACGCGCTGCTCGTCCGGGCGTGATGGTGGCGCATTTGACGGCGACGCCGTATTTCTTGGTCGCCTCGGCCGAATCGATGGTCACCTGGTCATTGGTGGCGTCGCGGTTCTCGACCGACAGATCGTAATATTTCAGGTCGATGTCGAGATAGGGATGGATCAGCTTATCCTTGATGAAATGCCAGATAATCCGGGTCATTTCATCGCCGTCCATTTCGACGACCGGATTGGCGACCTTGATCTTGCTCATGCGCGGATCTCTCCCTGGGATATCGGGTATTCCGGCGCCGGCGGTCGCCAAGCTTGCCGCCCTATAGCATCGGGTCGCCCGCCCGCCTAGGTAGGCTTTTGGCGAGTGATCCCGATCTTGGAAATCAACCCGGCGCCGCCGCGTCGCCGCCGTTCTTCGGGAAAACGATCCGAAAGGTCGAGCCGGCGATCGGGGTCGATGTCGCGGATATCAGCCAGCCGTGGCGGCTGGCTATGGCCTTGCAGATCGCCAGGCCAATGCCGGTTCCGGGAACGTCGTTGCGGTCATGCAGACGGCGGAAGGGCTGGAAAATATCGTCGCTATGGGCGTTGGAGAAGCCGATTCCGTCATCCTCGATCGCCAGAGCTGTTTTCGTTCGCTTGCTGGATCAGGACGATGCGTATTTGCGGACGCTGGTCCGGCTTGTGATATTTGAGCGCATTGGAAACCAGATTCTGCACCAGTTGCGCGACCTGCGACTTGTCGCCCTCGACGGAAAAATCATCGCCCAGCACCGCGATATCGGCCGACTTCTCGGCGATGGTCAGCGAAAGATTGTCCAGCACGGTTTCGATGGTCTCGCGCAGGGAAATGGTCTCGAGCGCATAGGCGCTGTTGATCGAGCGGGCCAGCGCGAGCACGTCGGCCACCATGCGGCGGGCGTGCTGGGCGGAGGAAGACATGACGTTGGCGGCGTAGCGCGCCTCTTCGGGGTCGTTTTGCGCCATCGCGGTGCGCAATATGTCCGCGAAAGCGGCGATTTTGCGCAGGGGTTCCTGAATGTCATGCGAGGCGACATAGGCGAAGCGCGACAGGCTCGCGTTGGCGCGCTCCAGTTCCGCCATCGAGGTTTTGAGCGTTTTTTCGTTTTCGAGCCGGGCGGTAATGTCGATGGCGAAAGCCACCACGCGCATTCCGAGCGGCGTCGCGACCGGCGTGAGCCCGATTTCGACGGGAAACTCGCTGCCCATCGCGCCGCAGAGCGCGCAGGTCGCGTCCAACGCCCATCAGCCTTTTGCTCGGTTTCGCGATGAAATCCTTTCGCAAACTCTTGTGCTTTGGACGCAAGCCGGCCGGGATCAGCGTTTCGACGCTCATGCCGACCATTTCGCCGCGCTCGAAACCGAAAATCTCTTCGCATTCCCCATTGACCATTTCGATGCGCCCGCTCTGGTCAACCATGAACATGGCGGCCGGCGACGCCTCGAAAGCGAGGCGCAGCATTTCGTTCAGGTCCTCGCCGCGTTTGGCCATCGACATCTCCGAACTTGACGCCTCGTTCCGCCGTCAATGGTCCGCCGTCGGAGCCTGGACGCTTAACCATTGATTTTATGGGAATTTATACTAAATTCTTGCAGTGTCATTGTGCAACGCAGCATCGCATGGCCGACCACATTTCCGATTTTTACTTTATTCCGGCAAGTTTTATGGCCAATCCAGAGGCTTTACATGTCATCAAACATGCAAATCGACAGAAAAACATGTCAGGTTCTCATCATCGAAGATGATCAGGATGACGCTTTTCTGCTTAAACGCGCCTTGAACGCCGCCGCTCTTGAACACGGAATTACGCTTGGCGTGTCGCATAGCGTCAATGGACTGGACGCCCTGGGCTCGGTCGCGCGCGCCGATATCTTGAGCCGGTTGCCGGCGGTCATCATCGTCGATCTGAACATGCCGGTGCTCGACGGCGGCCGGTTTCTCGATTTTTTGCGCGCCGACATGCATTTGTGCAGCGTGCCGGCGGTGGTGTTGACCACCTCGACCGAAAAGCCGGTCCACGCGCAGGCGCTGGCCTCGGGCGCCAACGCGGTGTTTTCCAAACCCGATACCCAGGAAGAACTGGTCGAGATCGCGCGGCACATTCTGCGCATGGGCGGATGCGGCGCCTCGCAGGTGCATTAATTTCTTGTCTGGATGCGTTTTTCCGCACGCAGGCTATAGATTGCGCGTCGCTTGAAGGGGACGCGTCTTGGTCGGAGCTGGAACGGATAGAACGAAGCCCCTGTTCGAGGGCGGCCCGGCGATTGTGCTGGTGCGGCCGCAACTGGCGGTCAATATCGGCATGTGCGCGCGGGCCATGGCCAATTTCGGCCTGTCGGACCTGCGGCTGGTGTCTCCGCGCGAGGGTTGGCCGCGCACGGGCGCGCGGCGCAAGGGCGCCTATGCCGCCGCCGCCGGCGCGGTGCATCTGCTCGAAAACGCCAGGGTTTTCGATATCGGTCGCGGAGGCCATCGCCGACTTGAATTTCGTCTGGGCGACCACCGCGCGGGAGCGGGGCCAACACAAGCGCATCGAGGCTCCCGCGCAGCGCCATGGCGGAGACCGCCGCCGCGATGGATTTCGGCGAAAAGCACGGCATTATTTTTGGACCGGAGCGCACCGGGCTCGACAATGACGACATCGCGCTGGCCAGCGCCATCCTGACCTTTCCGGTCAATCCGGCCTATGGCTCGCTCAACCTGGCGCAGGCGGTGCTGTTGTGCGGCTATGAATTTTTCAAGGCGCGGCAGGGCGGGGCGGTTCCTTTCGAGCGTCTGGAGCGGTCGCCGCCGGCCCAGCGCGAAATGACGCTGTCCTTTTTCGATTTTCTGGAGGGAAAGCTCGACGCGGCGGGGTTTTTCCGGCCCGAGTCGAAACGTCCGATCATGCAGCGCAACATGCGCAACATGCTGCACCGGATGAATTTGTCGCAGCAGGACATACGCACGCTCTGGGGCGCCATCGTGCGCCTCGTCGAAGGCCCGCGCGTAAAGTCGCCGCAGACGCGGAAGAGGATCAAGCAGCCGAAGGCAGTGGCGGCTGAGGAAGAGCCGCAGGCTTGAACACCCCTCCAGTGTTGTGATATTCTGGTCAACATGACTAGAAATGCAAATTCGCAGCGTCCGCCGGGCTTCTGGCTGTTGCAGGACGCCAAGGCTCGCTTCAGCGAACTTGTGCGGCGCGTCCACAGCGAAGGGCCGCAGCACGTAACTGTGCATGGGCGCGATGAAGTCGTCGTTATCTCGGCTGAAGAGTTTCGCCGCCTCAAGGGCGAGCGTCGCGGCGACGCCCTGATCGCCGTCTTGCAGTCCTCGCCCTATCGAGACATCGACATCACGCCAGTTCGCGCGAAAATGCCGGTGCGCGAGGTCGATCTGTGACCGGTTGGCTGCTGGACACAAATGTGCTGTCCGAACTCCGTCGCCCCAAGCCCGAGCCGGCCGTCCGCGCTTTCATCGCCGAGCAAAGGTTGGAATACCTCTTCGTGAGTTCGGTGACATTCGCCGAAATCCGTTTCGGCATCGACAGGGTCGCGGAACCCCAGCGCCGGGTGGAATTGAACGACTGGCTCGCGCACAAACTGCGGCCTATGTTCGAACAACGTGTTCTTCCGGTGAGCGAAGACGTGATGTTCAAATGGCGGCTGCTGGTCGAGGCGGGCCGGAAGCAGCGGCATACCTATTTGCAGCCCGATCTCATCATCGCCGCGACGGCGCTGCATCATGGCTTGACGGTTGTCACACGCGACACGAGCGATTTTGAAAGAGCGCGCGTCCCGGTCCTGAACCCGTGGCTCTAAACGAAAGGCCTTGCCGATGACTGAGAAAAAATGGCGGACCCGCGTGTTGGGCGACCGCCGTCTCAGTCCCGAAACCCTGATGATGGGTTATGGCTACGATCCCGGCCTGTCCGAGCAATCGCTGAAGCCGCCGGTGTTTCGCACCTCGACCTTTGTTTTTCGATCCGCGCAGGATGGCAAGGATTTTTTCGAGCTGGCCTATGGCCTGCGCCAGAAGCGGCCGCAGGAAGAGCCGGGACTGATCTACAGCCGCATCAACAATCCCGATCTGGAAATGCTGGAAGATCGCCTCGCGATCTGGGACGCGGCGGAAAACAGCCTGGTGTTCGCCTCGGGCATGGCGGCGATTTCGACCACGTTATGGGCCATCGTCCGGCCGGGCGACGTGCTGCTTCATTCCGATCCGGTCTATGGCGGCGCCGATTTCCTGCTGAACAAGATCCTGCCGCAGTTTGGCGTGACGCCGGTCGGCTTCGCGGCGGAAGGCGGCGCCGCGTCGCTGGCCGAGGCCGCGAAACAGGCGCAGGCCGCCGGCCCGGTCGCAGCGATCTATGTCGAGACGCCCGCCAACCCGACCAATGGTCTGGTCGACATCGCCGCGGTTCGGCGTCTGGCCGAGAAAATCGGCGAAACCGCGCGCCGCCCGGTGGTCATCGTCGACAACACCATGCTCGGCCCGCTGTTTCAAACTCCCCTCGAACTTGGCGCCGATCTCGTCATCACCTCCCTGACCAAATATGTCGGCGGCCATTCCGATCTGATCGCCGGATGCTGTTCCGGAGCGCGGGAAAAGCTCGATCCGGTGCGGGGTATGCGCACCATATTGGGGACGATGTGCGACCCGGAAACCGGCTGGCTGCTGATGCGCTCGCTGGAGACGCTGAAACTGCGGATGACGGCGGCGGCGGAAAACGCGCGCCGGGTGGCGCGTTCCTGAGCCAGCATCGTCAGGTCAAATCGGTGTGGTTTCTGGGGCTGCTGCCCGAAAACCATCCCGACCGGGAGGTTTTCGAGCGCCAGTGCAAGGGGGCCGGATCGACCTTTGGCTTTGAGGTCGTCGGAGGCGAGGCCGAAGCCTTCGCCGTGCTCGATCGGCTGAAGATCATCAAGCTGGCGGTTTCGCTGGGAGGCACGGAATCTCTGGCCAGTCACCCGGCCGCCATGACCCACTCCGACCTTGCCGCGGAAGAAAAACTGAGGCTGGGCATAACCCCCGCGCTCATTCGCTTGTCGGTGGGCATCGAGAATGCCGACGATCTCATCGCCGATCTCGATCAGGCTTTGTCCGTTCTGGGTTGAACTCAGCCGACGCGCGTCCAGCCTTCGGTTCCCAGCCGTTCCTGCGGCAGGTAATGCGCCTTGTAGTCCATCTTTTTGGACCCGGCGACCCAATAGCCGAGATAGAGATGCGGCAGGCGCATCGCCCGGGCGCGGAAAATATGGTCGAGGATCATGAAGGCGCCGAGCGAACGATTGGCCAGCGCCGGGTCGTAAAAGGAATAGACCATCGACAGGCCGTCATCGAGCACGTCGGTCAGGCAGCAGGCGACCAGCGGCCCGTTCGGCGACCCGTCCGGCGTGCGCAGGCGGTAGCGCATCAGCCGGCTCTCGACATGGCTGTCCTCGATCATCATCGCGTAATCGAGCATGGCCATGTCGGCCATGCCGCCGTCGCTGTGGCGATAATCGAGATAGGAGCGAAACAGCGCATATTGCGCGCTGTCCGACCGGGCGCCGCCGAGCGTCCCGACGATGTCGTCGTTGCGCGCCATGAGCTTTTCGCTGGGTCCGGCCGGGCATGAACTCGTCGCAGAGGATGCGCACGGAAACGCAGGCCTTGCAGTTTTCGCAGGCGGGACGATAGGCGATGGTCTGCGAGCGGCGGAAGCCGGAATGAGTCAGCGCGTCGTTGAGCCGGCCTGCGCGGCGCCCCACCAGATGGGTGAACACCTTTCGCTCCTCCTTGCCCGGCAGATAAGGACAAGGCGCAGGCGACGTCAGATAAAACTGAGGCGGATCACGCGGCTCGCTGGTCAATTCCGTTCACGCTCCTCTCCTGCGACTGCAGGCCAAAGTCAGACGCGCCTCAACACGATCACGCCGGCCAGAATGTCATGCAGGCATCTCTTGTCGGCGGAGAGCAGGGAAAACAGCAGGATCGGCGGAAACATCCAGCTGACATAAAACAGCACGGCATGGACCGCGGCGTGCAGGAAGGGCGTCGGCGAACCGTCGACCAGCCGCATTTCGAGATCCATCGCCTTCATGCCCGGCGTCGCCATGCGCCAGCCGGAAATGGTCAGGCCATTGTAGAAAAACGCCACCGAAGGGAAAGATCGGCGGCAGGATGATCCAGGCGAGCCCAAGGGTCAAAAAGCCGAGCACCAGGAAAATCGTCATCGACAGCAACGTGACGAGGATCAGGTCGAGCATGACCGCCACGATGCGGCGCGTGCGCACGCCTTGCAGGGCGCTGGCGGGAAGCGGGGCCAGCGGATAGACGGCGGTCGGGCCGGGAATGGTGCGGCCGGGCGCGGACTGGCCTGCGGGGTTCGCGTTCCAGCCATTGGCGTTAGTCATTTTTTGACGCTCCCTCTCGAAGTCGAGAGCTTAATCTGGCTTTTCATCCTTTCCGGCGCAAGGGGCGCGGCGAGATACTCTGTGCAATACCTCGCATTGACGCCTCGCCCTCCCGAAAAAAGTTGCGGCGGACATGCTCTAGCTTACCGACACCTGCGCATTATACGCGAGCAGCCGCGCGCCCTTGCGCGAGCCCTTGGCCTCGCTGGGGCAGAAGCCGAGCCGCTGCAGCAGCCGCCACGAGGCGGCGTTTTCGCGCGGACATTCCGCGACGATGCGGCGCTCGGGAAAGGCGTCGCGCAACAGGCCGAGCATGGCGCGCGCCGCTTCGGCGCCGTAATGCTTGCCATGGTGGGGAACGCCGAGCCAGAAGCCCAGTTCGAATGTCGGTCTCGTTGCGGACCAGAGCGCCCGACGCAGCCGACAAACGGGCCGTCGTCGCCGAAGCGGATCGAGGCGAAACAGCCTTTTTGCGCACGCGACAGGGCGATCAGCTCCTGCGCGTCGGACATGGTGAAGGGCTGGCGCAACAGCGACACGCCCTGCCGCCACCAGCGGATCATTGGTCAGGACGACGAGCTGAAATGCGTCCGAGGCCTGCAAAGGCCTCAGCAGCAGGCGCGGCGTGCGCGCAAAGCCGTCAGGAAACAGTGTTTGACAAAAATCGACGATCTTATACGCGGCCATGACTCTTCCTCCTCCCTGCGGTGGAAATGTCTGGCGTGAACGCATCGTCGTTGACTGTTGAGCCTGTTTGGCTCTTCAGCCCCGCTTCGCTGTCCCTCGCATGGGTTTAAGCGCCCTTTTTCAGCATTTCAGCCGCCCTGGGCGCAAAATAGGTAAGGACGCCATCCGCGCCCGCCCTTTTGAAGGCGAGCAGGCTCTCCATCATGGCTTTGTCACCGTCCAGCCACCCATTCTGCGCTGCTGCCATTATCATGGCATATTCTCCAGAAACTTGATAGGCGAAGGTGGGTGCGGCAAATGTGTCTTTTACGCGCCGGACGATGTCGAGATAGGGCATTCCCGGCTTGACCATGATCATGTCGGCGCCTTCTTCGAGATCGAGCGCCACTTCGCGCATCGCCTCGTCGGTATTGGCCGGGTCCATCTGATAGGTGCGCTTGTCGCCGATCAGCACCGCCTTGGTGCCGATGGCTTCGCGGAACGGGCCATAGAAGGCCGAGGCGTATTTGGCGGCGTAGGCCATGACCTGCACGTCATGGAAACCTTCGCTGTCGAGGCCGGCGCGGATCGCGCCCACCCGTCCGTCCATCATGTCGGAGGGGGCGATGACATCGGCCCCGGCGCGCGCCTGGTTGAGCGCCTGCTCGACCAGAATGGCCACGGTTTCGTCGTTGAGGATGATCTCGCCTTCCATCAGGCCGTCATGGCCGTGGCTGGTATAGGGATCGAGCGCCGCATCGGTGATCAGTCCGATCTGCGGAACGGCCTGTTTGATGGCGCGGCAGGCGCGGCACACCAGATTGGCGTCGTTGAGCGCCTCCGAGCCATTGGGATCGCGCAGGTCCGGGTCGGTATAGGGAAAGAGCGCGATCGCCGGGATCGTCAGTTCAGCCGCCCTTTGCGCGGCGACCACGGCCTGATCGACCGACAGCCGCTCGACACCGGGCATGGAGCCGACGGGCGTGCGGATATTTTCGCCCTCGACGAGGAAGATCGGCCAGATCAAATCGTCGGTGGTCAACACGTTTTCGCGCATCAGGCGTCGCGACCAGTCGGCCTTGCGGTTGCGGCGCGGACGATGGGTGAGATCGAGCGAAAGATCGAGCGGAGAGCGGGGGGTATGAAGCATGGCGGCAATTCCAGCGGAAAGATGATCTGCTCTTAGCATATTGTCGGATCGCTGAGAAAATTTTTGCGGCGGCGGGGCAAATGGATTATCGCCTTTGGGCGGGCAGGGCGTCGAGAGGCTCGGGGTGTGGCCCATCCTTCGAGACGCGAAGCCTTGCTTCGCTCCGCAGGATGAGGGGTGTTTTGTCTCCTCATCCTGAGGAGCGCCGAAGGCGCGTCTCGAAGGATGGGCCGCCGCCTCAAACGCGCCGCATGGCGCGGAAACGGGAACGTGATGGATTATTTCAAGGCCTCGAAGGGCGAACCGATGGGCAAATCCTCGCCCGCCATCCAGGTTGGCGTGAAGGCGGGTCCCGATGCGGAAGAAGCGCGCTGGACCTTTATCCTTACTGTTTTTTTCCGCGTGGTCTCGTTGTTGTGGATCGTCGAGGGGCTGGCCCAGTGGCGGCGCATTCTCGCCCCGGACGCCAACGACTTTCTCAATCTGACCCCCGCCGTCATGTCGGCGACGATTTTCTTCGCGGTGCTCGATCTCATCGCCGCCGTCGGCCTGTGGCTGATCGCGCCCTGGGGCGGGGTGGTCTGGCTGCTGACCCTGCTGGCGCAGATGTTCGTCTCGTGGGTCAGGCCGTCTTTCTTCTTCGGCGGCGCGGGAGTCCGGCTGTTCGACGTCCTCCTGCTGGCCGTCTATCTCTATCTGTCCTGGCGCGCCAATGTCGCATCCGGAGAGGGCGGCGGCGTCCATCGCCTCATCGAGGCGGCCCGGAGCCGCTGGCGGCGATCCTGATAGGGATCGCTAGGAGCGAACGCGACGCCGAGCTTATGCGAGGGCTGATCGCGCCACGTCGCGATCACGCAAAAGGCGGTTAATATCCGTCAACGTAAATACTTGTTTTAATTCACTCATGATTCACTTCAATTGCGCTTACCGGCGGTAACCTCGGATTCAGCTTGTTGTTTAAACTGGTTTTCATCCGGCCCCGTTATGGTCTGTTTCATAGACGCAGCCGGGAAACATCGGCGCTCAACCAGAACCGCAGGGAACCAAGACCATGTCGAACGCCGCCGCCAAAATCGAAATCGCCCCCGCCCGCGCCGACGTGCGCCCGGTCTATCTCGAAGCCCTGACCCTGGTGGAAAGGCTGCATCGCCGCCTGCTCGACGTGATCAAGGATGAATTCGACCGTCGCGGACGTTCCGACATCAACGCCGTGCAGGCGCTGCTGCTCTACAACATGGGCGACTCGGAACTGACCGCCGGCGAATTGCGCACGCGCGGCTATTACCTCGGCTCCAACGTCTCTTATAACGTCAAGAAGCTGGTGAGATGGGCTATCTGCATCACGCCCGCTCGCGCATCGACCGCCGCTCGGTGCGGATCAGCCTCACGCCGCAGGGCAAGGACGTCCGCGACCTCGTCGCCGCCCTTTACGAAAAGCATGTCTTCACCGTCGAACAGATCGGCGGCGTGTCGATCGACGAATTCAAGACCGTGAACAACGCCCTGACCCGCCTGGAGCGCTTCTGGACCG
>CAWFBN010000044.1:0-5890 GCA_963813955.1 uncultured Alphaproteobacteria bacterium | reverse complement strand
CAAGCGTCTCCGCTGTGCGGTATTTCGGGCGGTTTGCCCAGACGAGCAAAAAGGATGCTGCACGGCCGGCCTATCGCGGCGTGACGCCGCGCGAAGGCGCCGATCCTTCCGCCAACGGAATGGTCCGCTGGAAGGGGCGAACCGCCAATGACGCAGGCGCGCCCGGCTGCGGTCAGGTCATAAGCGTAGATCGTCTTGTTATCGACATCTCGCGCCTCGACGCGCGCTCCGCAATCAAGGCACAGAAAGCCGACCCTGTGCTCGGTGGACAGGTTGGGCCGCAGGAAAGAGCAGACGCCGACCGACCCCGGGCGATCGTAATCGACGCTGAAATTCCTCAACTGCTGCAAACATTTCGGGCAAACCAGATCAGGACCGCGTCGAAAGTCCCGTTCGGGCCCTTGCTGGCCGCATCTCATGTGGTGGACGATGGGCTCCTCGACGATATTGGCGACGCCGCACCGCGAGCAATGTTCGCGCACTGTCATCCGGGCCGAGGCACAATGCGGACAAATCGTGGTTTTATCGACGAATTTACGCTCCATCAGTCCCAGGGCCGTCAATTCTTCGGCGAAACGCGCTGCGCCCGGTATGACCGCTTCGTCATCAAAGACGAAGGTCGTGCGGGCGCGAACTTCGCTGCGTGGCGTGAGGGCGCGATCGCGCACGAAAAGACGCGCGAGCAGCATCATTCGGGGGTCGTCGGTTTCCAGTATCGCGCGCGGGAGGGAGCGCACCCGGCGCACGACCGGATGAAGCGCTTCGACAGCCTCTTCGATCCCGAAACGCGTGGCGCAGTCAATCGTCAGATCGGATCGGCGATGATCTGCCGTGCCAATGCCCCGACATGTCGCGTCAACGACGGGAAAATCGCCGCAACGCCTTTGCTGAAACGAAGCGTGAGCAAAGCCCCGGCGTTGGCTTCCGTCAGGATCGCGATATCGGGTTGCTCGCCGGGCCCGGTCTCGGATAGTTCTTCCGACAGCATCGCCTCATCAAGGCGACGGGGAACGCCCGACAAATGGATGGACGCTTGCCTTCGCGAGGCCGCGCGTTCATTTAGCGTTTCTGCGCAATCCGCAACCCGCAAATGCGTCCTCGTCGCCCCCATCTGAGTGGCGAGACTTACCGTTTCGTTCATCTCACAGTCTCACCCGGTACGCCGTACTAAAATTTGCGTGTTCGCGCCCCCAGGGTAGATGATGATATATTGATTTAACGTTACGTAAGCCTAAGTGGTGGCCTGCCGGCGCGGCGTTGTCGCCCTCGTTCCGGCTCTCGTTGGCGAATGCGGGATTTCGGGCGCTTGCGCCCGATGTGTTGCGCGATCGCGGCGACCGGCTTCATTTCGTGGATGCGGGCGCCGTCGGCGCGTTCGTCAAGGCCATCGCGCAGAAGAGCTGACACTGATGCTGCACTGGTCGCCGTCCGTTTTCGGTTGGCCCGGCGCGCCCACGCACAGCTGTCCGCGCTGCTGCCGGTGGATCGTCCCTTGCGATCAACGCGCCGGTTATTATGAAGTCGCGGCATCTCTTTCAAAATGACAGCGCTCCGGAGCCCTCCGCCCTCCCTCGAAGCCGCTGGCGGGTTTATCGGCTATCCGCGCGCGAGACTGGCTTTCTTGACGTGTCAACTCTCCGCCCGGGGACGAAAGAACGCTCGATTACGCATTCTGTGTCAATTTTTCCCCGTGGGGTAAAAATCGCGTGATTTTGATATGTTGCCGGGACATTTCAGGAGCGATATCAAATCGCTCGAACGATCCACGGCAACGACGAAAGGCGCCCACCATGGCCAATACGACAGCGGAGTTCGAAGCGCTCCTGATGCAGCGATCGCTGACCGACACTCAACTTCTCGAAGCGGCGGAGGCCTCGGCGAACTTCAAGATCCTGCCAGAGGCGACGGTCATCAAGGTCGGCGGACAGAGTGTCATCGACCGCGGCCGCGCCGGTCTCTACCCGCTCCTCGACGAGATCGTCGAAGCTCGCAAGAACCACCAGTTGCTGATCGGCACTGGAGCGGGCACCCGCGCACGGCACCTCTATTCGATCGCGGCGGGCCTCAACCTGCCGGCGGGCGTGCTCTCGGAGCTTGGCGCCTCGGTCGCCAACCAGAACGCCGAAATGCTCGGCCAATTGCTGTCGAAATACGGCATCTCAACGGTCTCGGGCGCCGGCATGTCGTCGGTGCCGCTCTATCTCGCCGAGGTCAACGCGGTGATCTTCAGCGGCATGCCGCCCTATGGCCTGTGGACGCGGCCCGCCGCAGAGGGCGTAATTCCGCCCTATCGCACCGATGCTGGATGTTTCCTGGTCGCGGAAACCTTCGGCTGCAAGGCGATGATCTTCGTCAAGGACGAGAACGGCCTCTATACCGCCAATCCGAAAACCTCGAAGGACGCCAAGTTCATCCCGAAAATCTCGGTTGACGAGATGAAGGCGAAGGGGCTGCACAATTCGATCCTCGAATTCCCTATGCTCGACCTGCTCAAGTCCGCGCGCCACGTCCGCGAAGTCCAGGTCATCAATGGCCTTGTTCCAGGCAACCTTACCCGCGCCCTCGCTGGCGAACACGTCGGCACCATCATCACCGCGAGCTAATGAGGCAGAAATGACCGAAGTTTCCAACACCATCAAGCACGTAGCCTCGCCGCTCGCGCGCCAGACTCTTCTGGACGCCGACCTTACCCGCCCCGTCGCCGGCCGGCGCCCGGTCCGCATCCTGCCCTGGCTGCAGGTCGTCAAGATCGGCGGCCGATCGATCATGGATCGCGGCCATGAGGCGATCTTGCCGATCGTCGAAGAGATCCGGAAACTCCTGCCCGAGCACCGGTTGCTGATCCTGACCGGCGCAGGCATCCGCGCCCGTCACCTCTATGGCGTCGGCCTCGACCTCGGCCTTCCCGTCGGGTCGCTGGCGCCGCTCGCCGCGAGCGAAGCCGGCCAGAACGGCCATATCCTGGCGTCGCTGCTCGCGCCGGAGGGCGTCTCCTACGTCGAGCACCCGACTATCGCGTCCCAACTGGCGATCCACCTCCAGGCCGCTCGCGCGGTCGTGGGCAGCGCCTTCCCGCCCTACCACCACCACGAGTTCCCGGGTTCGCGCATCCCGACCCATCGGGCCGACACGGGCGCTTCCTGCTCGCCGACGCGCTCGGCGCCGCGGGCCTGACCATCGTCGAGGACGTGGACGGCGTTTATGACATCGACCCGAATGGTTCCGAGGGCAAGAAGGCGAAGCTGATCCGCGAGACGACATTCGCCGACCTGGAACTCGCCAAATCGAAGGGCACTCGCCCTTGGACCCGGCGCTGCTCGAAGTGATGGCGACCGCTCGCCATCTCGCACATGTGCAAGTCGTCAACGGGCTTAAGCCCGGACAGCTTACCGCCGCCCTGCGCGGCGAGCATGTCGGAACGATCATCCACACCGGAGCGCCCAAAGCCTGAGCAATCAGCCTCCCCCTTCGGGGGGAGGCGCAGACTGCTGACAAACCCGTGGACCGCCCTCTCAGGATGAGGGCTACTTCATTGTTTTAAAAAGATAACAACCTCATGGTGAGGAGGCTCCGAAGGAGCCGTCTCAAACCATGGGCAGCAAAAACGGGACTTTGTCATTAACCTGAGCCTCCCCCTCCGGGGGGAGGCGTTTGGTTCACGCCGCCTCGGCGCCGGGCCGATCCTGCAGCGATGCGCCGCTGGTCGAGCGCCACCAGGCTTCCAGCGCCTCGGCGCTGGAGAAAACATCGTCGGAGAGCGACCCCGCGAAACGCGTCCAATCCGGCCGCAGGATGGGATTGACCGTCGTCACGATCGGCAGTTCGGCTTCGATCGCCGCAGCGAAAGCGTCGCACAAACCGCCGCGCGCCGCCTCGAGCTTGCCGAATTTGGACAACACGACCAGATCGGCGCCGCTGGCGATGGCGCGCTGCGCCGCGGCGCAGGCTTCGGCGACGCCGCCGGGATCGAGATTGCAGGCCGTCGAGCCCGGCCCGAGGTCTTGCGAAATGGCGATCACGGCGCCGGTGGCGAGATCGATCACCGACAGGCGGCCGCAGGCCCCGGTTTCCGCCTGTTCGGCGACTTCGATCAGCCCTGCGACGCGCACACCTTCCGCACGGCGTCTTTCAACAAAATCAGCGAGCAAGGCCCGGTTCGCAGAGCCGGGAGCGCCACTGACGGCTGCGATTCCAGCAGTCATGGCTTTGCTCCGCAGAAAACCTCGGTCAATGCCGTTTCGCTTGGCGCGGATTGGCGGGCTTTGAGCCGGTTGATCGCTTCGAATGTCGCACGGGCGATCACCTGGCCGCGCTCGTCGGTTCCCCGCCAGCAGGCGGCGCGGCCTCGCGGATCCATCTCAAGCAATTTCACGCCCTCGGGCGTGAAGCTTCCGTCGCGCACGACGCCGCGAACAAAGCCATCCAATGGCGCGTGGACGCTGACGCCTTCGTGGCGGCCGACGACAAAGTCTTTCGGAAGCCACATGCCGATATCGATCGGCGTACGCCAGATGCCCGCTTGTTTGGTATAAACGAAGCGTTCGGCGCCGACGCCTCCAAGCTTGCGCGAAACGCCGTCGGGCGCCTCGGTCGAGCCATTTTCGACAAGGGCGCCATTGTGCATTGGCCGGGTCTCGACCGCGACATCGCAATTGACGCCGACGACGAATTTCGGCCCGAGTCCGACAGTGACGCCGGCCAGCCACCGAAAATCCGGCGTGACGCGATGTTTCTGCATCCGCGCGTCGACCAGCACATCCGCCCGCCGCATCGCCAACAGGTCGGTGAGGGACAAAGGCGTTACCGCCACTCTTTCCCGCTTCGACACGACAGACACGATTTCCAGCAGGCTCTCGGCGCGTTCGCCCACGACGCCATCGACTTCGGCAGGGTCATCGAACAGGGCGTCATGGAAGGACATGGCCCGGCGGATGACAGGCGGAAAGGGATCGTGGCACATGACCACCGAGTAACCGGCCCTTGTAGGGGAATGGCGACGGCCGAGGCGATTTCATTGGTTCCGAGGATTACGGCCAGCGGCCAACGCTGGAAGGAATTCATGGAGTGCTGGGCGTCATGCATGCGCAACCTCTCTCGTTCGAGGTCGTCGCCGCAATTCATATGCCATCGCTCTACTCCACATCCACGGGCATTGGGATGGCAGCCATCGGGGGCAGCAGGCGCTGCGATTGCTGATCTCACTGGGTTCACCACGACATTCCTCCTGGCTGGGCTTATGTGCGGGCTGGGGTGGCCTGCTGCTATTCTACCTGGAGAGCAAGAGGGCGGAGAAGATCGAGACCCAGTGCCAGTGCAAGCAGCGTAGCTCAGCTCTAGGCCCTCTGGCTGATCTGCTAAAGCTCTGAAGGGCATCCAGCTCTTTCTCTGACTCTTCGCTCTTTTTTATGGGTGATCTTAGTAGACAGACCCCACTAATCATCATCTTTTACTTCTTTTGTGCTGATATTAACGATACTATAAATCAACCATAGAATTCCCATGATCTTCAGAAGTGGATCATGCTCTAATCATGGAAAACCACAATCGTCAACGGTTGGAACAACGATCCCGACAACAACTCGGACAAGACCTTTGGTCTGAACTTGACGTACACGCCTCTCAACCAGGGTTTTACTGCGGCCGCGACGACCTACATCGGCAAGGAGAGCGGAGCCGACGGTTCTGACACGCGCGCGCTGGTGGATGCTGTGATCACCAAAGATATCGGCAATATCTCGGTCGGAGGTAATGTGGACTACCTTAAACACGGCAGTGCATACTGGTTCGGTGTCGCGGGCATGGGTCGCTTTACTATCAGTGACTCCTTCAACGTCGCCGCGCGCGCCGAGTACGTCATGAGCAAGAAGAACGGATACATCGCGTCCTCCGA
>CAWFBN010000043.1:0-16164 GCA_963813955.1 uncultured Alphaproteobacteria bacterium | reverse complement strand
CCGGCAAAAGATGCTTGTCGATGTCCTCCTTGTATTCAAAACCTTTCACGACGAGGAAGGCGAGGCCCAGCGCGGCGGTCGAAAGCAGACAGCCAGAGCACGAGGCGGCGGAACGTCTCGCCGAGGAAGCGGCCTGGGACGCGATCGCCATCGTGAGGCTGCTGGTCAGCAGGATTGCTGTATTGATCGTGCCAAACCAGATGTTGGTCTCGCGGCCGGCGGCGGCGAACGCCTCTGCATGTTCGACGCGGCAACACCGTATAGGTCAGCATCAGCGCGCCGAAGAACAGGACTTCGCTGGCCAGGAAAACCCATATTCCGAACTTTCCGGCGTCGCGCTGCCGCGAGAACCGCTCCCAGGGCTCCCGGATCAGGGCGTCCGACGGCTCATGTGACCTCGCGCATTTTGCGTTTTGGGCATCGTCGCCGCCGGCCGACTGGCCGAACGCGTGATAGTCGTAGGGCCCGCGATCGACGTCGGGGTCTGCGATCGAAGTTCTTCGGCGGCGGGGGCGAGGTCGTGGTCCATTCGAGCCCTGTCGCGCTGCCACGGATTATCGCCGGCGCGCGCTCCATGAGCAGCGACCACGCGAAATAGACCGAGCGGCAGCAGATAAGCCGACGGCCAGCACCGCGCGCCCGCCGGAGGACATCACGTTATAGATCTGAAATTCCGCGCGGATAGGTATGATAGCGGCGGGGCATGCCGAGATAGCCCAGCGACGAACTGCGGCAGGAACGTGATATTGAAGCCGACGAACATCAGGATGGCGGCGAACCTGCGCCCAGAACTCCGGGTACATTCTGCCCGGTGATCTTCGGCCACCAATAGTGCATCCCGGCGAAGAACGCCGACACCGTGCCGCCGACCATGATGTAGTGGAAATGCGCCACCACGAAATAGGTGTCGGTGACGTGCATGTCGACGCGCATCGAGGCCAGGAACAGGCCGGTCAGCCCGCCGATGGTGAACAGCCCGACGAAGCCGAGCGCGTAGAGCATCGGCGCTTCGAAGCGGATCTGGCCCCTGTAAAGTGTGGCCGTCCAGTTGAATACCTTGATCGCCGAGGGCACGGCGACGATGAAGGACAGAAACGAAAACATCAGGCTGGCGTAGATCGACTGTGCCGACGACGAACATGTGGTGGCCCCACACGAGGAAGCCGACGACACGCAATGGCGATCATGCGCATAGACCATGAAGTTGTAGCCGAAGATGCGCCGCCGCGCGAAGCAGGGATGATTTCGGAGACCACGCCCATCGCCGGCAGCACCATGATGTAGACGGCCGGGTGCGAGTAGAACCAGAACAGATGCTGGAACAGCAGCGGATCGCCGCCGTTCGCCGGATCGAAGATCGGCAGGCCGAACGATGCGCTCCGCCGACATCAGCAGCAGCGAATCGCGAGCACCGGCGTCGCCAGGACCATGATGACGCTGGTGGCATAGATCGCCCAGACGAACAGCGGCAGCCGGAACCACGTCATGCCCGGCGCGCGCAGCATGTGCGTGGTCGCGATGAAATTGACGCCGGTGGCGATCGAGGCGAAGCCGACGACGAACACGCCCGCTGCGGCGGCGAAAACGTGGCTGTTCGAAAACATCGTCGAGAAGGGCGTGTAGAAGGTCCAGCCGGTGTCGACGCCGCCGGCGACCAGCGCATAGACGGTGACAAGCGCGCCGCTGCGATGATAGAGATACCAGCTGAACAGGTTGAGCCGCGGGAAAGCGACGTCGGGCGCCCCGATCATCAGCGGCAGCAGGAAATTGCCCAGCGTGTTCGGAATCGACGGCACCAGGAAGAACCACACCATGACGATGCCGTGGAACGAAGAACAGCTTGTTGTAGGCGTCCGATGTCAGAAGCCAGCCGTTCTGGCTCGACCAGTTCGAGCCTGCACCAAGGTGATCGCCGCGCCGCCGATGAAGAAGAAGACCGTGATAGTGACGGCGTAGAGGATCGCGATGCGCTTGTGGTCCGTAGTGGTCAGCCACGACGAAATCGTGCTGCCATGCCGCAGATAGTCCAGTCTTGGCGGCAGCGGCAATTCTCCGGCAAGCAGGCTGTCAGTCACTTGTCTTCTCCTGCGCAAGCGAGCGGATATAGGCAACAAGGCTCTGGATCTCGCCGTCGTCGAGCACGCCCTTGAAGCTCGGCATGATCGGGTCGAAGCCGGCGACCACGTCGCGTTGGGGCTGCAGGATGGAATCCCTTATGTAGGCGTCATCCGCCTTGACTTGTCGTCCATCCGAGAGCGCCACCATGCTGTTGTAGAGGCCCTCAAGCTTCGGCGCGCGCACGCTTGACGCGCCGGCATGGCAACCTGAGCAGCCCTGCGCAACGAACAGCCGGGCGCCCTCATGGGCGAGATCGTCGCCTTCAGGCTGCCGGCTCAGCCAGTTCGCATATTCGTCCTGGCGCATCACCGTGATGCTGCCGCGCATCCGCGAATGATCGGTTCCGCAATATTCCGCGCAGAGCAGCGGGAAGTCGCCAGTCCTGGTCGCCTGGAACCAGAGATAGGTTTCCCGTCCCGGCAGCACGTCCTGCTTGATGCGGAACGCCGGCGCGAAGAACGAATGAATGACGTCCTGCGAAGTCATCGACAGCCGCACCGGCCGATTGACCGGCACATGCAGGGCGTTGATCTCGCGCACGCCGTTGGCGTGTTGAGTTCTTCCACATCCATCGCTTGGCGACCACATGGATCTCCAGCGCATTCGCGGGGGCGGACATGCTGCCGAGGTCGGCCGAGGACGCCCACCAGAACAGGAAGATGAAGAGGAACAGAGTGACCGAGGTCCAGCCGATCTCAAACTCGCGGCTTACGATTTCGGGCATCGGGCCGCGCTGGGCGCGCGACCCGCGCCGGTAGCGGACAGCCAGGACCAGCACCAGGCCGAACACCAACGCAATGGTCGCCCCCGACAGCAGCAGCAGGATGAAGAAGATGCGGTCCACATCCGCCGCGTGCTGTGAGGCTTCCGGAAGACTGAATAGCAAACTCATGCCGAAGCTCCCCGGCGGGATCGCAACATCAGCCCGATCGCCACCGCGAGCGCGGCGACAGTGGCGCCGCCGGCGATCCGCAGCACCCAGGCGATCTGCCTCGTGTAAATGCCGCGCACCGGGTCGAAGCCGTAACACAGCAGCGCGATCCTGCCTGCAAGGCCGCCGATGTTCCCGTGGCTAGCCTCGATCAGCGCGAGGCGGAGATCGGTCGGCTGCAGCGCAAGGCTCGACAATGTCCGCGAGACCCGTCCGTCCGGGCTGAGCGTGACCAGCGCCGCCGGATGGGCGATGGCGTCGTTGCCGGCGTCGCGCGCGAAACCATAGCCGATCGCGCAGAGTCAGCTTTTCGATGGCTGCGGAATCGCCGCTGAGAACGGAGACGCCGGGGCCGCCCACCTGACCGGAGGCGAAGCGGCGCGCGGCTTCGACGCCGTCGCTGGCGTCGATGCCGACCACCACCAGGCTGTAGTCGCGCCCCGCGATCAGGCCGGCATGCCGCAGGGCCGACGCCGCAATCGACAACGCCGGACCGCAAATCTGCTTGCAGGTGAAATCGGCCGGCAGCAGCAGCGTTGCGCGCTTGGCCATCGCATCACCGAGCGTCACGTCCTTCCCTGTCAAATCCTTGAAGACCTGCTCGGTCGGAGCCGTGGCGCCCGGCGGCGGCGACAGCGCGACCCGTTTGATCTGCTGCTCGGTTAATCCCGCCCAAACTGCCGCAGGCCAAAGCGCCGCGACGACAACGAGCGCTATAATCCTCATGGGCGGACTCCCTTCGGATCGAGCGAGGCCGAAAAATTGGGATCGAGCGGATCATAGGCATGATCGCCGCGCGCCGAGATGATGCGCATCGCCTCCTCGATCGGAATTCTTGCAATACCTTGCTGGCGATCGACCCAGGCGTAGCCAGTGAGCTCGGCGCGCTGTTCGATCTCGAAACGTTTCAAATCGGCCTGCGGGTCCCTCTGCAATGCGCGGCTGCGGAAACGGCCGTTCATTCCGCTGCTTTAGCGCGCGCGGCGCCTCAGCCTTGAGATAGAAGAACGTCCCGGCCATGATGAGCGCGACGAAAGCAAGGAAGCCTCCAACCGCGGTCAGCACGATCCGATTGTTGACATCGGGCGGCTCCGGAGACGATCGCCTGCCCATGACCTCATTCGGCATGGCGCGCCTCCCGCGTCAGGCGCGCGCCGCGCGCCGACAGGACGGACACGACCGTCAATGCCGCCAGCGCCGCCGCCGCCACAGAGACCACACGGCCCTGGCTGTCGAATGCGGGCGCGAGCAACCAGGCAAAATGCAGCGCCGTTCCCGTGAGAATCATCGCGCCGGCGATCCGCAAGCCGGAGCGGCTGGTCCGGACGGATTTCACCAGCAGCATGGCGAAAGGCAACAGCGCGCCCACGATGAAGGCGGCGATCAGCACCCCCGCCCAAACTGGCGACCCTCGCTTCAGGACCCATTCCGCCTTGAGCGGAAGATCGCCATACCAGGCGACCACGAAGCTCATGTATTCCAGATAGACCACGCCGAGCAGGGTCGCGATCATCAGTCCGCCAATGTCGCCGACCGCCTTACCCCGCAATTCTGCAGGTGACAGCACGGCCGTCAGCGCCAGCGCCGCCAGCATTTGCTGCACGGCGATCATCGCCGCGAAAGCGGAGGAAACATAACGCGGATAGAGCGACAGATACCAGTCGACCGCCACCAGGCTGATAGTCAGGCCAAAGAAGGCGAGGCCCAGGCCGGCGAGCAGGCGGGTGCCGGAGCCGGCGGCGAGCATCCGGCCGAGCGCGGACCATCCGATCAGCGCGACCAGCGCCCTCAGCGCGAACCACGGCGCTTCCAGACACCAGCGCGTGAATGATGCGGATAGGACGCGGGTTCCCATCACCCAGGGATAAACTTGCGGCAGCGCCGCCATGATCGGCGGAACGCGACCAGAACCAGGGGCGTCATCGCCGCCGCCGGTCCAAGCACGGCCAAGGCGGTGTCGCCCCAGCGGCCCCCGGTCAGCCAGTAAATGCAGCGGCAAAGTAGTGCTGCCAACGGGAACGCAGCTCCACACCGCGAAGCCCAGCAGCAAGCCGCGCAGCAGAGTGGGATGCGGCCTGTTCGGGCCGGCATACAGCGATGAGGCGATGACGATCAGCGCGAGCGCGCCGGCCGCGAGTGCGAGGGAAATGCCGCGCACGCCCGTCACGGCAATTTGCTCCCCAGGTGCGGCGCTTCGGCCAGCTTGGTGCGCTGCAACTCCTGCAATGCGCGAATGTAGGCGGCGATCGCCCAGCGGTCGCGCGGCTCGACCCGGGCGGCGTAGGAATACATGACGCCGTAGCCGGACGTGATCACGTCGACGAAATGCTGCGCCGGCGCCGCCAGCAGCCGCGCCGAGTGATACGACGGCGGGCGCGGAAATCCGCGCTGCACGATCATGCCGTCGCCCTTGCCGGCCAGCCCGTGACAGGGCGAACAATTGATGTCGTAACGCTCGCGGCCGCGCTGAAGCAATGGCATATCGACGTGCGGCGGCGTGCTGGCCTCTCGGGCCCGGTCGAGATCGCCCTGCGCGACGGTTCCCATGGGCGGCGGCTGCGCTTCTGCGCCGTTCGCGAACAAGGCGGCTGGCGCGTAGACGCGGTAGCGGTTCTGTCGCGTCATCGATTGGTCGTCGCATCCGACGAGCAGCAGACTGGCAAAGAGCGCGAGCGACAGGCGGAGGGTCATGGCTGGCGCACCTCCGTCACCGCCAAGGCGCCGGCTTGTTCCAGGACGCGGCGCAGTTCCAGCATGCTGCCGTCGGCGGACGCCGCCAGCAGGAAATAATGGTCCTGGCTGGCGCGCTCGAACCCCGGAACGCCGAATAGCGGATCGTGCAACCGGGGCAGCTTGCAGGACCACAGGAAGGCGATCACGCCCGACAGCGCCGCGGCGAAAATGCCGACCTCGAAGGGCGCGAGCAGGAAGACTTGCCAGGAGTTGCAGCGGGCGGCCGCCGCTGTTGAGGGGATAGGCTATCGCGGCGCTGTACCATTGCAGGGCGAAGGCGAACGCCGCCACAGCGAGCCCGCCCAGCAGCATGGCCGGGCGAATACCGGATGGTTTTGCGCCGAGTTGGTCCGCGAGTCCCTCGACGGGCCAGGGCGTGAAGGCATCGAGCGCGGGATGCCGGGATTCCTTCACCCGCGCAAGCGCCAGCTTCAGCCGTTCGACATCGGCAAACTCGGCCAGCAGCGCGCTCATGTCGCCTGCTCCTCATGCGCGAGTTCGCGAACGTCGAACATCGAGATTGCGGGCACGACGCGGAACGAAGATCAGAAACAGAAATGCGAACAGGCCGAGCGGCGCGATCAGGAACGACCAGTCCCAGAAGGTGAAGTGAAACGTGCGCCACATCGTCGGCATGTAATCATGCGAGAGCGTGTTCCAGACGATCAGGATGCGCTCGAGCCACATGCCCACGTGGATCGCGATCGAGACCGACGAACAGAGCGGCAGGCTCGGCGCACGCGCGGAAACCACAGGACCTGCGGCGCGCCACGTTGCAGGCGAGCATCGCCCAATACAGCGGCGCGTAGGCGCCGGTGAATTCGAAGGCGACAAGGCCGCGCTCGCTCCTGTCGCCGCCGTACCAGGCCATGAACCATTCGGTCGCGTAGGAGTAGCCCATCACGATCGACGCCATCAGCAGGATGCGGCCGATCGCTTCGAAATGCCGCTCGGTGATGATGGCCTGCAGGTCGAGGCCCCAGCGGATCGCCAGCGCCAGCACCACGACCATGGCGAAGCCGGAATACATCGCGCCGACGACGAAATAGGGCGGGAAAATCTTTCCTGCCAGCCCGGCATCAGGCTCGCCGCGAAATCCAAGCCCGACAATCGAGTGCACCGAGCAGACCAGCGGCACGCCGAGCGCGGCCATGGTAGCTGCAGCCGATCTGCAGCCGCGACCAGTCGCGCGCGGAGCCGCGCCAGCCGAGCGCGAACGCGCCGTAGAGCTTTTGCCCCAATGCGAGCGCGCGCGGTCGCGCATGGTCGCGAGATCGGGCATCAGGCTGACGTAAAAGAACAGGATCGAGAACAGCAGGTAGCTGATGATCGCCCAGAAATCCCACACCAGCGCGCTGCGCCATTGCGGCCACAGCCCCATCGTGTCGGGGTAGGGCGCGAGCCAGTAGGAGTAGATCGGGCCGTCCCAGATGGAAGATCGGCATGAGGCCGGCGATCGCGACGGCGAACAGCGTCATCGCCTCGGCGAAGCGGCTGATCGACCCGCGCCATTTCTGGCGCGTCAGCAGCAGCATCGCCGAGATCAGCGTGCCGGCGTTGCCGATTCCGATCCACCAGACGTAATTGGCGATCGGGAAGCCCCAGACAATTCTGGTGTTTTTGCCCCAGATGCCGATGCCCCGGTAGAACAGCCATACACGATCGAGCCAGGAAGCGACATGCGCCGAAGCGAGCAGGCTCGCCGAATCCACCGCCAGCCGCCGACGCCCGCCTGAGCGGGGCGAACAGCGGGTCGGCGATGGCCTGCGTCGATCTCCGCGGTCAGTGACGCGCGCAGCGTCCATCGAGCGGCTCGGCGCTGTGGCTCGAAGCGGACGCGCGGTCATGCGCGCGCCTCCGGCAGGCCGGGCGTCGGGATTGCGGACGTCGGCGAGATAGGTGGTGCGCGGCCGGGTGTCGCAGTTGTCCGAGCAGAGCGTAATGACGCGGCTCCGCTCTACTTCTGGTGACGTCGGTCTTCGGGTCGAGATCGCCGAACGCGATCGCCTGCGTCGGGCAGGCGGACTGGCAGGCGGTCGTGACCTCGCCGTCGCCGATCGGGCGCTCCTCGCGCTCGGCGATGCGCCGCGCGCGGCTGATGCGCTGGACGCAATATGTGCATTTCTCCATCACGCCGCGGGCGCGGACGCGTCACTTCGGGGTTGTTCGCGGCCGACAGGGGTCGCCGAGGTTGCGCGTATTCCTGCCCGTCGGCATAGCCGAAGAAATTGAACCGGCGGACCTTGTAGGGGCAATTGACTGGCAGAAGCGCGTGCCGACGCAGCGGTTGTAAACCTGCACATTCAGGCCTTCGTGGTCGTGCACCGAAGCCTCGACCGGGCAGACCGGCTCGCACGGCGCGTGCTCGCAATGCATGCAGGGCACCGGCTGGAAGCCGAGCCGCGGGTTGGATCCGCCGCCATGGTCGTAGGCGTCGATGCGCAGCCAGTGCATGTCGCGGCCGCGCGCGACCTCTTCCGGCCCGACCACGGGCACGTTGTTCTCCGCCTGGCAGGCGACGACGCAGGCGTTGCAGCCGATGCAAGCGGAGGTGTCGATCACCATGGCCCAGGCGTGGCCGGCGGGCGGGCGGGGCCTCTCCGGCAGCAGGCTGGCCTTGTCTTCGGCCTTCGGCGGGTTTCGCGTTGTCAAGATCACCCAGCCGACGCACCGGATAAAGCTCGCGCACGTCGTCCGGCGAACGCACCACATTCTGGGTCGTGAGGATTTCGCCGGAGCGGCCAGTGCTGGTGATCGTCACCTGCGGAATTGTCCAGAGATGCCGCGAGTTGCGCAGCAAATAGGCGTTCGCGCCCACGCCATTGCCGATCGCCCCTGTCCTTGGTACGGCCCATGCCAATGGTCAGGCCGGCGACGCCTCGCCGCCATCGCCGGCTCGACCAGCGCGACAACCTCGATCTTGCGTCCGTTGGCGGCGAGCGCGACGACCTCTCCGGAGGCAATCCTGAGCCGCTCGGCGTCGGCGGGATTGAGCGCGAGCGATGCCCCAGACCTGTTTGTTCAGCGGCTTCGGACATTCCTGTAGCCAAGCATTGTTGGCGAAGCGCCGTCCCAGAGGCTGGATCGGGGCGCAGCGCCAGCGTCATGCCATCGGGCGCTTTCGCCGCCGGGATGGCCGGCAATTCGGCTCGCCCAACGCCGCTAGCGGCTGAGTCTTGGTGTGGGGAATAACGCCGTCGTGGAGCGCGCACGCCCACCAGCTTTCGAAATCGGCGCCAGCGACGCCGCGCCAGGTTTCGCGCACCATCTGGTAAGGATTGGCGTCAAACTGGCCGGTGAGCGATGCGATCACTTCGTGATCGGTCAGGGTCTGATACAACGGCCGGATCAGCGGCTGCACGATGCTGGCGGCTCCGCAACTGGCGCGCGCGTCCGACCACGCTTCCAGCACATGGCTCCGTGGGATGTGCCATGTTGCGAGATCGGCGGTTTCGTCCGCGTAACAGCCGGCGTGCAGGCGGAACGCCCGCCTTGCGCGCATGTACGGCGAACTCGAGATCGGCCGGCGCGTCATAGGCCGGATTGACGCCAATCATCACCAACTGGCGAACGTCGCCGCTGGCGAGATCGCTCGTGAGCTCCGCGAGCGCGCCGGCCTGCCGCCCGCCCGGCGTCCGGTCGTTGATCTCCAGCAGATCCAGCGGCGCATGCAGGCGGGCGTTGATCCAGTGCGCCAAGGCATGCGCCTCGGCGGAGAGGGTGGACCGGCGAGCACAAGGGCGCCGCCAGGATGATCTGCAAATCGGCGATGGCCCTATCCACGAATGCTCTTGGCCGTCTCGGGAAGCACAGCATCGCGGATCGGCGCGCCCTCGCCTTTGCGATGGCCATGGCGACTTCGAAGAAGACGTCTGGATGCAGCGAAAGCCGATGTCGGCCTTGGCGCCCGTCAGCGACGGCGCGAACTCAAATACGTAAATGCGCGAAAAATCGCCGCCGCGCGTCGATCGACAAGCGGCGAAACCCCGCGCGTTGCGCATCTGGTCGGGACCGTGGCCGAGCGGGTCGGCGTCGAGACACACAAGCACGCGCGCACGATCAAGGTGGGGCATGATTTGCAGCGGGCGTCCATAGGCCAGCTCGGCTCCGCTCCGGTCGGCGGGGTCGTAGGCGTGCCACGCGGCTTTAGGAAACGCCTTCAAAAAATCGTCGATCTGGCGCAGCAGCGTCGGCGAAGCCGTCCGCCCGGTCAGCAGGCGAAAACCTTCGCCGGCACTGGATCGCATCTGCTCCAACTGCGCCGACAGCGCCTGTCGCAGGGCATCGTAGGAAGTTATCGCGCCGTCGTGCAGCACCGCGCGCGAGCGGTCGGGATCGTAGAGCGACAGCACCGCGGCTTCCGCGAACACGTCGGTGGCGCCGAGGCTCGCCGGATGGCGCGGATTGCCTTCGATCTTGATCGGACGTCCATCCACCGAGGTGACGATCACGCCCCGCCCAAAACCCGACAGCGTCAGCGTCGTCGCGAATTTTTGCGGCTCACCGGGAACGACGCGTTCGGGCATTTCACGTAAGGAATGATCTGTTCGTCGGGCTTGCTGCAACTCGCGAGGGCGCTGGCAATGCCGGTCGCCAGCAGGCTAAGAGCCTGTCGCCGGTCGAGTTGCGCGGGCGGCTCCCTCACCTGTGGCATATCGAGCAATCCGTGAGGTGATCGGTGCGGATGTGATAGGCGGCCACTAGCTTGCGCCCGGCCTCTTCCTGGTTGTCCGGCGGCGTCCAGCCTGGATCGAACACAGTTTCGCGCGGCTGGATCGCCTTGGCCGGATTGCGGTGGCAATCGAGGCACCATTGCATCGTTAGCGGTTCGGCTTGTCGCATCAGCGGCATCCGGTCGACGGCGCCGTGGCAGGTCGTGCAGCCGACGCCCTTGGCGAGGTGAATGGAATGGTCGAAATAGACGTAGCCGGGCAACCAATTCACGCGCCGCCAAGTGATTGGCTTGTTGTCGGCCAGACTGGCGCGGACGGGCGCAAGCACCTCCGCATTGGTCCAAAGTTGCGAATGGCAGGTCATGCAGGTTTCGGTCGGGGGCACGCCCGCGAAGCGCGCCTTCTCGACCGAGGTGTGGCAGTAGCGACAATCGAGCCCAAGCCCACCGACATGGTGCTCATGACTGAAAGGCACAGGCTGATCGCGCGTCACATTCTGGTCGGTGGCGTAGGGCGAGCGCGAAAGCTGATAGGCGAGCCCGACGCCGACGACTGGAACAGCGCCGAGCGCCGCGAGCGCAAGCACCGCAATCGTATTGGCCCCAGGATCGAAAATCTGCATGCATTCGCTCGCTGCGGTTGCCCTTGGCGATATCCCCCGCACCCCGTAGGCCAGCAGCTCTGGCGTGAAGGCATCCATCCGCCCGCCGGTGGTAGGCCCCGCCGCTCCGATAGCCCGGCCTGGAGGGCGCGGGAGTCGGTCCCACGTAGTAGATGACCTGCCCTCTCAGATCTACCGGCAGGCCCTGGCCTCGAGCCAGGGTTTCGGCAAAACGCCGGTGCGCCTGGTCACGCGCCCCGAAGATCACTCCGGACAGCAGCACCTGCTGTCCGGCCTGCAGCGCCCTTGCCGTTTCCGCATCAAAGGGCGCCTTAATCCGCAGGCATTCATTCATTTGCAATCTCTCCGTTACTATTCAGGATTCAGAATTCAGCGGTTATATCACCGCATCCAAAATCCCTCGCCAGTTCTCTCGTTTCTCCGCATCCGGGCTACGCCTGGCTCCTGCGCATTTATAATCTCTCCCGCTATTTACCATCCCAGATCCAGGTTTTATGCCGCAGGGCGTGGCAACTGATGTTCACCGCCACCGGCAGCCCGGCGATGTGGGTCGGATAGGTCTCCACGTGCACGGCCAGGGCGGTCACCCTGCCGCCGAACCCCTCGGGGCCATAGCCCAGGTCGTTGATCGCCACTTTCAGATCGTTTTCCAGGGCGGCCAGTTCCGGGTCCGGATTGGGCACATCCAATGGCCGCAGCAAGGCTTTCTTGGCCAGCAGCAGGGCCTTGTCCGCCGTTCCCCCCAGGCCTACTCCTACCGATACCGGAGGGCAGGGGTTCGCTCCGGCCCGATCCACTGCCGCCACCACGAACTGCCTGACCCCCGCCAATCCGTCCGCGGGTTTCAACATGCCCAGGGCAGTGCAATTTTCGCTTCCGAATCCCTTGGGCATGATGGTGATGCGGAAGCAGTCCCCGGGTACGATGTCGTAATAGATCACCGCCGGAGTGTTGTCGCCGCTGTTCACCCTGCGCAAAGGATCACAACCACTGAGGCGCGGCAGATAGCCGTTCCGGTAACCACTGGCCACCCCCCGGTTGATGGCGTCAGCCAGGCCCCGCCGGTGATATGGAGATCCTGCCCAACCTCTACGAAGGCCAGCACCATCCCGGTATCCTGGCAGAGGGGGACCCGCTCCGAAGCAGCAACCCCGGCATTGGCGCAGAGTTCGTGCAGGATGCGCCGCCCGGTTCCGCCGTTGGGAAAATGTTCAATGATGCGGGAATAGGCATAGGCAATAATCGAAACTTGGAGCGCCGTGGCGATTGCAATAAAGATGGCCAGGTAAGTGTGGGGGACCAAGTGCTCTGAAGGCTTCCTCCGGCCCGTAAGAAGACGATGACAAGCCGTCAGCACCAAGACCGATCCATGCCAAGATGGGATAAGAGAAATCTTGTGAAAGAGGGATGGTTCGTTGATATTCCGCGGCATGCCAATAAACTGGTGTCTGATGCGATCAAAGAGAGTTTGTTGGGGCTTATGATCGGAGATATTCATGATCGGAAGGTCCGCCCTATATAGAACAACGATGCAAGCGATGTCGATATTTATGGATTATAGATGATTTCAGTCGGAATTCCAAAACGAAAATACCTTTGGCTATCGAGGTCTGGCCGGACGGCCATAGGTTACTCCTGCAATGGGTTCTTCCAGTGTCTCGCTTATCCAGTGAGTCTTGACATAAAACCATTACCTTACGCTTCTGATTGCTCTCTTCCGCAATATGCGGTGGAATTAAAGTTTGCAGACATAAAGATCATAATGGATAAAAAGATAGGCTGCCAGAACGATAAGCAGGAGGAGAAATAAGCTTCTAAAGACGAGACGTCCATCAAACGGGGAACCGGCTATTCCCTTCATTTAATTCTTATTCTCGATTTTCTTGGTTTCTGGATTTTCTTCTGCCTTTTCTTCCTTATCCGACATGGCATTTTTGAAGCCTTTGATAGCTTTGCCAAGGGAGCTTCCCAGTTCCGGAAGTTTGCCGGGGCCAAATATTATCAGTACAATAGCCAGAATTACGATAAGGTGCAGTGGTTGAAAAAGACCTTCAAACATATTCCTACCTCCTATTTCTTGACACCATATTTTGTTTACAGCCTTTTAGGGGGCAGGGCAAGATATTTTTCATCAATCAAATGATAGGAATTAGAGCCGCGGTAGTGACTTTGTCTTATGACTATGCTGTCAATGGATGAAAAAAAAGAAAGCAAGTGCCGTCCTAACCACCCCCGCTTTTCAGTTAGTGGGAATTAATCTCTTGTCAATCAAAATGGAATAGGTTCACGGACATCAATTTTAACGCAGTGTCTTCGGTATAAAGAAATAGGTCAAACCAGCTCCGATCATTATTATTCCTGCAATGATATATAATGCAGCAGAAGGATCGGTAGAAATATGTTTTGCCCATATCGGAACATTGGGCCCAATATAACCACCGAGATTGCCAACGGAATTTACTATACCAATGCCCGCAGCAGCGGCGGTGCCGGCCAAGAAGGCTGAGGTATGCGGCCACAATAATGGCATAGATCCGATAACCCCAAGGGTGCCGATGGACAAAAAGATTATTGCCAGGACAGGATTAGACGCAAAGACTCCACTCAAAACCAAACCTATGCTCCGGCAGTTACATTAATACATAATGCAATCGCCGCTCTCCTGTCTGATCTGAATGATGGCTCAATAAAATCATCCCGATAACGGCCACACCATACGGTATTGCGGTAATTAAGCCGACTTCGAGATAACCTTTTAATCCCGAAGGCTTTGACAATCGTGGGCAACCAGAAAGCAATGCCATACAGACCGATCATCAGGTGAAATAGATGGCGCATAACACCCATACTTTCCCGCTTTTGAAAGCATCGATGACCTTATGTTCAGTTTTATGTTTGTCTTCAGCTAAAGATTTTTGCAAGCAGTTCTTTTTCTTCGGCAGTAAGCCATGTGGCTTCTTCAATGCTGCTGTCTAAGATAATATATTACCCAAAAACCAACTATGATCGAGGGAATGCCTTCAACCAGGAATAACCACTGCCATCCCTTATCCCATGGTGCCTGACAGCATATCCATGATCCAGCCGGATACCGGATTGCCTATTACCCCGGAGACGCAATAGCCGCCACAAACCATGCAGTTCGTGTTGATCGTGAGCCTTGAAGGATACCACAAGGTAAGATAAAAAATGACTCCCGGGAAAAACCCGGCTTCCGCTATGCCGAGGAGAAAACGCATGGCATAAGAAGACCATTCGCCTTTCACAAACATCATGCATGACGATACGATCCCCATGTTATCATGATCCTGGCAATCCAATACGTGCGCCATATTTCTTTAACAGCACGTTGCTGGGGACTTCAAAAAAGAAATAACCGATAAAGAAAATACCGGCGCCTGTGGCAAAAGCCGCATCACTCAACGGACAATTCCTTGAAGCATCTGCAGTTTGGCAAAACCTACATTTACCCGGTCAAGATATGCTAGAATATAACATAGAAAAAGAAACGGAATTAACCGCAGATCAACCTTATGGTACGTCTTGGTTTCAAAGATTTTAGCTTCTTTATATCTATTTATCTCAACATTTGTGAATCTGTGAGAAGAATTTCCTTACAGAGCTGGTTATATTGAAATTGAAGTTCATATATCCTTGAGATCCACTGGCAGCTCTCTGTATTGACAGATTAGTCGTTTTTGTTTAACTCATTCACCATAGTCCATTCAATAGTGATTCCTTCTTGAGGCCTCTCTCCCTTCTGATTCCTTGAATACTAACTTTCCTTCGCAGGTCCAAATTTCCCTCGAATCTCAACTCGTCTCAAAGAGTCAGATCAGATTACCTTCAACTTCTTTTAAAAATCCTATTTAAGTCATCACGACCGAGAAAATAAGTGGCTATTGAAGTAACAGCGATGCCGAATGACTGGCAAAGTCAGGATGTCGGCCGTAGGTATTCGTACAAGCCATAAAGACCAAAGAATATGTAAATCTAGCGCTGCAAGCCATTTTACAGCCCTTTCAGGTATCTTCTTGCCCAGAACAATGCCAATGCCAATGCCGATTCCATCAGCAGATCAACATCCCTATTGTGGTCCCTGCAAGAACAGGTATGATGGACTTGGTATTGAGCAGCCAGCGCTATTGTGGCGAGCTGAGTTTTATCCCCCATCTCTGCGATAAAACAAAAAGCAACTGCAACTGTCCAAAAGGGGCTGAAGTTGAACCGTCTATCTTCCCCTTTCAAGTGTCTCCAGGACTTAATGGTCCAAGAAGACCAAATAAGATGAAAAAAAGATGCTGCCGCCTCCTGCAATCTGGAATCTACTGAATGGGAATGATGTTTGTGAGATAGTTACCATGAATACCGCCAAAAAATGGTTGATGACTGTTGCAGCAAAGACGCCCCACAGGACAGTCGACATTTTGTACCGAGTTGCAAATGCCATAGCCAGCAACTGGAGTTGTCCCCCATCTCCGCCAGCACCACAAAACCCAATGATGTAAAAAAGAAAAGCCGTCATTTGATAATTCCTTGGTTTTAATGACGAAGCATTGTTTAATGATTATCAATTGTAACATAGCATAAAATTATAAACTTGGAAAATACGGGTAACAGGAAGGTATCCCTCACAAATGCACACCGACGTGCCTTCGAGCATATTTTTATTTCAAAGGCAACGTGAGAGCCGCCTGTAACAACTCCACCCCTATTTTCAATAGTGGTCATCATAACACTCGTAATAGCTGTCATTCGGTGGATAAATAATCACTTTCTGATTTAGCAAACATCTTTATGCTGATAACCGGAACCAGAAATAGAATACCAGATACCAATCCGCTTGCCTTTATCATCGAGGATTGCAACTGAATTGTGATCGGCGACATCGCACTGCTCTTATTTGCATTCGGGATGTAAGTTGTTTTAGCTCTTCTGTTTGAAATTCAACTTTTTTCCAAAGTTCGGAATCAAATATGTAGGATTTATCTAACCCTAAAATTGATCGCGGAATTCATCCTGAACCAGTAATATAATAGTCATAAGCAATACGCAACTGAAAGTTGAAGAAGAGGAAAAAAAAAAAA
>CAWFBN010000042.1:0-17868 GCA_963813955.1 uncultured Alphaproteobacteria bacterium | reverse complement strand
TCTGGTGAGCGAAGCGCAGGCTAAATGCCTGGGCGCATAATCAAGCGTCCGCCGCGCCATCGGAACAGTCCGCGCCGCGAAGCGCGCTTCCTCCCAGCCCGGCTTCGCCCGGTTCATCCCAGCCGGCGTACACAGCGCATCCGGACGAAAATCCGGATGCGCTCTTTTCTGGCAGTTGACAAAACGCCCGCGATGAAGCCCTTGCCTCACTCATGTTTTTTTTCGACCGTGCGATGAAGCTTGCACGACCGTGAAGAGGAAAGCGGTGGTCAGGCCAAACAGCATGACGCCGTTGAGCGCCTCCAGCGCGCCCATCAACTGCCATCGCGGCAGGAGAAACAGCCCGGCGTGACCATAGCTGGTAATGGCGCTGAGCGAATAAAGCATCGCGCTGGTATTATCGGGAAGAGCGCCGAGCATTCTGTAAACAACCGCCCAGACCGAGGCTTCGGCGCCGTGCAACATGGTGACGAAAAGCACGACCGAACTCATGATAATCGGAAAACGAATTCGGAACTTGACCTGAAGCAGAGCCGCTTCCAGCTTTTGCACCACATAGAGTTCGACGAACAACAACCCAATCGCGTGCATCACGACGGTGAGCAGAATGAGGGGAAAGCCCCAAGCCCAGTCTGCAGCCCATCCGGACGTAAATTCAGCCAATAGCTCTTACCCCGCAAACGGCGCCCAATTAAACGGCGCATCGGTTGCGGCGAACTCTAGTTGAACCTGCTTCACGCCTCCAGCTTTTCTTCCGGCGCCTTTTCCAAGCCTTGGGCCGGTTGGTTGAACCTCTGGCTTGCGGCCTGCTCGAACAGCCGATCCTGCGACAACGCCAGCATTTCCATCTTGCGCAGATTGATTGGCGCGAGGCTCATAACCGAATTGACCCAGATATCAGTAATGTCGCGCAATTCCTCGATCGTCAACGGCGAGATTCGCCGCCGCACCCGGCCCACGGCGCCCAGGAGTCGATGCCGCTTGCCGTTTTGGGCGATGAAGGCGCGCGCCCGCGCCGGGCCCTCGCCCTTTTCGGCCAGAATATCGATCAGGCCCATCTCGAAGAAATCCTCGGCCTTGTAGATGCGACCGCTCAGGATCAGTTTTTCCGCGCGCGCCGCGTCAAGTCGCCGGGAAACCAGACTATAGGCGCCCATGCCGGGAAAGGTGTGAAATAGAGCTTCCGGAAAGCCGAGATTGACGCCGCGTTCGGCAATGATGAACTGGCAACTCAGCGCCGCCTCAAGCCCGCCTCCGAGCGCGTCGCCTTCGAGCAGCGCCATGGTGACTGTCGGCGAATTGAAGCCGTGATAATTATTGTAGATCGCGTCCACGCAGGCATAGGCGTAAAGGCGCAAGCCCTCCTCGTCCCGGGCGCGCACGCGGTCGACGAAAAAGGACAGGTCGCCGCCCATGCTGAAAACGCCAGGCCGCACTGAACCTCCAACGAAAAACCTGATCGGGGGCTCGTCGAAAGTCGCGTTTTCATGGAGCGCGCGAATGTCGGCGTGGAGCGCGTTGAGTTCGGTCAGCAGCGGCAGGCTCCAGCATACCGATTGCTCGTGGCGCATCGAACACCACACGGTTTTTGTGTCGGGATCGAAACGCACGTGGAGAAATTTTCGCGGCTTCGCCAAAAAATCGAGACCACCCGCCTGCCCCGACTTTTGGGGCGGCGCCCGAGACCATTCCCAACGGATTGGGGACAGGACAAGCGGAAGGCAGGGACGCAAAATCGATCAATCGACTCATGACACAAACCACGCGACCAACATGCGCGGCCTTTTCGTCGCGCCTGCGAAAGCTATCAAACAACACCGAATTCAAATGTTATTTTTGTGCGCAATCCCGAAATTATTAAGGTTTTTTTAACGACTCATTTTGCTTAGCCTTGGCGCTCGCGCCTTGCGCAGGCGACCAACGGGGCGCCGAAGCGCGCAAGCAAACCGGTTTCGTCGCCGCAAATCGCAATGAGTTGGGCGAGATCCGCCGGCGGCGTTGCGATCAACCGCGCCAGCGCGGCGTCGCCGACCAGGCGCGCCGGCGCAACCCCGCTTTTCCGAGCGATCTGGCGACGCGCTTCATGCAGACGCCGCCAGCGCCGCGACTTCTTCGACATCGCGTGCGGGCCATTTTCGCGCTCCGAAATCCGCGGCAAAATCGACATTCGCCTGCGGTGTTTGTTCCGGGTGGCCGAAATCGTGTTCGACGGCTGGCTTCGAAAAAAATGCGACGCCGCTGTGCAAGGCGTGTTCGACCAGCACGCGCGCTTCGCCCGGCGCGGCCCCGACCCATCCAGCCAGCCGACGCAATGTTTTGAAGCCGCGCCGGCAATTGTCGCACTGGCCACAGGGCGGACAGTCTTCGCCCAACGCCGCGAGCAAGCTTTTTTCGCGGCATTTCGTCGTGGTGAAATAATGCGCCAGCATTTTTGCGCGGCGCGCCGACGCTGCGTCGATCCGCGCGATTTCGAACCTGGCGCCGCGCAACTCCGCCACGACAGCGGGTGCAAAAAGGGCAATGGCCTCCGCCGGTTGGCCGTCGCGGCCGGCGCGGCCTGTCTCCTGATAGAGCGTTTCGAGATGGTCCGGCGCGTCGCGATGGATCACATAGCGCACGTCGGGCTTGTCGACGCCGAGCCCGAAAGCGATGGTCGCCACCATCACCCTGTCGGCGCCGTCCAGAAATTCGTCTTGCCGCGCTTCGCGAATTTCCGCGGCGAGGCCGGCGTGATAGGCCGCCGCCGGATGGCCAGCGGAGTTGAGCGCCTGCGCCACAAAGTCAACGCTCTTGCGCGAAGCGCAATAAATGATGCCGCTCTGGCCGCGCCGCGCCTCGACCAGTTCGAGGATTTGCCGGGTCGGATCGCGGGATTGCGGCAGGGCTGACAGCGCAATCGCCTTGCGACGAAATGACCCGGCGATCACGCGCGGCGGACGGGCGAACAGGTTTTCGACGATATCCGCGCGAGTGTGCGGCGCGGCTGTCGCGGTCGCGGCGACCATTTGCGGAAAACCCAGAGCCTCGCTCGCGGCGGCGATCTTGCGATAGTCGGGACGGAAATCATGGCCCCATTGCGAGACGCAATGCGCCTCGTCCACCGCGAGCAAACTGACATCCGCCGCGCGCAACAGGGCGAGCGTCTCCGGGTTGGCCAGCCGTTCCGGCGAAAGATAGAGCAGGCTCAGCGCCCCCGCTCCACCTCTTCGCAAATTTTTCTGTAAGCGGCGGCGTCCTGATCGGCGTGCAACGCCGCAGCGCTCAGGCCGCGTTTCTTCAGCTTTCGCGCCTGGTCGCGCATCAGGGCGATCAGCGGCGACACGACAACCGTCAGGCCGGGACGCGCCATGGCGGGCAGTTGATATATGAGGGATTTCCCGCCGCCGGTCGGCCAGAGAGCGAAAACATCCTCTCCATCGAGCAGCGCCGCCTATCGCCTCGGCCTGGCCAGGCAGAAAATCGTCGAAGCCGAATTTCTCCGTCAGGATTTTTCGCGGCGGCGTCGAGGTCAGCCATGGCGGCCCCCGTCAGCGGCAGTCGCAAAGGGCGCCAAAGTCGAGCAATATAAAGGCGGATGGACGATTGTCACGAGCAGATCTACCGCCTAGATTAGCGCCGCGCCGGACGATACCAAACCCGGCGCGCAAGAAACAAGTTGCACTGATTCGGGTTTGCAGTCCCGACCGTCAGGAAGGAAACAACACATGAAATTGATTCACGTTTTGTCGGCCGCCGCCGCCCTCGCTTTCGTCTCTTCGAGCGCCATTGCCGCCGGCGACCCGGAAGCGGGCGCCAAAGTGTTCAACAAGTGCCGCGCCTGCCACCAGGTCGGCCCGACCGCCAAGAACGGCGTTGGCCCGGAACTCAACGGCCTCGCCGGCCGCAAGACTGGCTCGGCCGCGGGATATAACTATTCCGACGCCAACAAGAATTCCGGGCTGACCTGGGACGAGGCGACCTTCCTCGAATACATCGCCGGCCCGCAGAAGAAGATCCCCGGCACCAAGATGACCTTCCCGGGCCTGCCGGAAGAAGCCGACCGCGCCAATGTCTGGGCCTATCTCTCCCAGTTCAAGGCTGACGGCTCGAAGTAAGATATTTTCCTTCCCGGTTTTTCAAGGCCGGCTGCGTCTCTTGAGCGTCGATCCGATATATCGGATTGACGCTCAATTTTTTTGTTTTACGCGCTTTTGTTGAAAACGCTTTGGCGACTGCCGCTTTGATGAGAAACCCGCTTTCCCTTTTGCCTGCGCGGCTCTAGAAAGCGGCGCATGACCGCACTTTCGCTCGATTACGCCCTCCAAACTCCCGCCGACCTGCCCGCCATCCGCAAACTGGAAGAGCGCGCCTTTGGGCCGGGCCGTTTCGCCAAGACCGCCTATCGCCTGCGCGAAGGCGTGGAGCCGGATTGGAGCCTGTCCTATCTCGCGCGGATCGGCGGCATGCTGGTCGGAGCCAATACGATGACGCGCATCAAAATTGGCGGCGCGCCGGCCCTGCTGCTCGGCCCCCTGACCGTCGAGGAAGCATTTCGCGCGAGAGGTCTCGGCGAGGCGCTGGCGCAGAAATCGCTCGACGCGGCGAAAGCCGCTGGCCACGGGCTTGTCCTGCTGGTCGGCGACCCGCCTTATTACGAGCGCATGGGTTTTTCACGCACGCCGTTTGGCCAAATCCTTTTTCCCGGCCCGGTAGATCCCGGCCGGCTGCTGCATTGTGAGCTGCAGCCGGGCGCACTCGCGACCCACAAGGGCATGGTGACGTCGCGCGGTTAAGAGAGAGGCCTGCGCTATCCCTTCCTCCGCCATCCCTCCCAGGCCCAGGCGGAGATGAGAGCGCCGAGCGCGGCCAGCAGACCGAAAAAACCGACCGCAAGCGGCGTCAGTTTCAGACCCCGCGCTTCGCTCGCGCCGGTCCGGCGGACGCCGATATAATCCGACCCGGCATAAACGGGGCTGTCGCGCATGGCGACCAGACGCGGCAACTGGATCGCCGCTCCCTCCCCGCCGATCCGCCGCACGGAGCCGCCGCTGGCTTCAGCGAGAGGCCGCAGTTTTTCGGTCGTGGAGACCACTTCGCGATATTCGAGCGGATTTTCCGGTCCGACAAGGACAAGCGCGGTCAAATCGCCCTGGCTCAGCCGGTAAAGCCCCAGTTCCGCCGCCGTGAACTTGCCGCGAAACAGACCCGGTTCGGCGGAGGCCAGCGCCAGATCCTCCGTCTTGCCGGAGGGCGCCACGATATGCGCCGGTCCGGTCTGATCGGTCAGGCTTTGACGCTCGACCGTCACCTCGCGTCCCTTGGCCGTCCCGCGCAAAGCCTCTTCTTCGAGTTCCGGCTCCTTCATCAGCCAGTGGGCCGTGCGGCGCATCAGGTCGTCATAGGGGCCGCCGCCTTGATAGCCGCGCGCCCACAGCCAGCTCTGGTCGGTCAGCAACAGGCCGACCCGGCCCTTGCCCTCGCGCGACAGCACCAGCAGCGGCGCGCCGTCGATGCCTGATAACACTGCGGCGCCCCGCGTGGAAACCGCCTGTTCCTGCCGGAACCATTCGCTCCAACCGGGCGGTTTGCTGGCGCTGCCAGGCAGGCCGCGCGTGACCGGGTGACGCGCGCCGGTGTCCGACAGCGCGGCGCGGAAGGGTTTCGCCGCCACCTCGCCGGTGGGACGCGCCGGGATCACCTTGCCGATCGGCGTATAGATAGAGCCCGTCGGGCTCCGCGAAATTGGGGCCTGCGACGATCGCCATGGCGCCGCCGTCGCGCACATATTTGACGATATTGTCGAAATAAGCCGGCGGCAGCAGGCCCATGTTGGAATAGCGGTCGAACACGATGAGGTCGAAATCGACGATCTTTTTTCCGAAAAGCTCGGCGGTGGGGAAGGCGATCAGCGCCAGTTCGCGGATCGGCGTGCCGTCCTGCTTTTCCGGCGGGCGCAAAATGGTGAAATGCACCAATTCGACATTGGCGTCGGACTTTAGCAGATTCCGCCACGCCCGCTCGCCGGGATTGGGTTCGCCCGACACCAGCAAAATCTTCAAATGGTCGCGCACGCCCTCGACCGTCGCCGCCGCCTTGTTGTTGACCAGCGTTAGCTCGCCCGGCATCGGCTCGGCGTCAAATTCCAGCACATTCTTGCCGCCATGCTCCAGCCGCACCGGGATCTTGAACTCCACGCCGGGCCGCGCCAGCATGCGCGTCACGACCGCGCCGTCGCGGCTCACCGTCACCGCAACCGGATCGCCCGGCCCGTTGGCCTCCTCGACCTTGACCGTAAAGACCACATCCTTGCCGATCAGGCCGAAGCGCGGCGCCTCGACCAGAACAAGGCGGCGGTCGCGCTCGCCCTCATGGCCGGTGACGAGAACATGCAAAGGCGCCTTGAGATTGGCGGCGGCCAGCGACGAAGGAATATCGTGCACGACGCCATCCGTCACCATGATGACGGCGCCGAGCCTTTCGCTGGGGACATCGGCCGTGCCCGAATTGAGGGCGGCGAACAGGCGCGTGCCCTCGCCGTCCTCCACCGTGGCGTCGCCCGCCTCGATGAAGCGCACGTCCACGCCGCCGAGCGCCTGCAAGGCTTTGTCCAGCGCCTCCCGCGCGGCGTCGGTCTGGGCGCGACGCTGGTCGAAATCCTGCGAGGCGCTGCGGTCGAGCACCACGGCGACGACGTCGCGCAGCGGCTCACGCTCCTGTTCGACCAGCGAGGGGCCGCTCAGCGCGCCGAGCAAAACCACAAAAACCCCGGCGCGAAAAAAGGCGCCGCGCCGGCGCAAAACCACAGCCGCGATGACCGTCGCCAGAGCCAGCACAGCGAAGGCCAGCAGCAGCCAGGGCGGCGCCAGCGGCGCGAAGGCGAGGCCATAATCTTTCAATGGCCGAGCCTTTCCAGCAATTCATGCACATGGACCTGATCGGCCTTGTAATTGCCGGTCAGCGTGTACATCACGATATTGACCCCGCCGCGCAGCGCCATTTCGCGCTGGCGCGGGTCGCCGGGCGTCAGGGTGTACAGCCCTTCGCCATTGCCATCGCCGGCCCAGGCGGCGGCGAGATCGTTGGAGGCGATGATGATCGGCGAAACGCCGTCGCCGGCTCGCGCCGGCCGGCTCCCCGGTTCGGTTTCGGGCGGAAGCGCCTCGATATAGGTCGGCCCGTTTTCGGTGCGCCCGACGAAATTTTCGAGAATATAAAAGGTTTTGGTGACGACATGATCCCGGGGAGCGGGCTCCAGCGGCGGCAGGTCGATGTCGGCCAGAAAGGTCCGCAGCCAGCTCTGCGCCGCGGTGCGGGCGCCGCCCTCGAACTGCATCTGGCGCGTCGCGCGTGTCGAACAGCACGAGACCGCCCTGTTTCATATAGGCCTGAATGCGCCGCGCGACATCGGGTCCCGGCTGCGGCCGCTCCGGCGCGATGGGCCAGTAGATCAGCGGATAAAAGGCCAGTTCGTCGCGCGCCGGATCGACGGCCTGCGGCGCGCCGGGAACCAGCGCCGTGCGCCGGGCCAGCGTGTCCGACAGCGACGTCAGGCCCTCGCGGCTGATGCGGTCGGCCCGCGCGTCGCCGGTGACCACATAGGCGAGTTTTGTCGCAAGCGCCGCCTTGATGTCGCGCTCGGGAGCCCCTGCCGCCCGGGCGCGGCGGCGGCGCGGCCAAAAGCGCGGCCAGCAACAAAGCCGCCAAAGCCGGCCCGGCCTGACGCCGCCAGCGCCCGCCAATCAATAAAGTGGCCAGCGCATCGGCCAGAGCGAGAATGAAGGCGAGGATCAGCAGCGGCGGGCGAAGATCGACCGGCTGAGGCGCGACCAGTTCGGTCTGTTTCAGTTTGAGGTTTGCAAAATCGAGCGGCGCCAGGGTCCTGTCCGCCGCAAAAGCGTTGAGCGCACGCGGGGCGTCCGGAGCGCCGTAAAAGCCCGCCGGATGATCGGCGTCCGGGGCCGCGAGGCTGTTGGCCGGCAGCGGCTTGACCGTCGCGCCGGGCGCGCCGAGCTTGCCAAAGCCGTCGAGAATGCTGCAGCGGCGGCAGGAATGTCTCACGGCGGCGATGCTCGCCTGTTGCGCGGCGGTTTTGCCGACCAGCCCGGCGCGATCGACGATTTTTTTCAGCATCTCGACGAAAAGTCCGGACAGCGGCAGGTTCGACCAGCTCGCGTCGGCGGAAATATGGAACAGGATCAGGCTTCCCGGCCCGCGCTTTTCCGCCGTGACCAAAGGCGTGCCGTCCTGAAGCCGCGCCCATGTCTTGGCCGGCAGGCCCTCGTCCGGTTCGGCCAACACCTGCCGCGACACCGTCGCCTCGGCCGGCGGCGTCAGGCCCAGGAAGGGGCTGTTTTCGTCGAAAGCCGCCAAGGGCTTGGGATGATCCCAGGACAGCGCGCCGCCGAGCGTGCGGCCGCCGCGCCGCAGTTTCACCGGAAAGAAATCGTCGCCGCCCGCCGCCAGTCGCGGCCCGGCGAAACGCAGGATCGTGCCGCCCGACTGCAAGAAGGCGTCGAGTTTTTGCCGCAACTCCGGCGCCGCGACATTGGTGTCGGCGAGGATCAGCACGTCCACGCCGTCATCGAGCAGATGGCCGACCGGATCGGCGTCGCCGGGCTTGGCTTCGCGCAGGTCGGCGAAAGGCAGCAAGCGCGTCGCGCAGATAATGCATCGGCGAAAGAAAGGTCTGCTCCGGGCCGCCGCCGGAGACGAGGCCGACGCGCCGCCGCCGCGCGCCGGAATCGAGCAGAAAAATCCCGCCGGCGGAATTCTCGCCGAGAATTTCCAGCCGCGAGATGTCATTGCGCAACTGGATCGGCAAGTCGATGCGCGCCGTCGCGCTCAGGCCGTCGAAATTGAAATCGGCCTCGCCGAGCGAGGCCCCCTTGGCGTCATAGGCGGCGATTTTGCCTTTGCCCTCGCCGACGGCGGACGAACGCTGGACGGCGACCTCCATCGCCGCTGGCTGGTTTTCGGCGGCGGCCAGCGCGCGCAGCGGGCGCGGATCGCGCAAGCACCTCGGCCTCGGGCGCGAGCGCCGCCAGCTTTTCGCCGAAAGCCTTGCCGTCGGCGTCTTCCAGTCCGTCGCTGAGCCAGACTATCTGCGCGCCGGAATGGTTTTGCAGGAAGGCTTCCGACGCGTTTGAGCGCCGGAAGCCGGGCGGCGATAAAAGCTTGCGGGGTCAGCGCGCGCAGACGCGTCACCGTGGCGGTGGAGTCTTCCGCAACGGCCGGCGCGGCGGAGGTCATGGCCAGTGACCGCGGCGGGCTGGCCAAGCCGCCCCGCCTCGGCCAGCCGCGATTCGGCGGCTTTCATGCGCAAGGACCAGTCGGGCGCGGCGGTCCAGAAATCGTCGATCAGCAGCAGCAGCGGACCGCCTTTCGCCGCCACGACGCCGGAGGGCGAGAAAAACGGCCCCGCCATCGCCAGCACCACCAGCGCCGCCAGCGCCATGCGCAGGAGCAGCAGCCACCAGCGGCGTGCGCGCCGGGGTGGCGTCGGGCTTTTTCAAATCGAGGATGAGCTTGAGCGGCGGAAAGGCGACGCGCGTTGGCGGCGGCGGCGTGACGCGCAGCAGAAGATAGAGAAAAGGCGCGCCGGCCAGCGCCAGCAACACGAAAGGCGACGAAAAAGCCAGCGAAAACAGGCTCATCGCGCGCCATCCGCCGTCAGCGCCAGCCGCAGGCTCAACATCGCCTCAGAGGCGGGACGGTCGGTGGCGTGCAAGGCGAAGGTCCAGCCCTGCGCCCGCGCGGCGGTCGCCAGCGCGCCGCGATGCGCCTCCAGTCGCGCATGATAGATCGCGGCGTATTCCTCGGCCCGCCCGGCGCGCAACAGCGATCCGTCCTCGTCGTAAAACTCGGTCTGGCCGGTGAAAGGAAACACCTCCTCGGCGGGATCGAAAATCATCAGCGCATGGCCGCGCGCGCCCTGGCTGGCGAGTTTTTTGAGGCGTTCGGCGAATTGCGCCGGATCGACCAGGAAATCGCCGATCAGCACGGCTTTTTCGCGCGCGCAGCGGGACCGGCGGCGGCAGGTCGTCGAAATTTTCGTTGTTGCGGCGGGCTTCGGCGCTCAGCGCCACCGCCAGCGTATCGACGATGTCGCGGGCGCCGGACAGCCGCGTGAGGCCGAGCCAGCCGGCCCGCTCACCAGCGCGCACGGTCGAATCGGCCAGCGCCAGCGCCAGAATGAGCGCGCGGTCGAGCTTGGACTGGAAGGCCAGGGTGGAGGCGTAATTCATCGACGCCGACAGATCGGCCCACACCCAGAGGACCTGCGCCGCCTCCCATTCGCGCTCGCGCACATAAAGCCGGTCGTCGCGCGCCGAGCGGCGCCAATCGACATTCTGCGCCGCCTCCCCGGCGATGAAGGGCCGGAATTGCCAGAAATTCTCGCCCATGCCCGAACGCCTGCGGCCATGGACGCCGACCTGCAGCGACGCCGCCGCCTGACGCGCCGCCAAGGCCAATCCCGGCAGGCGGCGCGCCAGATCAAGCGCCTGCCGCCTTTTTTGCGAATCGGGAGCGCCGCTGCGGGCGACAAAAAGGCGAAGCTTTGGGCCATCAGGCAAACTTCTCTCGGGCAATTTGTTCAGGCGAATCTTTGCTTCAACCGGTCGATCACCGCCGCGACGGTCTCTCCGTCGGCGCGCGCGCTTAGGTCAGCGCCATGCGATGCTTGAGACCGGTGCGGCGAGCGCCAGCACGTCGCCTTGCTTCGGCGCGAGCCGCCCCTGCGCAAGGGCGCGGGCCCGGCAGGCGAGCATCAGGGCCTGCGCCGCGCGCGGTCCCGGCCCCCAGGCGATATGTCTCGTCAGTTCGGGATCACCCTCGCCCGGCCGCGCGGCGCGTACGAGATCGAGGATGATTTCGACGATGGAGTTCCCGACCGGCATCAGGCGCACCAGCGCCTGAATTTCCATCAGGCCGGCGGCGTCGAGCACGCGCGCCGGTTTTTCCCGCGCCTGGCCGGTGGTCTCGATCAGGATGCGCCGTTCCGCCGCGCGATCGGGATAGGGCACGTCGATCTGCATCAGAAAGCGGTCGAGCTGGGCTTCCGGCAGCGGGTAAGTGCCCTCTTGTTCCAGCGGGTTCTGCGTCGCCAGCACATGGAAGGGCTTCGGCAAGTCGAAACGCTCCCCGGCGATGGTGACGTGATATTCCTGCATCGCCTGCAACAGCGCCGACTGGGTGCGCGGGCTGGCGCGGTTGATTTCATCGGCCATCAGCAATTGCGCGAAAATCGGCCCTCGGATGAAGCGGAAGGCGCGGTGATGATCGACGCTTTCCTCCAGCACTTCCGAACCGAGGATGTCGGTGGGCATGAGGTCGGGCGTGAATTGCACACGATTGGCGTCGAGCCCGACACCCTGCCGAGCGTATCGACGAGCAAGGTTTTCGCCAGCCCCGGCGCGCCGACAAACAGCCCATGGCCGCCGGACAGGACGGTGACGAGGGCCTCCTCCACCACCAGGTCCTGGCCGAAAACCGCCTGGCCGATGGCGGCGCGGGCGGCGTAGAGTGCGTCGAGCGCCAGTTGGGCCTTTTCCTCGATCTGCCGGTTCGGACAAATCGGAATGAATCCGACGCTCAATTCGGAACTCGATCGGCCCGGGGGCGGGTTCGGCGTTCATGCCCGGTCTTCTCCTGTTGCGCGGTCCTTGTCAGACCATTGTCGGGCGATCGCCATCACTATAGGCTGGCTGTTCTTTCAAAGACCCGACAAAAGTCCTAGCGTTTCCACTTATGAGGCAAATTGCCGCCAATCATGGCGCAATCTGGCGCGTGAGGCGCAGTCATGATCGAAACAGGGATACCGGAAACGGGCGCGAATCCGACCCTTTGCGGGGCCTCGACGCCGCGCGAAAAACCCGTGGCCCCGCGCCGGTTCATCTTTGGAATCCCGCCTATTGCGGCGAGATCGACATGCGGATCGCCCGGGACGGCACGTGGTTTTACGAGCGGCACCCCCATCGGACGTCCAGCGCTGGTTCAGCTTTTCTCCACATCCTGCGCAAGGACCCCGAGCGATTTACTGGTCACGCCGGTCGAACGGGTCGGCATCGTGGTGGAGGACGCACCCTTTCTCGGGGTCGAGCTTCTCGCGAAGGCGATGGCGCAACCAGGACCTGAGGCTGCGCACCAATGTCGAGGACCGGGTCGAGATTTCCCGGAACACCCTCTGAAATTCTTGCCCGGCGACAGCGGCGGGCTCAAGCCCTATGCGCTGGTGCGGGGCGATCTGTGGGCGCTGGTCAAACGCGCGCTGTTTTATGATCTGGTCGCCTGGGCGAAAGCCGCTCCCTCGACGGCGAGGATTTCTTCGGCGTGTGTTCGCGCGGCGCTTTTTCCCGATGGCGCCCATGCGCGACCTGGCCAACCTGACATGAGCCAAAGGCGCCCGATAAACTGATACGGCGGATTTTTGCGCCCGCGCCCGCGTAAAACTCCGCCAGAGCTGGCCCGACGAGGCTTTCGATCCCCTGACAAGACCGCATCATGGCGACCACAGGCTCAACGATGTGTTAATGAGTGCTCGTGCGGGCCCAGCCTGACCTCTGCACCGCTGGAATTGCAGGATTCGTGACCGGCCGAAATGCCCAATGCTGGCGATCGACGTCGGTGACAACCATTTCCCCGCGGGTTTTGGCTCCCGGTGCGGCTTCAGGCCAGGTGCCCCCAGTTCGACCCATTTCCGCAGCACGGCGATTTCGTCATCTTCAAGTTTGCCGTCGGGATGCATTTTGAGATTCCCCTGACAAGCGACCGCCTTGATCAGCAGGCTCTTATCGGGATGGCGCTTGAGAATGCTGGCCCCGACTGGCCCCCCTGAAGCACGATGCTCGCGACGTGAGCCGCAATCCGGCTTCCGGCTCTTCTGTGCCGTGACATTCCAGGCACTTGGAGACGAGCAACGGACGAACCTTCTTCTCGAAGAATTCGTGATCGTCTCCGGCTGCCGAAACGGGAGCAACCGCAATGACCAAGACCGCGATGCTCAAGACCGTGAGGACCACGCACATCTTGCGCGACGTTACCTGGCTTTGTCAAAGTCATAAGTGATCTCAAGCCAGTTCACGACGAGATACGGCGATTTGCGAGGGAGGGGATTCAGGGCGCTCTACCCTATTAGTTTATCAGACGAACTCATTTGTCAAGATGGGAAAGGAACATTTGGATGCCGAAGCCCTTGTTTCACGGTGTGTGTGCGTCGACCATTACGCCGTTCGACGGCAACGGCGGATTACAGCTAGAACGCTTACAGGACCATATCGACTGGATTATCGCCGAGGGGGCCGACGCCATTTCCCCCGCTGGGAAGCTCGGGGGAATTTCCGGCCCTCGAAGTCACAGACCGCAAACGGGTGCTGGAAGCGGCACTGACCGCCAATGCGGGCCGCGTGTGCGCGGTCGCGGGAACACACCACTACTCGACACGGCTCACGATCGAACTGTCACGGCACGCCGAGCAATCGGGAGCGGATGCGCCGCCGATCGTTCCCCCCTATGACATGGCCCCCACTCCCGGTCAGGTCATGGATTATTACCGCCGCATTGCAGAAAACGTCTCGATTCCCATCGTCGTGTATCACAATGTTCCGCTGACGGCGGTCGACTTGCGAACCGAGCACTTGTTGAGGCTCTTCGAAGAGGGGACGATCGGGGGAGTGAAAATGTCGAACCCCGAGCCCGATCGGATCTGTGAGCTCTTGCAGGCGACCGAGGGAAGCTGAAAATTTATGCAGGAACGACACGGAGCCGTTCGAGGGGCTGTGCTCACGAGCCGCCCACGGTTGGATCTCGGAATCCCAAGCATGGTGCCGGGGGCCGCGCGACGGTTGTACGACGCGATCAGCGTACGCGGCGATCTGCCGGCAGGCGAAGTCTGGGCCGGGCTGGCTCCGCTGATGCGATTGCAGTTCAGCGCTTATCATTCGAAGGGCGAGGGATCGGCATTGGTTCAGCGTCATGAAAGCGGCCCTGAATATGATCGGCCCCCCCGTGGGCGATCCGGAACCCCCCGTTCTGCCCCTGCCCGAATCGTACCGGACACTGCTGGCCGGCCACTTGCGGACACTGGGCTACACGGTGCGGCATTGACTCGGCTTCTCATTTCGAGTTCGGCCGCAACTGGTCGGAGTACGCCGAACTCATCGACGCGGAGCGAATCGAGCAGGCCACTCGCGGCCTGGAACGACTGGCGGGACGAGCGGCCGTCGAAGGGCAAGATGTTTCTGGACATCGGTTGCGGGATCGGGGCTGCATTCTCTGTGTGCCCTGCGGATGGGGGCGGCTCGGGTCGTCGCGGTCGATCTCGATCCGCATTCGGTCGCCACGGCCAAGCAGGTCCTTTCGCAAAATGCTCCGGAAGGCGGGTGGGAAGTCCGCGAACAATCGGTGTTCGATCTCGATCCGCGGCAACTGGGGACATTTGACGTTGTGTATGCCTGGGGTTCGCTGCACCATACGGGGGCCATGTACGACGCCTGGACTCGCGCCGCCAGCTTGTGGCGCTCGGCGGGATTTTGATCGTGGCCGTTTATCGGAAGACGCGATCTGTGCCGTCTCTGGAAATTTGAAAAGTGGCTGTATACGAAGTCACCCGCCTGGATTCAACTTGCGCGGGCCACGTTCGTAGCAGTCATGCGACTGGCCTTTTTCGTGGCCGGGCCGCGGCTTTCGCAAATATCGTGAGACGTACGGGCAAGCCTACCGAAATGAATTACGACCACGACGTTCACGACTGGCTCGGCGGTTATCCGTCCGAGTCACTTTCTCCTCCCGAGGCCGATCGATCTGCCAAGTCGCTGGGACTCGTCCAGTTCCTGGCTTTGTGCAGGAACGGATCAGCCTGGGATTGTTCGGCAGCGGCAATGACGAATACGTCTGGCAACGCGTGGGGTAGGTTTTCCAACCTGCCCGGATCGTGATCATCGCCCGCAAGTTGACGTCGACGCAAGTCGATTGTCGCTCGATGAAACCAGGCTCGCGCTTGTTCCGACCAAACCAGGGGGCTAACGCCCCCTGCTCGCCGGGGTGAATCAGGAGTTGTGTGCCCATGCGCTGTAAAATGGCGAGCGGCCGGCGTTAGCCGGCTGGTGGAGTGCGCCTCGCCATTCACTCCACTTCCAGCTTGCACGTCGGGCTCGTCTCGTCGTAAATCCCCAGTTCAGTGAAAATACCGAATTTGGCAATCTCGCGATGGCCGAAGACGCCGGGATGGATGCTCTGGTCTTCGAGCCATTTGACAAGCGACTCCTGGGCGGGCCTGGTCTTTTCCCAATGCGCGTAGTGATCGATGAGCACGGCTTTAGTCCCCAGGGCCATGTCCCGAATGACCTGCGCCATACCCTGGCAGATCGACGCGCGTTTCCGCATTTGTCGCATAGACCGTGTTGGGCGTGTTGAGAATCGGGATAGAACCGGCCGCCTTGATCTTGTTCACGACGGTCGTCAGGTTTTTGCGAATAAATCGCAGCCGACCTGGCCATTCGTGCAATCGTTCATGCCGTACATGATCGAGACGACGTCTGGTTTGAGGTGCAGCACGCCGCAATCGAGGTCGACCAGCAGGCCATCGACCTTGTCACCACTGATTCCCGTATTGATCCGACGATGTCTCGCATCGCTTCAGTTCCCCCAGCGCACGTGTTCGGCGAACAATTCGGCATCAGCTTCGCCAGCCCTTGGTGTGCAGAGCTCCGTGCGTAATGCTGTCACCGGTGAAAACCCAGGCAACCGGATCCTTACCGGCCTAGCAGTTCTTTGATTCCCGCGACACCGGAGTCAGGGCCGGCTTCTTTCGTTTCGGTGCGGCCGCCTGATTGGCCTCTACCAATGGCGTCGCCGGCCCATTGATCACCGACAGCCCCGCGCAAGCGGCCAGCCCCACGCCGGCCAGAAACTTGCGGCGATCTGCTTTCGTCGAAGTGTTCGGTCAAATCAGCAGGATTCGAGCGGCCTGGGGACATGTTGGGATCTCCGATACGTGTTGGGACGGATGTCTGGTTGCGCGAGTTTCGTTAGCGCTGTGAATCCAGAGTAGCGTCGATTGATTCCTGCAACAATCGTCGGGCAAATTGTCGTATTCGAGTCCGCTTCGCGGGTTGCCCGGCGGGAATTGTGAGAATTCATTATTAGAGTTTTTACCGTCGAAATTTGGCCTCGAAGGGCGACTTGCTATTTTCCCATGCACGGAAATTCATTAGAATACCGATCTTGAGGTCCGAGTACGGCTTATCTAACGTCTTGAGGGGGAACCAGTTAGTTCCGACGTTTGTTTGAGACTACCGCTGTTTGATGTCCAGATTATCCGGGTTGGCGCTCGGCGCCATGTTATGAGCGTTTCGACTGTGTTCATTACCGACACCTGCCATTCCCTGCGAAAACGGGTGAATGCGCGGCTCGATAAGTACGTGGAACAGTCGCCTGGCGTTCCACCCCGCTTGCAAGAGGCCATGTCATATAGCCTGCGCGGCCGGGGGCAAACGGCTGCGGCCCATTCTGGTGCTGCTCGCGTGCGAGGCCTGCGGCGGCCACTCGAATCAGCCTGCCGGCCGCCTGCGCCATTGAGATGGTCCACACCTATTCCCTCGATCCATGACGACCTGCCGGCGATGGACAACGACGACCTGCGGCGGGGCCGTCCGACAAATCACATTGTTTTCGGTGAAGGCTTGGCAATTCTTGCGGGTGATGGATTGTTGACGCTGGCATTCGAAGCTCTGGCCAGCGACGTGTGCCCCGCGGAAACGCGGCCGCCTGTTGTGCCGATCTGGCTCGTGCCGCCGGCATGGCCGGCATGGTCGGAGGCCAGGTGGCCGATCTGGAAGCCGAAGGTCGACCGTGTCAGCTCTGGAAGAACTCGAAGGCATTCATCGCCGCAAGACGGGGGCATTGTTGGCCTGGCCTCGACGAAGGCTCGACGCCCCTGGCCGCCGGGGCCGGCAACGAAGACCTGCACTGCCTGGAGGGTTCCGGCGGGCGCCTTGGGCTGGTTTTTCAAATCACCGACGACCTGCTCGACGTCGCGGCGACGAGGAAACGTGGGCAAGACCGGTGGAAAGATTCGCGCGGGGCAAGTGACCCATCCTCGTTATTGGGAGTGAGGTCGAGCGGCCGTCAGGGCCCCAGTGTTAGTCCGCCGAAGCCTGCAAGTGGAATGAACCGCTGGGCCAGCGTGGCGGGCGGCTGCACATCCCTGGCACGCTCCGTTCTGCAAAGAGACCATTAATGGACGAACTTGCTCTCCAAGATCGAATCCCCTCACGACTTCAAGGGCTCGCCGCCGAGCTCGAGCAGCTCGCTGGCGAAATGCGGACGTGTTGTGCAATGTGGTTTCGACCCGCACCGCGCACTTCGCCAGAACCTGGGCGTGTCGAACTGGCCTAGCCCTGCACCTGGTTTCGATTTCACGAGAGACCGCCTGATCTGGGACACGGGCCATCAGATCTATCCGCATAAACTGTTCACGGGCCGCTATCCCGAATTCGACACATGCGCACCAAGGGCGGGCTGATGGGTTATCCCAACCCGCCCGAAAGCGAATACGACTTGTTCATGACGGGCCACGCCGGCTGCGAGCATTTCCTCGGCGCTGGGGTCTGAAGGCGGCGGACGACCTGCTGCGGGCACGCGATCGCTCGCCGTCGCGGTGATCGGCGACGGGGCGTTTCCCTCGGGAATCGTCTTCGAGGCGATGAACAATGCCGCCGGACTGCAGGAAGACATCCTCGTCATGCTCAACGACAATCAGATGTGGATCTGCCCGCGGGTGGGGGGGCTCGCGGTATCTCTGACCAGGCCGCGGGCCCGCACTGTTTTACGGCGAACTGAAGCGCGATGTGAGCTGGGTATGAACAAAGTGCCCATCGTCGGCGACGCCGT
>CAWFBN010000041.1:0-4951 GCA_963813955.1 uncultured Alphaproteobacteria bacterium | reverse complement strand
TGTGCTCGTATTGCCCAGTGACCCGTTTCGCGCCCGATTTGGCCGCGCGGTCGCGCAACCATTCATCATATTCGGCGCGATCGACCATGCCGACAAAGCCGCCTTTGATTGGCATGTCGACCGCTATGCCCGAGGGCGAGATCATGGTCGCGAGCGAAACCTTGGCCTTGAGCAAATGGTCCGGGATATCGAAATCGCGGATCAGACGGGGCGGTACTGGCGCCGCCGCAAGGCTTGATGCGCCCGCTCCTGTCGAGCAGCGCCACCCTGCGGCCGTGCCGGGCAAGATCATTGGCAGCGGTGGCGCCTGCGGGGCCGCCGCCGACGACAACAACGTCGAAAATCTCGTCAGAGCTCATGACCGCGCCCCTCCTAGTTTTGCGTCACAACCGACGCGTGGTTTTTGCGCGCAAGGCGCTGCTGCCCTGAGGGCGCTTCTTGAGAAACGCCTTGTGGAATTCGATTGGCGAGAAGCGCCGACCCAACGAACGCGAGCGCCTCCACGATGAACACAGACGCATAGGCGGTGACCGGAGAAACTTCGAACGTGCGGGCGATGTCGACGAGCACGGTCGCGGTAAGTCCGCCAAGACCGAACGCGACGGCCTGTGCGGCGCCCCATAGTCCCATGCGGGTGCCTTCACGCGAGCCCGCGCCGCTGCCAGCCAGCCCCATCATCGAGCCGATCGCGGCGACCGCGAACACGCCATTGGAGAGTCCGAGCGCGAAGACGGAGGCGCGAAGCGCGAGCGGACCCGCATCAAGCATTCCGCTGGCAGCGATGGCGGCAAGAGAGACAGCGGAAGCGAGGCAACCCGTGACCGTCCACATGCGCAAGGAACCGAGCGTGCGCCCGCCTATCGCCGAAGCCGCGACGGCGACCAAAATCATTCCGATGAGCACGCCTCCGTGCTGGAGCCCCGCGAGCTTCGTCGTTACGCCGGGAGGCATGTGGAAAACGAGGCCTGCAAAGGGCTCGACCAGCAGTTCCTGGGCGCTGTAGGCGAGCATCGAAACAAAAATGAAAACGGTGAACTGGCGCGCGGACGGCTCCGACCAGACTTGCTTGAAGGCCTCGCGAAACGGTGGCTTTGCGTGAGCCGACGCTGGCCGCGCCGGCGCGTTTGGTTCGACTTCGATGCCCCAGACCGCGAGGCAAGCGAGGAGAAAGGCCAGGCCGGACACTGTGGCGGTCACGGCAACGAGACGGGCGTTGGAGAAGGGGTCGAGAAAATGGCCGGCAAGCGGAGCGGTGATCGCGAAACCGAAGATCATCATCACCCAGACCGTCGTCGCGGCGGCGGCGCGGCGCTCGGCGCGACCGTCGAGGCGAGCATCGCCAGCACAGAAGTTCCAGCCGCGCCGGCGCCGACGCCGACGAGCAGGAATGCGACTGCGGCCAAGGCAATGCCGAGAATGGAAGACGTCGCGGCGAGCGCCGTGCCGAGCGCGGCGCCGACGCCGCCGAGGGCAAGGATCGCCATGCCGCCGATGATCCAGGGCGTTCTCCGGCCGCCGACATCGGAACCATAGCCCCAGGCGGGGCGCAATATCTGCACACCATAATGCGAGGCGACGAGCACGCCGGGAACCATCGCCGGGAAGCGCGAGTTCGACAACCATCACGCGGTTGATCGTTGACGTCATCAGCACGACGATCGCGCCAAGCGCCGTCTGCACGAGCCCCAGTCGGACGATTTTCGGCCAGCCGAGCGGGGCGGAGTTCATAGCGGCCCCAATACGCCAGAGCGCAATGCGAAGGCGCTGACCAGCATGCCGAGGACATAAAGCGTGGTGCCGGTGGCGTTATAAAATGCCGCCTGCTCGCGCGGACGCGCGAGCAATCTGCCCATCAGGACGAACTGGCCGAGCAGCAGCGCGCCCACGATGCATGCGTGAATCGGCAGCGACCAGCGAGAACAGCAATCCGATGACGACGAATTGGGGAATGGCCATCACGATGCAAGCAAGCCGCGCCGCGCGATCAACTCCGAGTTGCACGGGCAACGAGCGCACGCCCATGCGTTTGTCGCCCTCGACCGATTTGAAATCGTTGAGCGTCATGATGCCATGGGCGCCGATGCTATAGAGCAAGGCGAGCGTGATGATTCGCCAATCGGGCAGGCTCGCCGTCATCGACCGCGGCGCCGGTGAACCAGGGCAGCCCTTCGTAGCAGATCGCCACCGCCGAATTGCCCCACCAGCCGTTTTGCTTCAGCCGCATCGGCGGCGCGCTATAGGCCCAGGCGAGCGCGAGACCCAACGCCGCCGCGACCAGGACCCAAATGCCGAGCGTGGCGGCGAGGGCCAACGACAGCGCTGTCCACAGACAAGCTATGTAGAAGCCCCATCGGCCGGGAATGCGTCCTGAAGGTATCGGACGATTGGGTTCGTTTATCGCGTCGACATCGCGATCATACCAGTCGTTGACGGCTTGGCTCGTCGCGCAAACCAGCGGACCCGCGAGTGCGACGCCGGCCAGAATCATCCCCCACCGCGTCGAAACGGCAGCGCCGCTGGAAACAACGCCGCAAGCAAAGGCCCACATGGGCGCGAACCACGTAATGGGCTTGAGCAACTCCAGGACGGCTGTTGGTTCAGGATTTTTCATGGCCCAAAACCTAGGCCCCGGTCAAAATTGTGTCAAGTTAGAATGACGTTTTTGTGCTCCCACCCTTCTGGATAGTCAATCAAATCTGACAATTTAGATAACCTCAAAGCCCGGCGTCGTCCTCAACTGGGCGTGTCCAGATCGTCAAGATCGCCCAAGCCATAGCGTCTAAGCTTCGCATAAAAACCTTGTCGGCTCAGGCCCAGCATTTCGGCCGCGGAGGCGCGATTGTCGCGGGTCAGCTCAAGCGCCGCCTCTATGCAGAGCCGTTCGATCAGGTCCGTCGTCTCTCGAACGAGGTTTTTCAAAGGAACGCGGCCGACAAGGTCGGTGAATTGCTCTACGGTGCGAGGCAACTCGCGTCCGCCCAGGCGCTCCCGTCCTGCGCGCAAGGCGACGCTGCGAATGGTGAACCCGAGGCAAGGCTCGGGGCTCCCCGTCGCGGAAACGGCCGAGACCTCGACATCCTCAACGGAGCCAAACTCACCGCGCGCCACGGTCGAGAAGTGGCGCACGACGCCGTGCGCACGCAGATTGGAATAGAGCACATCCATATCGACGCCGGGGCGGCCGATCCAGCGCTCTATCAATTCGCCGCGAACCTGAGCTTCTGTGGTGGCCTGCACGAGATCGACAAAGGCCGCGTTGGCGCTGAGGATTCGTCGGTCCGCATCGGTAACGACAAATGCTTCCGGCATGGCGCCGACGATACCCAAAAGTCGGGCGTCTTCGGCGGAGACGCCGGACACGGTCTCGCCGAAGCGCGCCAACAGGACCAGGAGCTGCGCGGAGCCTTCCTGGCGAAACATCGAACCCGAGAGTAGCACTGGCGCGCGGTCGCGCGCGAGCTCGACGTGGACATTATCGACACGCGGCGCCACGCGGGCGGCGGCGATGAATGATTGCGCGGCCTGCCGGCTGCGGGATTCGAACAATTCGGCGAAAGCCTGGCCTCCAACTTTTTTGGGATCGAGCCCGAGCAAGGTCGCCGCCGCCGGATTAGCTTCGAGCACGCGCTGGCTGACCGAATCCACGATCAGCACAGGTTCGGACGAGAGCTGGAACAACAGGCGATAGCGCTTTTCCGCATTGCGGATGCGTGCGTATTCACGCTCCATCGCCTGTTGCGCCTCGGCAAGGCGCAATTGCAGATCCGCCATGGCCCGCAAGTCGCGCCCCACTGCGAGGATGCGCCGCTCGCCGCCAAAACGGATCGCACAGTAGCGCACCGGCACATCGGGACCTTGATGACGCGGAATGGTTCACTTGCCGCCAACAAGTTCGGCGTCAGCGGCGCAGCGTCGCGCTGAAGATCCTCGATCTTCGTCCGGCATTCCGCTGTCACCGTGTCGACCCACTTTTGTCCAACCCAGTCTCGGTAGATAGCCTTGCCGAGCGCTGGATCCGAGAAAGCGACGTCGAGGATGGTTCCTTCTCCGTCGACAACCAGCGAAACGTCCGCCGATGTCGCTATCAAAGCGCTGGCCGACGCGCTGTCTACTGCCGCAAGGGAGTCCCTGGCAGCTGAAAACTGGGTTGGCGGCGATGAACTGAACGCTTCGATCACAGAAGGATCTCTTTCATTGAGACCAAGAATCGCGGGCGCGATTTTTTTGATGTTACAATTAGATGGTGTCGCTATAGCAAAATGCGTGCAAGATAAATAGCAGTCTCGAAGTCGGGCGCCACGTTATCCGCGCCCACTTTTTGGCCGATTTCCGGGTTGGAAGCCAAAATCGAGCCGCCGACCAACACCCGCAAGCGGGGATTTTGAGAGGCCAGGCGCGCCTGCCCGATGGTCAAACGCAAACCATCGACGAAACGTTCGCAATTGACTGAAAATCCGATGGCGTCGAACCATTGGTCGGCCAGGCGCCGCGTAAAAGCTTCGGCGTCAGTTCGCTCGACTCGCCAGCCTTCGGATGCAAACAGACTTGCGACCATCTGAACGCCAAGCAAATGGTTTTCTCCCGGCGCAGCCAAAAGCAAGATCGCTGGCGCCCTTCCTGTCCGATCAACGCTCGGTCCTCGTCTGGGTCGAGGTTGCGAAGAAAGGCCTGGAGACGCTGCAGACCAACCGTGACCTGCATGAAATCGCACGCGTCGTTCTCCCAGAGTTGACCGAGACGCCGCGCGGCGGGCGCGATCACTGTCGCCATGATCGTTCGCGGCGCGACGCTGTCTCGAACCAGGGCTTCGACAAATGCCCATGCGTCGTCGCTATCTCCGCGGAGAACGAAATTTGCAAGCAAATCCGCGTCGAGCCGGGTTTCAGCCATAAGCTTCGATTTTGCGGGCTGCTGATGGGCCCTCTGAGACAATGTGGCCGATTTCTCCACA
>CAWFBN010000040.1:0-21237 GCA_963813955.1 uncultured Alphaproteobacteria bacterium | reverse complement strand
GTTCTGCTACTCCAGGCCGCAGGCGGTTGGCGTACCAGATATTGCTCCTGGTGTCGCCGTGGGGCTGGACCGCCTGGTAGCGCCACCAGCCCAGCGGCCGCTGTTGGAGGCGCTGCCTCTTTTCTCCATGGGGTTCCCGCCACGGGGAAGAGGGTCTCCTCCGTCTTGATATCTTTGGGGTCGCCGCTGGGCCGTTTCCGAGAAGACCGAGGCGTCCGTCTCCCAGAGGTCGAAGGCCGCCAGCCACTCCAGCTTGTCGAAGGCCTGATAGGTCTGAGCCAGGTTGGAAGCACCACCGTGGGGTTCATGCCCCTGAAATGAGCATCCCCTTGATAAGTGCCGGCGCCCATGGCCTCGAACAGTGGAATCCAGGAGGAGCCGGCTCCCTGGAAGCCGGCGCCGGCCTTGCTTAGATGTTGTAAGGCGAAGTCGTTTTCTCTTTTGCCCCCCTTCCCTCTTTAAGGCCTCAGGAGGCTGACGAAGAACTCGGGCATATTGGTCATGAAGCTGGCCTTGGGGGTGTTTTTGCTGAGACAACCTCTTCAGGCTGGGCTGGGGCTGTCTTCCATGGGGGCGCAGCAAATAGCCCGGGATCAAACTCGAAAAGCAAGCCTATGTCCGCGGAGCCTGGATGTTGTTTTTGCCCCGCCCGTCGACGCTGCCGCTGGCCACCCTATGTTGCCCAGCAACAGTTGCAGGATGGAGAGCTCAATATGACCGCACCCGGCTGGAATGCTGGGTGCCGCCCATGGCATAGAGGAGCGCACCGGACGGCCCACCTGGCCGGTGGTTCCCGTCGCAATGGGCGCGCTCTATCCCTTGAATGAACGCTGCCTAATCCGGCCTTCGGTTTCCCGGCGATGGCTCTGTCCAGTCTTTTGTCCTCGCCAATGCGCTCACGTGCGCGTTTTCGCCGCCGCTGAAAACAGGCCGGATTTGAGCGCAAATTTACGCTTGTGCGCTGCAAAAGTAATGTTTATGATATGTTCGATTTTATGTCGCAAAAATATCACAAAGAGTTCGTGTCGTGACTTATCGACAGTTATCCACAGGTCTATGTTAGTGGAAATTATTTTTTGTGTATGCCGTTGATAATAGTCAAGATCGAGCCTGAAAAGGAGACCAATATGACGCCGGAAAAAGCCACTGTTTTCGCTGTCGAAGACATGAGTTGCGACCACTGCGCCGCGCGCGTGAAAAAGGCCATTCTGGCCTGCAGGCGGAATCCGGATGTCCAGGTCGATCTCGCTACCGGACTCTTCCGTCCGTCCGGTGGTCGGCGATCCGGAATCGATGGCCGAAGCCATCGCCGAAGCCGGCTATCCCGCGCGTCTGGCTGATATTACGTTGTAATATTCGAATATAAGTTATTCCTGTGCTGGATCACTGCGCTGGCTCCGGTTTCGCGAGAAGGTGACCGTCGGCAAGAGCCAGGATATTTCGACGCCGACACCATCATCACCGGCCCGCTCTATGCCTCGCGGAAAAAAGTTTATCCGCAGGCGACGCACGGAACCTTCCGCAACATCAAATGGGCGCTGCTGGCTTTTACGCTCGGCGTTTACTATCTGCTGCCCTTCGTGCGCTGGGATCGCGGTCCCAACCTGCCCAACCAAGCGGTGCTGGTCGATCTGCCGCATCGTCGCTTTTACTTCTTCTTCATCGAGCTTTGGCCGCAGGAAGTCTATTATTTCACCGGCCTGCTGATCCTCGCCGCGATGACCCTGTTCCTGATGAACGCGGTGGCCGGGCGCATCTGGTGCGGCTATCTGTGCTGGCAAACGGTATGGACCGATCTCTTCTATGCGGTCGAGCGATGGGTCGAGGGCCACCGCCGCGACCGCATGACCAAGGACAAGAAGGGCTGGACGCTCCAGCACATCCGTGAAGTCGCGACCAAGAATTTCCTGTGGCTGATGATCGCCTGGTGGACCGGCGGCGCCTGGGTGCTCTATTTCGCCGACGCGCCGACGCTGGTCGTCAATTTGCTGACCTTCCAGGCCCCGGCCATCGCCTATCTGTGGATCGGCATTTTCACCTTCACCACCTTCATTTTCGCGGGCTACTGCGCGAGCAGACCTGATCTTTATCTGCCCCTGGCCGCGCATCCAGGCGGCGATGACCGACGAATGGGCGCTCAACGTGTCCTATGAGCGCGACCGCGGCGAGCCGCGCATGTCGGTCAAGAAGGCGCAGCATGCGCGCGACAAAGGCGAAAAGGTCGGCGATTGCATCGATTGCCTGCAATGTATCGCGGTCTGCCCGACCGGCGTCGATATTCGCAATGGGGCGCAGCTCGGCTGCATCCAGTGCGGGTTGTGCATCGACGCCTGCGACAATGTCATGAAGGAAGTCGGCCGGGCGCCGCATCTGATTTTCTACGACACCGACATCAACATGGAGCGCCGCAAAAAAGGCCTGCCGCCGATGTTCCGGCCAATCCGGCCGTGCACTTTGATCTATCCGGTGATGATGGCGCTGGTCGCCTCGATCATGATCGGCCGGCTGGCCACGCGCTCCGATCTCGGCGTCAATGTACTGCATGACCGCAATCCGCTCGCGGTCACCCAAGCGGACGGCGCCGTGCGCAACGGCTATACCGTGCGTCTGCTCAACAAGCAGGCCAATGACCGCAGATCGGGCTTTCGGTGTCGGGCGCGCCCGGACTGAAGCTCGAAATCGTCAACGAAGCCAATCCGCAATCGGTGACGGTCGGCCCTGACCAGACGCTGGAATTGCGGGTGCTGGTGGTCGCCCCGCCAGGCGGCGTTCCGGCGGACGCCATCCCCGTCACTTTTTCCGCGCAGGGCGAAGGCGGCAAGACGACGGCGACCGCCGCCGATCACTTTTTCCCGCGATGAGCTCGGCAGTAGAGATTTTCTACGGCGAAGCGCGCGCAAAAATCGCCTTGCGCGGAGCCGAATTGAAAAGCGACCGTCGCCGGGCAGGAGTTGATCTGGCCGGGCGACGAAAAATTCTGGGCGGACTCGGCGCCGATCCTGTTTCCCGTCGTTGGCTGGACCCGCGACGGCATTCTCGTCGAGGGCCGACGCTGGCCGCTTGGCCTGCATGGTTTGCGCGCGAGCAGGTTTTTGAGGTGACCGAGCAGGCGGATAACCGGATCGTCCTGCGCCTGCCGCCAATCCGGCGACGCGGGCGCTTTATCCGTTCGAGTTTTCACTTTATGTTGAATACGCCATTTATAACAACAGCTTGAGTATATCTCTTTATGTATTCAATGAGGATATGAAAATCCTGCCTTTCGCCTGGGGCCTGCATCCGGGCTTTGTCTGGCCCTTGCCGGGGGCTGAGGGCGCGCATGTCGTGCGTTTCGATGGGCAAGAGCGCGCGGAGGTTCCGGTCATCGCGCCGGGCGGGTTGTTTTCCGACCAAACCCGCGCCATCCCGCTGGAGGGACGCGAACTCGCCCTGACGCCGGACCTGTTCGAGGAAGCCGTGTGCCTGCTCGACGCCCAGAGCTCGGGTCTCGAATTCTTCGCCCGCGACGCGGAGGGCGGCGCGAAACCCTGCTTGCGCATGGAGTTGGATAATTTCCCTCATATCGCGCTGTGGTCGCGACCCGGCGCGCCCTTCCTGTGTCTGGAAGCCTGGACCGGCCACGGCGACCCGGAAAATTTTGACGGCGATATTTTCGCCAAGCCCTCGATGCGATTGCTTAATCCCGGGCGAAAGCGGCACGCAGCGGCGCGCGTTTTTTTTGGCGCGCCTGAACCGATCGGCTTTTAAACGAGCCCTTCGCATGACCCAAGACCATCGCCACCGACTCGATCCCCGCCGCAACCTCGTCGCTGTTCCTGACCATGCGCGGCTTCGGGGCCTTCGCCGCGCAAATGCTCGATGTCGCGATCGGCTGGCATGTCTATTCGACGACCGGCAGCGCGCTCAGCCTTGGCTTCGTCGGGCTGGCGCAATTCCTGCCGCTGCTGGCGCTGCTGCATTGGAGCGGTCCGGCCTCCGACCGTTTGACCGCCGCAAGGTCTCGGCGCTTGCCGCGCTCGGGCAGGCCGGCGCCTCGCTGGCGATCTTTCTGATCGCCGCGACAGGCGCGCCGATCTGGGCGCTCTATCCGGCGCTGTTCGCGCTGGGGTCGGCGCGCGCCTTTTCCGGCCCGGCCAATTCCTCGCTGCTGCCGGAAATCGTCGACCACGGACTTTTCCGCGCGCGATCGCCATGTCCACCACCGTGTTCCAGGCCGCGACCATCGCCGGCCCGGCGCTCGGCGGCCTGCTGTTGGCGGTCTTTGGGGTTCAAGATTTTCCTGTCTGCGCGGCGATCGCCGCCGTGGCGGCGCCGGCGGTGCTGGCGATCCGCCGGCCCGGCGGCCGCACGGCGCGTCGGCGTCTCGATCCCGCCGAAAAAAGCGCGCTCGACGGCCTGCGCTACATCTGGTCGAACAAGATCGTGCTCGGGGCCATTTCGCTCGACCTGTTCGCGGTGCTGTTTGGCGGCGCGACCGCGCTGCTGCCGATCTACGCGCACGATATCCTTGCTGGTCGGCCCGTTGGGGCTCGGGCTTCTTGCGCGCCGCGCCGGCCGCGGGCGCCATCGGGGTCAGCCTGCTGCTCGCCGCCTTTCCGCTCGCCGCCGGGGCGGGACCGAAAATGTTCGCCCGCGTCGCGGGCTATGCGCGGCGACCATCGTCTTCGCCCTGTCCACGCCTTTCGCCCTGTCGCTCGCGGCCCTGGCGGCGCTCGGCGCCTGCGACGTCGTGAGCATGGTGGTGCGCCAGACCCTGGTCCAGCTCGCCACGCCCAATGAGATGCGCGGCCGGGTCTCGGCGGTGAATTTCCTGTTCATCGGCGCCTCCAACCAGCTGGGCGAATTCGAATCCGGTTTCGCCGCCGCCTTGATGGGCGCCGTCGGCGCGGCTTTGTTCGGAGGCTTCGCCTCGCTGGTCGTGGTCGCGGTCTGGGCGCTGCTGTTTCCGCAATTGCGCAAGGCCGATGTTATCGGGGGTTACAGCATGCTTTCTGCCAAAAGCGGGGCGAAATGAGGGATGTGGCCCATGACGATTCATCAAACCCTCGGCCAGCAAGGCGCTGCTGATCGACGGCAAGGCCGCTTCGATGGCTGTGCTGGAACGTGTTGCGCAGGCGAGGCGCCGGGCCTGCGCGATCAAGCCGGGTCTCGCCGTGGTCCTGGTCGGCGAAGATCCGGCCAGCCAGGTCTATGTCAAGTCCAAGGGCAAGGCGGCCCATTCCTGCGGCTTTCATTCGGTCCAGCACGACCTGCCGGCCACGACGAGCGAGGCCGAGCTGATCGGCCTGGTGCGCACGCTCAACGCCGATCCCGACATCCACGGCATACTGGTGCAATTGCCGCTGCCGGTCGGGCATCGATTCGACCGACGTCTCGAAGACCATCGCGCCGGAAAAGGACGTCGACGGCTTCCATCCGGTCAATGTCGGCCTGCTCGCGACCGGCGCTAGTCGAGCGCGCGCTGGTGCCCTGCACGCCGGCCGGGGCCATGCTGCTGATCGAGGAGGCAGGAATTTTCCTGCCGCCTCGATCAACAGCATGGCCCCGGCCGGCGTGCAGGGAACGAGCGCCCGCTCGATAGTGCCACTCGCAAGCAGGCCGACATTGACCGGATGAAAGCCGTCCACGTCTTTTTCCGGCGCGATGGTCTCAAGACTTTTGTCGAATCTATGCCCTAGGGCAGCGGCAATTGTACCAATATGCCGTGGATGGCGGGATCGGCGTTGAGGGTGCGCACCAGACCGATTAATTCGGCCTCGCTCGTGGTGGCGGGCAGCTCATGCTGGACCGAATGAAAGCCGCAGGAATGGGCCGCCTTGCCCTTGGACTTGACATAGACCTGGCTTGCCGGATCGGAGCCGACCAGCACCACGGCGAGACCCGGCTTGACGCCCGAGCGGCGGCTTCCTGCGCAACGCGTTCGAGAACATCCACCGAAGCGGCCTTGCCGTCGATCAGCAGCGCCTTTTTGCCGGAAGGTTTTAGAATCGTCATTGGGTCACATCCTCATTTCGCGATGTTTTTGGCAGAAATCATGCTGTGACGCTAGAGAACATCGGCCTTGCGCAATTGCGGGAACAGCAAAGCCCAGACCACGACCACCACCAGCGAGGCGACGCCGCCGAACAAGGCCGCGCCCACCGCGCCCAGCAAAGCCGCAGCGAAACCGGATTCAAACTCGCCCAGTTGGTTGGAGGCGCCGATAAACAGGAAATTGACCGCCGCGACGCGTCCGCGCATCTCGTTGGGCGTCGCCAGTTGCACCAGCGTTTGCCGCACCACCATGCTCACCACATCGCAAGCGCCGAGCGCCGCCAGCGCCGCGATCGACAGGGCGAAATGGGTGGACAGCGCAAAGACCACGGTCGCCGCGCCATAGCCGGCGACGCAGGCGAACATGATGGGGCCGACCCGGCGCCGCAACGGCAGCACCGTTAACACCATCCCGACCAATATCGCGCCCACGGCAGGCGCCGCGCGCAAAAATCCGAGTCCCGACGGTCCGACCATCAAGATATCATGCGCGTAAATGGGCAGCAGCGCCGTCACGCCGCCAAACAGCACGGCGAAAAGATCGAGCGAAATCGCCCCGAGCACGACTTTGTTGGAGCGGATGTAGCGCAAGCCGGCGAGCGCGCTTTTTTCCGCAGGCTCGAAATCGCCGCGCTCCTTGACGGCGCCTGGCCAGCGGATCGCCATCACTAGCGGGGCCGCGACGGTGGCCATCGCCACGCAGATCAGGAACACGCGAATGCCGAAGGCGCCATAGAGCAGTCCGCCGAGCGCCGGACCGGCGATGGTCGCGGTCTGAAACACCATGGTCGACATGGCGATGGCGCGCGAAAACGCCGATTTATCGACGATTTCCGGCAAAAGCGCCGAATTGGCCGGGCCGCTGAAGGCGCGCGCCGACCCCAGCGCGAAAAGCGCCGGATAGAAGAGCCAGATTGGCGCGTCGAACAGGGCGGTGACGAAAATCGCCAGTGATGCGGCCGCCTGCCCCAGCAAAGCTGCTGCTGCGACCTTACGGCGGTCGAAGCGGTCGGAGGCCTGGCCGCTCCAATGCAGGAACACCAGCAGCGGAAGGAATTGCGCCAGGCCGATGAAGCCAAGGCTCATGGCGCTGCCGGTGGCCGCATAGACATGCCAGCCGACCGCGACGTCGAGCATTTGCGCGGCAAAGGCCCCGAAACCGCGCATGGTCAGGAACAGGACGAGGTTGCGGCGAGATGAGTTGGTGGCGATGGTCTGGATCATGGAGGCTCTTTAACAGCCGATATTCAGGCGCGCCAAAAAAAACGCGCGCTGCTGCGTGCTGTTTCTCCGGGATTGAGCAATCGCATCGACGGCTTGGCGAAAATATCGCCGTCAAAATTTTCCGGGTCGCCGTGGCCGGTCCAGGCTTCCAGACACAGGAAGCCCGCGCCGGGTCGCGACCACAAGGCGATATGAGGGAAATGATCCAGCTCCATGCGCAAGCAGGGTTTCGCGTCGCTCTCCGCGTCGCGGGCGAAGAATTCGAGACCCGTGCTCTGGGCGTCGAGCAGGCACACGGCTTCCTCGAACAGGTCCGGCGTCAGGGCGAGTTCGCGTCCCTCCAGCGGGATGGCGCGGGTTTGGTCGGAAAACAACCCGCCCGGCGCAATGACCGGAACTTCCGCCCGCTCTTGCTCATCGAAACGCACGACATGCGCGCCCTCAGCCCCCGGCAAGGGCCAGACAAAGCCCGGATGCAGGCCCCAGGCGAAAGGCAGGATTTTCATATCCTCATTGAATACATAAAGAGATATGCTCAAACTGTTGTTGTAGATGGCGTATTCAACATAAAGTGAAAACTCGAACGGATAGAGCGCCCGCGTCACCGGATTGGCGGTCAGGCGCAGGACGACCCGGTTAGCCGCCTGCTCCGTCATCTCAAAAATCTGCTCGCGCGCAAAGCCATGCAGGCCAAGCGGCCAGCGTCGGCCCTCGACGAGAATGCCGTCGCGGGTCCAGCCAACGATAGGAAACAGAATCGGGGCCGAGTCCGCCCAGAATTTTTCGTCACCCGGCCAGATCAACTCCTGTCCGGCGACGGTCCAGCTTTTCAATTCGGCTCCGGCCAAAGCGATTTTTCCGCGGGCGTCGCCGTGGAAGATCTCTAACGAACTCATCGCGGGAAAAAGTGATCGGCCGCCGTCGCCGTGGTCTTGCCGCCCTCCCCCTGCGCGGAAAAAGTGACGGGGATGGCGTCGGCCGGAACATCGCCGGGAGGGGCAACGACCAGCACGCGCAATTCCAGCGTCTGGTCAGGGCCGACCGTCACCGATTGCGGATTGGCTTCATTGACGATTTCCAGATTCAGTCCGGGCGCGCCCGCCACCGAAAGCCCGATCTTGCGATCATTGGCCTGCTTGTTGAGCAGACGCACGGTATAGCCGTTGCGCACGGCGCCATCCGACTGGGTGACGGCGAGCGGGTTGCGGTCATGCAGCACATTGACGCCGAGATCGGAGCGCGTGGCCAGTCGGCCGATCATGATCGAGGCGACCAGCGCCATCATCAACGGATAGATCAATGTGCGCGGCCGGATCGGCCGGAACATCGGCGGCAGGCCTTTTTTGCGGCGCTCCATGTTGATGTCGGTGTCGTAGAAAATCAGATGCGGCGCACGGCCGACTTCCTTCATGACATTGTCGCAGGCGTCGATGCACAACCCGCACTGGATGCAGCCAAGCTGCGCTCCTTTTCGAATATCGACGCCGGTCGGGCAGACCGCGATGCATTGCAGGCAATCGATGCAATCACCGACCTTCTCGCCTTGGTCGCGCGCGTGCTGCGCCTTCTTGACCGACATGCGCGGCTCGCCGCGGTCGCGCTCATAGGACACGTTGAGCGCCCATTCGTCGGTCATCGCCGCCTGGATACGCGGCCAGGGGCAGATGAATATACAGGTCTGCTCGCGCAGATAGCCCGCGAAAATAAAGGTGGTGAAAGTGAAAATGCCGATCCACAGATAAGCGATGGCTGGGGCCTGGAAGGTCAGCAAATTGACGACCAGTGTCGGCGCGTCGGCGAAATAGAGCACCCAGGCGCCGCCGGTCCACCAGGCAATCATCAGCCACAGGAAATTCTTGGTCGCGACCTCACGGATGTGCTGGAGCGTCCAACCCTTCTTGTCCTTGGTCATGCGGTCGCGGCGGTCGCCCTCGACCCAGCGCTCGACCGCGTAGAAGAGATCGGTCCATACCGTTTGCCAGCACAGATAGCCGCACCAGATGCGCCCGGCCACCGCGTTCATCAGGAACAGCGTCATAGCGGCGAGGATCAGCAGGCCAGTAAAATAATAGACCTCCTGCGGCCAAAGCTCGATGAAGAAGAAATAAAAGCGGCGATGCGGCAGATCGACCAGCACCGCCTGATTGGGCAGGTTGGGGCCACGATCCCAGCGCACGAAGGGCAGCAGATAATAGACGCTGAGCGTAAACACCAGCAGCGCCCATTTGATGTTGCGGAAGGTTCCGTGCGTCGCCTGCGGATAGACTTTTTTCCGCGCGGCGTAAAGCGGGCCGGTGATGATGGTGTCGTCTGGCATCGAAATATCCTGGCTCTTGCCGAGCAGGCCACCCTCTCGCGGAACCGGACCCAGCGCATTGATCCAGCACAGGAATGATTTATATTCGAATATTACAACGTAGTATCCGCCAGACGGGCGGGATAGCCGGCTTCGGCGATGGCTTCAGCCATGGATTCGGGATCGCCGACGACCGGACGCACGTGAACGAGTCCGGTGGCGAGGTCGACGTGGACATCCGACTCCGCCTGCAGGGCCAGAATGGCCTTTTTCACGCGCGCAGCGCAGTGATCGCAACTCATGTCTTCGACAGCGAAAACAGTAGCTTTTTCCAGCGTCATACCAGTCTCCTATTTTCGGCTTAATCTTGACTATTATCAACGGCATCGCACAAAATCACGCTAGAACAGATCACTAACATGAGCCTGTGGATAACTGTGGATAAGTCACAACACGAACTTGTTTGTGATATTTTTGCGACATAAAATCGAACATATCATAAACATTACTTTTGCAGCGCACAAGCGTAAATTTGCGCTCAAATCCGGCCTGTTTTGGCGGCGCCGAAGCGCCGCAATCTGAGCGCATTGGCGAGGACGAAAAGACTGGACAGAGCCATCGCCGCCGCGCCGAAGGCCGGATTGAGCAGCGTTCCATTCAAGGGATAGAGCGCGCCCATTGCGACGGGAACCAGCACGATATTATAGCCGAAAGCCCAGAACAGGTTCTGCTTGATATTGCGCAATGTGGCGCGCGACAGGGCGAAAGCCTGGGCAACCTTGGCGAGGTCGGATGACATCAACACCACCTGCGCGCTGTCCAGCGCAATGTCGGTCCCTGCTCCCATGGCGATGCCGACGTCGGCGGCGGCCAAGGCTGGCGCATCATTGACGCCGTCGCCGACGAAGGCCACGGGGCCGCTCAATCGTAGCTGCTGCAAAACCGCGACCTTGCCCTCAGGCTTCATGCCGGCGAAAACCGCATCCACCTTGATCTGCGCCGCCACCGCGCGCGCAGTGGCTTCGCGGTCGCCGGTGATGAGCGCCGTGCGCAGGCCAAGCGCGTGCAGGGCGGCGATTGCCGCCGTCGCCTCCGGCCGCACCGGGTCCGCCACCGCGAACACCCCGGCGGCCTGTCCATCGACGCAGACGAAAAAGCACGAGGCGCCCTGCCCGGCCCAGGACTCCGCCTGAGCCTCGAATTCTTGCGCGTTGGCGCCGAGCGCCGCCAGCAGATCGGCGGAGCCCACGCCGACCGTCTGGCCACCGACCTCGCCGGTGACCCCAAGACCGGGGCGGTAGGCGAAATTCTGCACATCGCCCGCCACAGCAAGCCCGCGCGCCTTCGCCGCTTCCGCCAGCGCCCGACCCAGGGGATGTTCGGATTTGGCCTCGACCGCCGCCGCCAGCGCCAGCAATCGCGTCTCTTCGAAATTCTCCGCCGCGCGCATTTGGGTCAGGACCGGCTTGCCGAGGGTCAGCGTCCCCGTCTTGTCGAAGGCCACCGTCTTGACGCCGCACAGGGTCTGCAAGGCGTCGCCCTGTCGGAAAATCACGCCCAGTTCCGCCGCGCGGCCGGTTCCGGTCATCAGGGCGGCGGGCGTGGCGAGGCCCATGGCGCAGGGACAGGCGATGATCAGCACATTGACGGCGCTGACCAAAGCCAGAGCGAGGGCTGGTTGCGGACCCAGCCATAGCCAAAGTCCAAACGTCGCCAGCGCCAGCGCCAGCACTGCCGGAACGAAAATCGCCGTCACCCGGTCGGCCAAGGCCTGGATCGGCAGACGCGCGCCCTGCGCCGTCTCAACCATGCGGACGATGCCGGCCAGCACCGTGTCCCCGCCCACCTTGGTCGCCCGGAAAACGAAGGCGCCGGACAGATTGAGGCTGCCGCCGATGGCCGCGGCTCCCGGCTGTTTCGGCACGGGCGCGGATTCCCCCGTCATCAGGCTTTCATCGACATGGCTCGCGCCCTCGACGATCAGCCCATCCACCGGCACCGCCTCTCCAGGACGGACGTCAAGCAGGTCGCCGGCCCGCACTTCCTCGACCGGCAAATCCGACCATTTGGCCGTCCCTGCGCACATGGGCGATTTTCGGCTGCAAGCGCGCCAGACGCCCGATGGCGTCGGCCGCCCGCCCGCGCGCGCGGGCTTCCAGCCAGCGGCCGAACAGGATGAAAGTGACGATGATCGCGGCGGATTCGAAATAGGAATGGCGCGTCCCCTCCGGCAGGACGTCGGGCGCGAAAGTCGCCAGCAGCGAATAAGCGTAGGCCGCGCCCGCGCCGAGCGCCACCAGAGCGTTCATGTCGGGTGCGCCGCGCTTGAGGGAGGCAAAGCCCAGCGTGAAAAAGCGCCGCCCCGGCCCGAACAGCACCGCCGTGGTCAGCAGCGCGGTCACGATCATCAGCGCCTGATGGCCGAACGCTCCATGCAGCAGCGCGGCGAAAGACGGCGACATGTGGCCGCCCATCTCCAATACCACCACCGGCATCGCGAGCGCGGAGGCGAGGAGAAATTTTTGTCGCAACGCCGCCGTTTCCGCCGTCCGCGTGGCGAGGGGGTCCGGCCCCTGCGGGCCGAGCGGACGCGGTTCGTAACCCGCCCGTCGCACCGCTTCGGCGAGCGCCGGATAATCGACCGCGCCGGCCAAAGCTTCGACGAAAGCCCGCTCGCTGGCGAGATTGACCGTGGCGGCCAAAACGCCGGGAACCGATTTGAGCGCCTTTTCGACATGGGCGACACAGGAGGCGCAGGTCATGCCGCCGACGCCGAGTTCGAATTGGCTGAGCCGCGCCTCAAAACCTTCGTCTTTCACCCGCGCCGCCAGATCGGCGAGATCGGCTTGCGGCGCGAGCGTGAGCTCGGCCCGTTCGCTGGCGAGGTTTACCCGCGCATCCATCACGCCCGGCGCGCTTCGAAGGGCCTTTTCGACATGGCGGACGCAGGAAGCGCAGGTCATGCCGCCTATTTGCATGGCCATCATCCGCCCTTCAGGGCGCGCCTTATTGAAATCGGTCTCGGAAATCTGGGTCATGGCCGAGTATATGGCTTGCTGCAGCGCCGCATTCAACGCGTCTCCACGGGATTGGCTATTTTCCGCTGCGGCGTGCGTCCGATCCAGCGACCCAGTTGAAAAGCCGAGATTTGCGAAAGAAAAAACAGGAGGGGCGGCAGCAAGGTCCACAATCCAAACCACCAGCCTTTCGCGTAAATCACCAGCAGCCCCACCAGCATGAACAGCCCGAAGGACAGGCCGCCCTCGAAAGCCTCGGCGCGTCCCACGCGGAATGGCCCCGTCTCGCTGACAATTCCGAAGACCAGGGCGATGGTCAAAAAGAAGATGACGTTCCGAAGGTCACTGGACATGAAGCTCCAGTCGGGGAGAAGATCGTTTAATTCAATCGCCAGCGGCAGCGATCCAAACAGCGCGAGGCCGATGAGCAGCACGACCCAGATGCGATGTCTGTCGGCTTTGTGAGGCATGAGCGGGGCGCTCGGTTGGTTGAAAATGCTCAAAGACTTACGAGGGGATTCTTCGACAGCTTGACACTAGCTCAAGCGCCGACGGAATCAATAAACGGCTTCGGTTTGATAGGTGTCGATCGACGAGAAGCGTGCGCCGTCCCGGAGCTTGATCATGGTCAAGCGCGCGGCGATCCATTGACGTCGATCATTGACCACGAAAGCCAGCGCCGGTTAGCTGTCGATAACCTACGGGAGTTTTGTCATGTCATCATCGGACCGATATGGAACAGTCGCCATCCTGTTTCATTGGTCGATCGCCGTGCTTATTGTCATGGCCTTCGCTTTGGGACTTACGGTCGACCTCTTCCCCGACACCTGGAAGGGAGCCGTCATCAATAGCCACGCCTTGCTCGGCCTCGCCGTACTCATTCTTTCCATCTTGCGGCTCTCCTGGAGGCGCATCCATCCGATCCCCGAATTTTCGGAAGCGGTCGGGCCCTTCGTCCGCATAAGCGCCAAGGTTGGGCATGCGGCCCTCTACGTCCTGATGATCGTTGTGCCGATCATCGGTATACCTACTTTGCTGTTTCGTGGACGCGGCCTGGACTTCGGCTTCGCACAGATCGCCTCGCCCTTCGAAAAGTCGAAGGAGATCTTCGGTCCGCTGACCGACTTTCACCAGTTTGCCGCTTACGCCCTGATTGCTCTGGCGGCGGCCCATATGCTCGCGGCCGTCTATCACCACCGCGTGCTTAAAGACGACACCATGCGCCGGATGAGCCCCTGGGTTCCTTGACGGTATCGCGCAAAGTTAGAAAGAGCGGCGCGGTTTCTCAAAACCCCGCGTCGCTTCGATCCATTCCCGTGTGCGCGCCTCCGGATCGGCGTTCAGCGTGATGTCGGTCACCACCGCCGCGCTGTCTGCCCCTGCCTGTAAAGCATCGACGCCTCGGGACGGCGTGAGGCCGCCGATGGCGACGAGCGGCAGGTCGCCGATTTTCTGCCGCCAGACCCCGAGTTTTTCCAGTCCCTGCGGCGCCCAGGGCATTTTCTTCAACAAGGTGGGGAAAACCGGGCCGAGCGCGATGTAATCCGGTTGCGCCGCCAGCGCCGTCGCCAATTCCGCCTTCGTCATGCGTGGATATGCCCAGCCGCATCCCAGCCTGCCCGGATCGCGGCGAGATCGGCGCGGCCAAGGTCTTCCTGGCCGAGATGGACGAAATCGCATTTCAAATCCAGCGCGAGCCGCCAGTAATCATTGACGATCAACTGCGCGCCGTAGTCGGCGCAGAGCTTTCTCGCCTCGAGGATCTCGCCGGCAATCTCGGTCTCCGACGCCTCTTTGATGCGCAACTGCACAAGCTTGACGCCGCAAGGCAGCAGGCGGCGCAGCCAGCCGACGTGATCGACGATGAGGTAAAAGGGGTCGAGTTTCATGTTGAACCAATCTCATAGTCGTCATTGCGAGCAAAGCGAAGCAATCCAGTTCTCCGGAACGATGGATTGCTTCGCTGCGCTCGCAATGACGGTTTCCCCTTGCCAAAGAAGGGCGTGACTTCATGTAAAAGCCTTGCCGAGCACCGGCGTCGAGGGCTCGGCCATGTCGCGCGGCTCCATCGGCAGGGCGCGGAAAGCGGTGCGCCCGGCGTCGCAGGCCGCAGCGAAAGCGCGCGCCATGGCGACGGGATCGCCGGCCCGCGCGATGGCGGTATTGAGCAGCACCGCGTCATAACCGAGTTCAAAAGCCTGCGCCGCCTGCGACGGCGCCCCCAGTCCGGCGTCGATCACCAGCGGAATATCGGGGAAATGCGCCCGCATCGCGCGCAGTCCGAACAAATTGTTGAGCCCCCTGCCCGAGCCAATCGGCGCGCCCCACGGCATCAGCACCTTGCAACCCGCGTCGAGCAGCTTTTCCGCCACCACCAGATCCTCGGTCGTGTAAGGGAAAACCTGAAAGCCGTCGTCGCAGAGGATGCGCGCCGCCTCGACGAGGCCGAACACGTCGGGAGCGAGCAAATCCTCCTCGCCGATCACTTCGAGCTTGATCCAGGGCGTGCCAAAAAGCTCGCGCGCCATTTGCGCGGTGGCGACGGCCTCCTTGACCGTGCGGCAGCCGGCGGTATTGGGCAGCACGCGCAGGCCGAGCGAGCGGATCAACTCCCAAAAGCTCTCGCCGGCCCGCCCCCCTCCGGCCTCGCGCCGCAGCGACACCGTGACGATCTCGGCGTGAGAGGCGCGCAAGGCTTCCGCGAGAATTGCGGGCGAGGGATATTGCGCCGTGCCGACCAGCAGGCGCGACGTCACCGCGACATCGTAGAAATGCAGCGGGTCGTTATTCGCAAACGCGTCCATGTCAGCCTCCCTGCCTTGGCGTGAGGATTTCGACGCGGTCGCCTTCGCGGAGCGGCGTCGCCGCACGCTGTTTTGCGCGGACGAAATTTTCATTCACGGCCGTCGCGACCAGCGCAGGCTCATAATCAAGTTCGTCCAGCAAGGCGTCGAGATCAGACGACTGCGCTTCGAAAACTTCGCCGTTGAGCACGATCTTCATCCATCACCTCAGGAAAAAACGCGCCGTCGAACACGACATGCGCGGCGCGGCTGGCGAGAGCCGGCGACAGCAGGAAACCATGCCGGTAAAGGCCGTTCAGATAAAGACGCCGCCCCTCGACTTTTATGCGCGGGAGATTGTCGATGAAACTCGGGCGCACGTCGGAGCCGGTCTCGACCACTTCCGCCTCGGCGAAACCCGGATGGATGGCGAAAGCCGAGTTGACCAGTTCGACAACGGATTGCGCCGTTACCCGCGCCCGCTCCTCGTTCTCGATCATGGTGGCGCCGACCATGAAGCTTCCGTCGGGACGCGGCACGACATAGACCGGATGGCGCGGATGCAGCATGCGCACCGGCCGCGTCAGCTTCACCTCGTTGGAGCGGAGAATCATCATCTCGCCCTTGACGCCGCGCAGGCCGGAAAGATCAGGTTTGGCGCGCAAAACCCCGGCAATCGAGGGTCCAGTCGCAATTGTCGGGCAAGGTCGCGGCGTCGACGCCATATTGGAAGGCGACGTTGGGCTCGGCCGCAAGCAGGCGGGCCAATTCCGTCATGGCGACGCGCGGCGCAAGATGCGCTTCTTCCGCGAAATAAAGCGCCGTATCGAAGTTTTCCGCGAGGTCCGGCTCAAGCGCGGCAAGGCCGACGCCGTCGAGCGCCGCGAAATGGCTGGTGCGTCTGGAGAACTGGAGCAATTCGCCACGGTCGCGTTTTTGCGCCACCACCAGACTGCCGCGCTGTTCGGCAACCGGAACCACGCGGGTCCAGAAATCCAGCGCCTCGGCTCCAAGGCGAGCAACGATCGGTTCGGTCGATTCGGCCTCGCACCAGGGCGCGATCATGCCGCCGGCGTAATAGGAGCAGCCGAGGCCGGGGGCGCTGTGTTTCTCGACGATTTCGAGCGCAAGGTCGCGGCCCGTTTCGCGCGCCTGCCGGACGAGTTCGAAAGCCGCGGTCAAGCCCGCCGCGCCGGCGCCGATCACTCTGATACGCATATCGCCCTCTTCCGCCCTTTTTTGGCGCAGGATAAGGACAGGCGGAAACGCGGGCGGGAGCGAAGCTTGCAACCTTTGCGCGCCATCCCTCCGCCAGTCCGAACTGGATCAGGTGCGGCGGCGCAGCGAAAATCGTCCGCGTCGCCTGAGGGTCGCCGGGCCGCCTTTTTTGGGCGCCGCCAGCCTCTCAGCCCGCTTACATCAGCGCAAAACGCTCATGCCGGGGCTCCCCTTGGCTATGATGAAACTATGTGTCGCCGTCGCGGCCTTCGTCAAGGGCCACAATTGACGCCAGCAAAATTCGGTTGTGTGGCGCCAAGTTTGCGTGAAGCGCAGGAGGGCGCCGGGAAATGCGCGCGCAATCGCAGTTTAGAGCCTTTCAAACAGCGCAAATCGTGTTTAAATTGAAGGATGAGAAAAAATATGTCGACGGCGCTGGAAAATCGAAACGATGCGGCCCCCGTGCGGGTTGTCGCAAAGCCGACATATGACTGGAAAAACGGCGCCCTCGCCCGTCTGGTGCGTGACAAACTACGCGAGGTCGATCTTCGTCCGACCCGCCAGAGAGTCAGCCTGGCCAGCCTGTTATTCGTCGCTGGCGACCGCCATGTGACGGTGGACCAGCTTTTCACCGAAGCCAAGGCGCTGCGCATGCCCCTCTCGCGCGCCACCGTCTACAACACGCTGCATCAATTCGTGGCGGCGGGTCTGGTGCGCGAAATCGCGCTTTACGGCGCCAAGGTCTGGTACGACACCAAGACCGGCTCGCACTGCCATTATTTCGATGAAGATGTCGCCGCGCTCTACGACATGCCGGTCGATCTGACCCATCAGTTGATCTTCCAGCCCCCCAAAGGCAAGAAAGTCGTGGGCGTGGACATTATCGTGCGACTGGCCGACGACAATACTGCTGACTGAGCCTGAGGAATAGCGAGGCTTTAGCGGTTTGTTTACCGCCTTGATCGAAGCTCGCGGCGTCCCTCGATCAATGAGCCGCGCCCCGTGAAAGCTGCCGTCATTTTCTTCCGCGCGCCTCTCCTTCTCGCGCTTGCCGCCCTCCCGGCGCGGGCCGAGGAATGGCGATTTCTGCGTCGGCGTCGCGCCCTCGGCGCATGAAACAATCATCACCGATATTTTCGCCAGCGAGGCGGAAAGCGCCCAGATCGAGCATCGGCTGGAGGCCTATTTCCGCACCAAGCGCGGAAAGACCCTGACCTTCCAATGCCCGCGCGGCGCGCCGGAACGTTTTACCGCGCTCAACGCCCAGACCGCCGCCTTGCAGTTCAACCGTCAGATGGGTTTCGCGGTCAATGGCCTGTCCGCTGCCGATGTCGCGGCGCTAACCGTCGGCGCGCATTTATAAGCGTCAATCGGGGATCATCACCACCACGGTGAGGAAGACGCCGAAGATCAGGAAAAGCGCGGCCAGCCCCACAATCATCCAGCGGTCGCCGGAGTCCTGCGATGCCTCTTCTTCCGGAACGGCAGGCTTCGCTTCCCTGACGACCACAGGCTGCGGCTCGACCTCTTTCGGCATCGCCGCGACCGGAGCCTTCGGAGCGACCGCGACCGGCGCCGGCGGGGGCGCCCGTTTGACGATTGATGTCTCCGCCGCCTTGGCGTTTTGCCGGGCGAAACGGCCCTGGACGAGCACGAACACCGCGCAGGCCAAAGGAATGGCGATCGCCAGCGCGGGCGCCTGTATCCTGACCCAATCGGCGATCACCGGATCGTTGACTATCATCCCGCCCGCCACCCAGCCGAGCATGGCGGCGCCAGCGTCAACCAGCAGCGGAAACGCCTTCATCAGCCGGGCAAAGCCGAAACTGCCGAACACGATCAGCGGAATCGTGCAGATCAGCCCAAAGGCCAGCAGCCAGAAACTGCCGCCCGAAACCGCAGCCAGCGCCACGATATTGTCGAGGCTCATCGCCGCGTCGGAAACCACGATGATACCGGCGGCGGCGATCATGCCGTCTTGCCCCGCCTGTTCCGGGAGCGCTCCGTCTTCGTGTCCGCCCTCCTCCTGCATGAGGTTCAAGGCGATGATCAGCAGCGGCAGGGCGCTGACAAGTTGCAAAAATGGCAGTCGCATCAACGCGCCCGCCATCAGAGTCAGGACGAGGCGGAAAAGGATGGCGCCGCCCGCGCCCAGAAAGGCCGCGGTACGCGCCTGCTCGGGCGGCAGACGGCGGCAGGCAAGCGCGATCACCAGCGCGTTGTCGCCGCTCAGCAGCAGATCAAGAAACAGGATTTGCAGCAACACGCCAAAAGTGGATGCGGCGACGGCGCCATCCATGGTGTCAGTTTCCTTTTGCCCGCGGCTCGGGCGGTCCCGATTTCAGCGCCTTCAAGAATTCCGCATCGGGGGTCAGCAGCAGCACCGGCGCGCTGTCGGCCAAGGCCTGCCGGTAGGACTGGAGCGAACGGTAGAAGGTGTAAAAAGCCGGGTCGGCCTTCTGCGCATCGGCCAGCACGCGGCTCGCCTCCGCCTCGCCCTCGCCACGCGTGATCTGGGCGTAGCGCTGCGCCTCGGACAGGGCGACGGTGCGGTCCCGGTCGGCCCTGGACTGGATCAACTGCGCCCACTCAAAACCCTGGGCGCGCAATTCCTTGGCCTCGCGCTGACGCTCTGATTTCATGCGGTCGTAAATGGCCTGGCTGGTTTCGAGCGGCAGGTCCGCGCGATGCAGCCGGACTTCCGCGATTTCGACGCCGTCGGGCGCGAATTTGGCGCTCACCTCGGACTGGATGTTTTGCACGACATCTGTGCGGCGCGGCGAAAGGAGAGTGGGCAGGTTGATGCGGCCGAATTCCCGGCGCATCGCCGTATTCATCACCTGGGACAATTGGGCGCGCGCCTCGGTGAGGCTGTGCAGGGTCTGGTAGAAGCGCAGCGGATCGACGATGCGAAAGCGCGCATAGGTCTGGGCGACAATGCGTTTCTGATCGCCGAGAATCACCTGTTCCGCCGGCGGCTCCAGCAGCAGCAGGCGCGAATCATTGACGATCACTGTGTCGATGAAGGGCGCCTTGAATTTCAACCCCGGCTTGTCGATGACGCCGACCGGCGCGCCAAGCCGCACGATCAGGGCGCTCTCGCCTTCGTTGACGGTAAAAACCGAGGCCAGACCGACAAAAATCATTGCGGCGGCCAGACCGAGAAGGCCAAGGGTTTTGGTGTTCATTTGCCGCTCCCTTCGCGGGGCGCGGGCGCGGGCTTGATCTCGCTCAGCGGCAGATAGGGCGCCAGCGGCGCCCTCCCTTGCCCGAAGAATTGAGGATCACCCGCGAGGATTTGCGCAGCATCGCGTCCACGCTTTCCAGATAGAGCCGCCAGGCGGTGACGTCGCGTGCTTGCGAATAGCTTTTGTAAATCGCAGCGTAATTCTGCGCCTCGCCCTGGGCCAGATTGATCGTCTGCGCCTTGAAAGCCTCGGCGTCGAGCTTGATGCGCTGCGCGTCGCCACGGGCGCGCGGAAGGATGTCGTTGGCGTAGGATTCGGCCTCGTTGCGGGCGCGCTCCTGATCGGCGCGGGCGCGCTGCACGTCGTTGAAGGCGTCGATCACCGTGCTGGGCGGATCGACGCGCTCAAGCTGCACCTGCACGATGCGGATGCCGGCGCCCTCGCGGTCGAGCAAGCCTTGCAGCAGGGCCTGCGTTTCTTCGGCGACCTCGCGGCGCTTGTCGGACAGCGCCGCCTGAATGGGGGTGCGGCTGATGACCTCGCGCAGCGCGCTGCCTGCCGCGATATGCAGCGCCGCGTCGGGATCGGCGACCTTGAACAGATATTGCCCGGCGTCCTTGACCTGCCACAGCAGCGAGCAATCGGCCTCGACGATATTTTCGTCGCCGGTCAGCATCTGCTTGTCGCGCGCCTGATCGACGAGGCCATTAAGGCCCACGCCGAGTTCCAGCCGGCGAATCTGGGTGGTTTTCGGCAGGAGGACCGAATTGATCGGCCAGGGCAAATGGAAATGCAGGCCGGGCTGGGTCGTTTCGGTCCAGGCGCCGAAACGCAGCACGACGCCCTGCTCGTCCGGTTGAACCTTGTAGAACCCGGTCGAAAGCCAGATGAAAAACGCCAGAGCCGCGAGCAGCGTCCAGCCGCGCCGGTCGATTTCCGGCAGTTTCAAGAAACTGAAAAATTTCGCGCCCGCGCCGCCCCCGCCCGAGTCAGGCTCGGTGGCTTTTGGACGATCCAGCGGGGAAAATTCTGCGGTTTCTTGCATCATGGCGTCCGAATACCTCGTTTTTGCCCTCAAAATAAGGCAAAACAGGGTTGCGGGCTCATATCACGCCGCCGTCGAGAAGGCGAATGGTCACAAAAATGCAAAAAGACGGCGAAGTGGGTGGACAGGGCGGAAATGCTTTGCTAAATCCTGTTTCGCTTCGGCGGCGGTCTTAACAGACACCGCTGAATTTTTTTCGATGGGCGCTTAGCTCAGTTGGTAGAGCAGCTGACTCTTAATCAGCGGGTCGTAGGTTCGAGACCTACAGCGCCCACCATCGAAAGATGCGGAAAAACAACGACTTACCTCGCCACACCACTGGCAGCTGAGATAGGTCGATTTCAAAATAGGTCGATGACAGGTCGATTGTCCGATAGAAGCTCAGGCCTTTCGGGATCGTCGCCACCTTTTGGTTCGGTTGAAAACCGAGGTC
>CAWFBN010000039.1:0-36974 GCA_963813955.1 uncultured Alphaproteobacteria bacterium | reverse complement strand
CGGCCTGAGACAAATGTTGCCCACATACCAGGCCGCGACCGGCTCCATCAGCCGCCGAGCGTCCGGCGCGTCACTCCCTCCCCCGCTTGCGGGGGAGGGGACAACAGGGACGGCAAATGCATTGTTTGGTTCGAAAATCCTCAGCGGCACCGTGGTTCCAAGCCGCGCCATTCCGGCATAGAGCATGGCCAGATCGGACAGCCTTATGCCGACGCCGCCGAGGCCGATGGCGAGCCCCGGCGCGGCGTTTCGGCAGCATGAGCGTGCCGCCGGCCTGCTGAGGCGCGCCGCAAACCGCCTCGGGCCGACGCGATCAAGCACCGCCACGGCCGGGCGTTGAGGGAAATTGCAGCGCCTTGCGGACCGGGACGGTGCCCTTGAACCCGATGTCGAAATTTTCGGTGTAAATGCCGTACTTACCGGTCGATCCTCGATCAACGTTTCAGGATGGATGGCGTCGTCCTCGGAGCCGATCCCGTAGATGAATGGCTTTAGCGTCGAACCGGGAGAACGCAACGCCTGCGTCATGTTGACTTGGCCCGCGCGCCCTCGTCAAAATAATCCGGCGATCCGACCCTGGCAGCACATGGCCGGTGGAGTGCTCGACCGCCACGATCGCGACCGAAATATCCGGGCCCAGCGTCGCCGCCCGCTCGCGCGCGCTCGCGCGAGCCCTTCCTCTTCTCTGCAGACCGGCCGTCGAGCGTCAGCTGAATCCCGCGAACGGCCCGGCGATTGCGCGACCGCTTCGTCGGCGGCATGGGGCGCGAGGATTGGCATGGTCGCCGGCCGCAGGCACCGGTTCGCTTTGGCGAACAATCTCTTCGGCCGGCACGTGCCGGCGGCGCCGCGACCCGGTCGAGTACGCGATCGCGCGCACGGCGGGCCGTCGCCGGAAAGCGGTCCGGGCGGCGCGTTCCGGCGATTGCGGCAAGGCGACCAGCAGCGCTGCCTCCCCCGAGCGTCAGCCGCTTCGGCTCCTTGCCGAAATAGGCCAGCGCCGCCGCCCGGATGCCTTCGAGATTGCCGCCATAGGGGGCGACGCTCAGGTAAAGCGCCAGCACCTCTCCTCGCTTCAGTTGCCGCTCGATCTCGACGGCGCGCACGATCTGGGCGCAGTTTGGCCGCCAACGACCGTTCGTCGCGCGGCTCCAATAAGCCGCGCCACCTGCATGGTCAGCGTCGAGCTGCCCGACAGGATGCGCCCGTGGGCGAGAAACTGTCCGCCGGCGCGCAGCAGGGCCAGCGGATCGGCGCCGGCATGCGCGCGGAACCGCTTGTCCTCATAAGCGATGAGCAGTTCGAGATAGCGCGGATCGACGCTGTCGGAGCGCGCCGGCAGGCGCCAGCGCCCCCGTCCGTCGCGTAGGGCGCAGGAGCCGCCCTTCCCGATCCACCACCGTGGTGGAGAACGCGAGGTCGCCGCCCGAGCCGGGGCGGCCCGAGGGCCGCGATCCACCACCGCGCCGGCTCCGCGTCACCGCCGCCACGACGGCGATGCCGACCACCGCCGCCGAAATCCTGCTCCCCACCTCGGATTTAACCGCCGATGCTCGGCTCCGGTGGGTGAGTCGGGCCGCGCTTTGCGCCTCCATGTCGAACTCCCGCGTTCGCGGCATCCGGCGGCTTTCAATTGGAAAACTATCTAGCTGGCGAGGTCTTGGGCGTGGGTCGAACACCTATAGCCGCAAATCACCGGCCCCAAGCGGCCAATCGCGCGTGCAGCGCGGCGCAACGTTCGAGCGTCACGGACGGAATCGCGGGGTCAAAAACCCGGTCGAGCTGGCGGCGGCTGGTTTTCATTCGCTTTGCCATCTCAACCTTGGGGATCCTGCACATGCGGTAGGACGGCGATGCGGGCGAGGACATCACGTGGCAGTCCGCCACGCGCCATGTGGTCGAACTTCCAAAGCCATCGCCGACAACGGGGTTTGCAAAACGCGGGCAGCTCAGAAACCCACCAAATCCTTGATTGCCGCTTCGGCCGTTTGACGGACACCCTGCGCGCACGAAGTCATCCCAGTTCTTGAACGGTCCTTTCGCACGCGCGTCAACGATCGCCTTGGCACGCGCAGGACCGATTTGGGGAAGCCTATCGAGTTCGGTGGCGGTCGCGGTATTGAGGTTGATCTTGCGAGTCGCCGGCGCAACGGCAGTCGGAGCGGCAGCCGCTGGAGCGGCAGGTCTGGCAGGTGCTGCGGGTGCAGGGGGAGGCCGGTGCAGGTGCCGCAGGCCGCGCTGGTTGAGGCGTTTGGGCAAAAACGAGGTCTTCACATAAACACGACGGCCGCGGCGGTCGTGAGGAACCGGATGAGGGGCATCAATCTACTCCTGAGTTAGTCGGCGGAACCGATCCCGGAAGCAAGGCGGAGCGTGTCATTTGTTATTGAGTATACCACAAAACCGCGAGGCCGGAACAACCTGAATAGCGACGTTTCACCGAGGGGATAGGCGGTCGGCGCGGCGGGAAGATACCGATGCAGGGTCGCCGGCGGAAGGGCCGCTGAAATCTCCGTCCCAATCGGATGGCAATTCCCCGTGCGCAAAGGCGCCCACGGCCTTGGACGACGCACCAAATTTCGGGCGCCGTGCGCACCGGCGACGGCGCTCGTGCGCACGGCGCGATTGGCCTATGTTTCTTGACGCAATCCGGTGCGGGCGCCTTCGTGCACACTACAGCGCAGGGGTGGGTTGCGGGCGCGCCTGCGCGCCCCTCGCCGATTCCATCCGCTGCTATCGGCGGCCCTTTTACGAGCGGGGCCTGTTTGCGGACAGTTTCGATGACGACGGCGCCCGGCAGGGTTGGTGCCTTTACAAGGTCGGCTGCAAAGGGCCAGTCACTTACAATGCCTGCGCCACCCTGAAATGGAATGGCGGAGTCTCCTTCCCGATCCAGTCCGGGCACGGCTGCCTCGGCTGCTCCGAGCCGAATTTCTGGGACGGAGGCGGATTTTACCGGCCGCTGCCGACGCCGCTCGCCGCCACGGGGACCGTTCTGGCCGGCGCGGCGGTCGCCGGCGCGGCTCTGGGCCTCGGCGCCTCCCATCTCGCGCGAAAGCATCAGAAAAACTATCTCGCGGCGGCCCAAGTCCGAGGAGGATTGAGCCATGGATCTTCTCAGCTTTGCACGCGGCCCCGCGCTTACCTTCGCCATGGCGATTTTCGTCATCGGCGTGCTGTGGCGGTTGGTCGGCGTTCTGTCGCTGCCGGCCTGGCGCGACAACTCCCTGCCCGCGCCGGCGCCTCACCCGCCTGGCTCTCGGCGCTCCAGGCGATTTTCGGCAAGATGATCCCGCACAAGACTTTTCATGAAAGACGGCATGTTCACCATCGTGAACGGCTATGTCTTCCACATCGGCCTGGCGATTTGCGTCTTCGCTTTCGCGCCGCACATATTATTCCTGAAGAGCCTGTTCGGCTTCGACTGGCCGGCGCTGCCCAACGGCCTGATCTACGCCGCGGGCGTCATCACCGCTGGATCGCTGCTCGCGGCCCTTGTCTATCGCCTCGCCAATCCGGTTATGAAGCTGATCTCGCGCGGCAATGATTACATCAGCTGGACGCTGACTTTTTTGCCAGTGGTCACCGGCCTTGCCGCCTCCAGTCATATCGGCGCGCGCTATGAGACGCTGCTGGCGCTGCATTTCCTCAGCATTTGCGTCTTTCTCATCTGGTTCCCCTTCGGCAAGCTCATGCACGCCTTCCTGTTCGTTTTTTCGCGCGGCGCCACCGGCATCCGCTTTGGGCGCAGAGGAGCGCAGCTATGACCGCGAAAACCACCGCCTCCGGCGTCGCCTATGACATGCAGGGCGACCATGCCCGACCTCGCCCGGCGCGACGCCGCCATGCAGACCTTTGTGCGCGATTTCGCCAAGACCGCCGCGATCCACATGGAATCCTGCGTCCGCTGCGGCATGTGCGCCACCGCCTGCCAGTATTATGTCACCACGGGCGATCCAAAATACACGCCGATCAACAAGCTGAAGCCGTTCGAACAGGCTTATCATCGCCATGTCGGCCCCTTCGCTCCGCTCTACCGGCTATTGGGACTCGGCTCCAATGTCGGCATCGAAATGCTGCAGGAATGGGAGTCGTTGCTGTTCGACGCTTGCAGCCTCTGCGGTCGCTGCACACTCGCCTGCCCGATGGGCATAGACATTTCCGAACTGATCAAGGAGGCGCGGCACGGCATGTACAAGGCCGGCCTCGTGCCAGATCGTCTGGAATTGATGGACCGGACCGCAAAAGCCTGGGGCAGCCCGGCGACGCCGGCCGACGATTTCGCCGACATCATCCATGACGCTGGCGAGGAAAACGGCGTCCCGGTCAATATCGACCTGCCCAAGGCCGATTATGTCATCACCACCGCGCCGGCCGAGCTGACCGAGCACACCAAGGCGCTGACCGACATCGCAAAGATCCTCAACAAGATCGGCGTGAGCTGGACCTATTCCACGGAGGGATTCGAGGCCTCCAACATCGGCTATATCAACGGCGATCTCGACCTTCAGGAAAAGATGACGCGCAAGATGATCGACAATGCGCTTCAAGATTGGCGCGCATACGCTCATCCTGCCGGAATGCGGCCACGCTTATGGCGCGGCGCGCTGGGAGGCGGCGCGCTGGTATGGCAAGCCAATCCCGCTGCGCATCATCCACATGACCGAATTCCTCGGCGAATTGGTCACGACCGGAAAAATCAAGCTCAAGCCGATTGGCGAGACGACCACCTTCCACGATCCTTGCCAACTGGTGCGGCGCGGCGGCGTCACCCAGGCGCCGCGCGACGTGCTCAAGGCGCTGGGCTTCGAGCTGAAGGAGCTGGAAGATCACGGCTCGCTCGGCTGGTGTTGCGGCGGCGGCGGCGGCGTGGTGTCCAACACGCGCGCCGATCCCCTGCGCTTCAAGGCTTTCGAGCTGAAGAAGAAGCAGGTCGAGGACACGGGCGCGGAGCATTTCGTCACCGCGTGTGGCCAATGCCGCATCACGCTGACGCTCGGCGCCAAGAAATTCAAATGGGACAAGAAAGTCGAAAGCCTGCTGGAGCTGGTCGCCGATAATCTGGTTGACTGAAGCGCCCATCCCAGAGACCGACAGAGGATATTTCGATGAACAAACGCATTGTCGTGGATCCGATCACCAGGATCGAGGGGCATCTGCGGATCGAAGCGGAAGTGGCCGAGGACGGGGCGATCAAGAACGCCTATTCCTCCGGCACCATGGTGCGAGGCATCGAACTCATCCTCAAGGGGCGCGATCCGCGCGAAGCCTGGGCTTTCGCCCAGCGCATCTGCGGCGTCTGCACCCTGGTCCATGGCCTCGCCTCGGTGCGCGCCGTGGAAAACGCCTTGGGCTACGACATTCCCGCCAACGCCCAACTGATCCGCAATCTCATGGTCGGCGCGCAATATGTGCACGACCATGTCATGCATTTTTATCATCTGCACGCGCTCGATTGGGTCGACGTGGTTTCGTCGCTCAAGGCCGACCCCAAGGCGACCTCGGAATTGGCGCAATCGATCTCGTCCTACGCCAAGTCCAGTCCCGGCTATTTCGCCGACGTCCAGAAGCGGGTGAAGGCTTTTGTCGAAAACGGCCAACTCGGCATTTTCGCCAATGGTTACTGGGGCCATCCCGAATATAAATTGCCGCCGGAAGCCAATCTGATGGCCTTGGCGCATTACCTCGAAGCGCTCGCCTGGCAGCGCGACGTGGTGCAGATTCACACGATCTTCGGCGGCAAGAATCCGCATCCGAATTTTCTGGTCGGCGGCGTCGCGTCGCCGCTCAGCGCCGGTCCCGGAGCGGCGGGCGACGGCAGCGCCTCCACCGCCGTCAATATCGTCACGCTGAACCAGGTGCGCGCGATCATCAAATCGATGCGGGACTTCGTCGATCAGGTCTATGTTCCCGACACTCTGGCCATAGCCGGCTTTTACAAGGACTGGTTCGCGCGCGGCGAGGGCCTGGGCAATTTCATGACCTTTGGCGATTTTCCGGCCGACGGCCATTCAGCGAACTCGTCGCTGCTCATTCCGGGCGGCGTGATCCTCAACCGCGATCTCTCGCATATCGAGCCCATCGACCTCAACGACCCGCAACAAATTCAGGAGTTCGCAGCGCATTCCTGGTACGATTACAGCGCCGGGAAAAGCGCCGGCCTGCATCCCTATGACGGGGAAACGAATTTGGCCTATAGCGGCCCCAAGCCGCCTTACGACCAACTCGACGTCGACCAATCCTATTCCTGGGTGAAGTCGCCGCGCTGGCGTGGCAAGGCGGTGGAAGTCGGACCTTTGGCGCGCGTGCTGATGCTCTATGCAAAGGGACACCAACAAACCCGCGAACTCGCGGGCTATGCGTTGAAAAAGCTCGATCTGCCGCTGGAGGCGATGTACTCGACTCTCGGCCGCACGGCGGCCCGCACGCTGGAGACAAAAATCATCGCCGACCAGATGGACGGATGGCTCGATTCGCTGTTCGCCAATATCAAGGCCGGCGAGGTCGCCGTCCATAATAACAAGCTCTGGGACCCGGCGACGTGGCCACGCGAAGCGCGGGGCGTCGGATACATGGAAGCGCCACGCGGCGCCCTGGCGCATTGGGTGGTGATCAAGGACGGCAAGATCGACAATTATCAGGCGGTGGTGCCAACCACCTGGAACGCTGGCCCGCGCGACGCGACGGGCCAAAGCGGCGCCTATGAGGCGGCGCTCGCCGACCGCCACAAATTATTCGACGCCAAGCAGCCGCTGGAAATCCAGCGCACCATCCATAGCTTCGACCCCTGCCTCGCCTGCGCGGTGCATGTTGTCGATCCCGATGGCGAAGAACTGGTTTCGATCGAAGTGACCTGAGCGTTTTAAGCGCGGTGAATGACAAGACGCGAGTTGCGCTCGCCCGCACTGGAGTTTGAAATGAACAACGTCGTGAAAACTGTCGCCGTCGCCACCGCATTCGCCGCCTTTCCCCTCGTCGCCTCGGCCCATCCCGGCCTTCATTCCGCAGGCTTCGAGGACGGTTTCATTCATCCCTTCACCGGCGCCGACCACTTGCTGGCCATGATCGCCGTCGGCTTCTGGGCGGGTCCATTCGGCGGCCGCATGAGCTTGGTCATTCCGGCCGTCTTCGCCACCGTGATGGTGCTTGGCGCCGCTATCGGCTTCCATTCAGAGGCGCCGGCGTTCGTCGAATATGGGATCGCCGCTTCTGTTGCGGCGATGGGCCTGCTCATCGCCTTCGACTTGAAAATGCCGGCAGTCCTTGGCGCCGCTCTGGTTGGCCTGTTCGCCTTCGTCCATGGCTTCGCCCATGGCGCGGAGGCGCCGGCCGCCGCGACTGAAGTCTCGTTCTTCTCCGGTTTCGTGCTCGCCGGCCTGATCTTGCAGGGCGTCGGCGTTGGCCTCGCATCATTGCGTCCTGGACGGACGATCGCGCGGATCGCGGGCGCCTTTATAACGCTGGGCGGCGCCTGGATGCTCGGCAACGCCTGAGCCCGCGCCAAAAATAGCAAAGCCAGGGAGTATGAACATGTGTCTCGGCGTCCCGATGCGTATTGTCGATGGCGACGAAATGACGGCGCTCTGCCAGCGTGGCGACACGCAGCGGCGGGTGTCGATGCTGCTGCTTGGCCGGCAGGAAATCGGGACGCAGGTGCTCGTCCATATCGATACTGCGATCCGCGTAGTGGAGGCGGACGAGGCGGCGCTGATCGATCGAGCCCTTGAGGGTCTTGCCGCGGCGATGCTCGGCGAGGAATTTCTCTCCGCCTTCGCCGATCTGATTGATCGAGAGCCGCAACTGCCGCCGCATCCGCGCTGAGGCCCCAGGTTCAAAATTCTCCTTTTGCGCCGTCCAAGAATGGTTTGAATGATTTTCTTCACTTTCAGGGCCTCTTCCCTGAGCGCCGGAGGCAGCGGCTTTCCGCCTGTGATCAACAAGTCCATATTAATGGTGTAAATCCATAGTTGCCCCGTGGCATCTTGAAGCAATGCGATACGACATGGAAGATAGGCGGAGAATGCGTCCGAATAATCGATCATATGCGCCGCCGTGAGCGGGTTGCAGTAAAGATATATCTTCAGCTTTCTCCAAGGCTTTCCTTCCATCGCGCTGACCTGATCCCCGAGCGGCAGTTCGCCAACGTCTTTGATATTCATCGATGTCGCGACGGATTTGATCGCCTGATCGACGTCGTCGAAACTCAGGCCATTTTGGACCTTGGCTCTCCACACCGTGGCGTCCGCCGGATTGCCCGTTTCGAGCAAGACTTTCGCCATTTGAAAATAAGTCGCGCGCGCCTCCGGATCGAAACCCGCCAGAATGGTCTGCGCCTTGATCAGCACTGTCAGGATCGCGACGATCGCAAGCAACCCGATAAGCGCAAGAACAGTCTTTACGCGCTGCACGTCCCTCGCATCCTCCACGCTTGAATGGCGCAAGCGCGCGCGACCGCGCCGGTTCTCGGGCCCGGCGCCGAGATTAATTCGTAAAACGTTATATTAGTAGATCTTGATGTTGCAATAAATATCGAATCTCGCTTATCATTTCAGGCAGCGGTGGATCTGCGCGGCGATAACGGACATCGCGCTTTGGAGGAAAAAACATCGCACCGTTTCGTAGGCGGTCTGCACAGTAAAACACGCTCCATCCCAGGAACAACCACGGGGAGCGCGGGCTTGAAGCGCCCGAAAACAAGGGAGGAATCGACGTTGAAAAAATTGATCATGGGCCTTCTGATGGCCGCGTTCCTGACGCCAGCCTTTGCCGGGAACTACCAGCCTGTCGACGCCAGCAAGCTTCCCGACGTCAAGCAAACCAAGCTCGGCCTTTACCTTTCGGCGCCCGAAGCCTTCAAGATGAAGACGGACGGCGGCGCGAAAGTCCTGTTCATCGACATCAGGACCAAGGGCGAATTCCAGTTTTTGGGAACCCCTTTGGTCACCGATATGAACATCCCCTATATGGAAATCGACGACCCGACGAGCTGGGACAAGAAGAACAATCGTTACGCCATGTCGCCCAACTCGGATTTCGTCGGCGCCGTCAACGCCCTCGCCGCCCGCCAGCATCTCACCAAGACCGATCCGGTCATCCTGATTTGCCGCTCCGGCGATCGTTCCTCCCGCGCCGCAAATCTGTTGCAGGAGGCAGGCTTCACCAAGGTCTACTCCGTGGTCGACGGCTTCGAGGGCGACATGGGCAAGGACGGACGCCGCGATATCAACGGCTGGAAAAACGCCAATCTTCCCTGGGCCTACAAAATGACCGAAAGCCAGGCCTATACCCGCTGACGAGTCTCGCCGTGGTGGACCGGTCCGATCGCGCCAGTGGACGGTCCAGGCGCTCCAGACGCCCCAACTGGGGGCTGGACATGCCGCCGCTTCTAAACCGCAGATCCTTTGTCACAGCCGCGGCGGCAACCCTTTCGTTGTCGCGACCGGGACAGGCGAAGATTGAGCAGGCCTTCGACATCGCGGCCTCCGCGTCGCCGATCCGCAATTTTCGCATCGCTTCCGGACAGGCGCCTTCCGATCTGCCCGGCGTGATCCTGGCCGGTCCGCCGAAGGCCGGGTTGATCCTTTACGAATTTTTCGATTACGCCTGCAGCTACTGTCGCATTGCCGCGCAGGAAATCGACACGCTGTTTGGCCCCACGGCCGGCGTGCGACTGGGATTGGTGCAACATCCCGTGCTTTCGCCTCAATCGGCGGATGCTGCGCGGGTCGTGCTCGCGACGGCGCCGGATTCATGGCGACGCCGTCGCCTATCGGCTGCATGTTGGCATTTTCGAGACGCCGGGACGAACAAGCGGCGAAAAGGCTCTCGCGGTCGCCGCGGCGCAGGGACTGAACGCCAGGCGCTGGCGGAGGAGGCGGCGCGCGAGGATATCGCGGCGATCCTCGACGCCCAAAGCCAGCGGGCGCGGGCCTGTCGCTTCCGGCAGACGCCCTCATTCGTTCTGGGCGACTTCGCTTTTGTCGGATGGCCCGGAGCGGAGTCCGACGAAGCCTTCATCGAGGCGATGCGGCGATGCGGCGGCCTGCGCTGCCCATCGCCCAAGTGATCGCCATGATGCAACATGACGATTTCTCATGGTGGACGGATTGGGGGACGGGTCTTTGGCCTCTGACTTTCATGACGGAAGGGTTCGACGAGCGCGCGCCATCCTGGCGCTGGGCTTGTCGGCGGTTCTGGCCTTCGGGCCCGCGCGTGCCCGCCCGCGCGGCGGAACAGACCGAAATTCGGGTTGGCCTTCTCGCCTACCTCAGCGCAGGAAGAGGCGGAGAGCGCCTGGGCGGCCGACCCTGGCCCATCTGAACGCGACGCTGCCGGGCTATCACTTTACCAGCGTCGCCGGCAGCCTGGCCTTTCTCACCGCCGCCGTGGCCGCGCATCGCCTCGATTTCCTCATCACCAATCCCGGCCATTACCTTGAACTGAAGATTGATTATTCCGTTTCGGCGCTTGCGACCGAACAGGATCTGGACGGCTTTCCGTCCACCGAATCCGTGGGCGCGGCCATCGTCGCCGCTCAATCGGCGAGCCGAATTGCAAAAATTCGACCGATCTGCGCGGATCGAAGATTGCCGCCGTCGCGCCCGACGCCTTCGGCTTTCGCGCGGCCTCGCGGGAATTGCTTGATCGCGGCGTCGATCCTTTCAAGGACGCCAGTCCCGTCTTTGTCGGCTATCCCGTCAACGGCGTGCTGGACGTCCTCCGCTCCGAACGCGCCGATGCCGGAGTCGTCAGATCCTGCCTGCTGGAAAAACTCATCGCCGAAGGCAAGGCCGGAGCGGACGAGTTCAAGGTGATCGGACGCAAGCCGACCGATCTGGCGATTTGCCAGGTTTCGACCCGGCTTTATCCGGGCTGGGCTTTTGTCAAGGTCGCGCAAACTCCCGCCGCTCTGAGCGAGGCGGTCGCACGGGCTCTGCTCGCCATGCAACCCGGAGCCGGAGACAAGATCTGGGTCGAACCTGACGACTACCAGTCGGTGCAGGATCTCTACCGGACGCTGGCGGTGGGACCCTACGCCCCTTTCGCCCGGCTCGGCATGGCTGATCTGCTTTGGACCTATCGCTACGCCGTCGCCCTGGTCGCCATGGCGGCGCTGTGGTGGGTCGTTCACGTTATTCGCGTCGCCCACATCATCAGGAAACGCACACGAGAGCTTGAAGAGGCGCACGAACTCGCCCGCTTGAAGGACGCGAAAATGGAGCACGCCATGCGCTTGTCGTTGATGGGCGAAATGGCCAGTTCTCTCGCCCATGAGATCAATCAGCCGCTTGCCGCCATTCTCAGCTATGCGCGCGGCTGCGAGCGGAGGCTGGCGCGCGGCGAGGACGCTGACGGCCTCCGCGAGGCGATCGGCCGTATCGCGGCACAGGCCGAACGCGCCGGCGATATCGTGCGCCGCATGCGGGAATTCGTGCGGAAAAATCCGGCGCGGCAGGCGCCGCTCGAACCCGTCGCCATGTTCCGCGACGCCCTCGCGCTGTTCGAACCTTCGGCGGCGGCCCGCGACCTGCGGGTAGAGGCCGAACTGCCGGAAACCTTGCCTCGGGTTCGCGCCGACCGCCTGCAAATCGAGGAAGTGACGCTGAACCTTCTGCAGAACGCCCTTGAGGCCGTGGAGGGCCTGCCGGAGAAAAGGGTCAGGCTCGCCGTGGCGCGAGAAGGCGCCTCCATCGTCGCCACCGTCAGCGATAACGGCCCCGGCCTCGCGCCCCGGGCGCGGGAAAAATTGTTCGAAGCTTTTTATACCACCAAGCCGGACGGCCTCGGCCTGGGCCTGTCGCTCAGCCGCTCGATCGTCGAGGCCCATGGCGGCCGTCTGAGCGTGAACGAAGAGGGCCGGCCGGAAACGGCATTCCGCTTCTATCTGCCGATCGCCGAAGAGGAAACTCATGTCTGAAGCTTCGCCGACCATTTACATTGTCGACGACGATCCGGCCGTGCGCGACGCCCTGGCCTTTCTCGTCGGCTCCATGGGCTATGGTCATTGCCTCTGCGCCTCGGCGCCGGAGTTGTTGCGCGTGCTCGACACCAGCCGGCCCGCCTGCCTGGTGCTCGACGTGCGGCTGCCTGGCATGAGCGGACTGGAATTGCAGCGCGAGCTCGCGGAGCGCAAATCCTCCGCGCGGATCGTGTTCGTTTCCGGTCACGGCGACATCCCCAAGGCGGTGCGCGCCATTCGCCTCGGCGCCGTGGACTTTCTCGAAAAGCCTTTCGACGATCAGGTGCTGCTCGACCGCATCGGCGAGGCGCTCGCCGCCAGCGCCGAGGATTTGCGACGCCGCGCCGGCGAGGCGCTGGTGGAGAAGAAGCTCAGCGGCCTCACCGAGCGCGAACGCAAAGTCCTGCGTCTGGTGATCGCGGGCAAGACCAGCAAGGCCATCGCGCTGGATCTCGATATTTCGGTGAAGACCGTGGAAAACCATCGCCATAACATCATGACCAAGGCAGACGTCACTTCGGTGGCGCAATTGATCGCATGGGCCTCGGCGCCGGGCTTGATGGGTAGAAACACTCATGCCCCTCCGGCTCCGTCCCGGATAGGCGCGAAGCTTCGCCGCCGCCAAGATTTGGTAAACAGAAACAGCGTCCGGGCAGCAAAAGCGCCCGGCGCGGATCGGGGAAACGTCCATCGCAGAGGGAGAGCAACTCCCCGGACGCCATCACTCCGGTTCGCGTGGTCGAAAAGGCGGCGCGTTCAAGGGAGGAATGATGACGATAGCCGAGCAGCGCCTGGGCGCCTTCGCCTTTCTCCTCGCAGATAAAGGCGCAAGGGGGATGCAATGTCGGTCATGAAAATTCTCGGGCTCGGTGTCTCCGCCGTTGCGATTGGACTGGTGGTCGCCGTCGGCGGCAGCTACCTGGCGCCGGCCTTGTTCGCGCCTCGGCACAATGTTTCCGTGAATTCCGCCGATCCGGCCCTGATCGAACAGGGGCGGCAGGTCGCGCAAGCATCGGATTGCGTGGCGTGTCATACCGCCAAAGGGGGCAAGGCCTTCGCTGGCGGTCTGGCGATGCAGACGCCGATCGGCACGATCTATTCGACCAACATCACGCCGGACAAGGCTGCCGGCATCGGCGGATACGACTTTGCCGATTTCGAACGCGCGGTCCGTCATGGCGTCCGCAAGGATGGCGCCCCGCTCTATCCGGCGATGCCCTACGTTTCCTATTCCGTGCTGACGGATAAGGATGTGCAGGCGCTTTACGCCTATTTCGTTTCCGCGGTTCAACCGGTCGCGCAGCATAACCAGGCCTCGACAATCCCGTGGCCGAGCAATATGCGTTGGCCGCTGGCCTGGTGGCAGATGCTGTTCGGTGGTCATCGCGGCTTCTCGCCGCCGGAGGGCGCAACGCCGGAAGTGGCGCGCGGCGCCTATCTCGTCGAGGGGGCCGGCCATTGCGGCGCCTGTCACACGCCGCGCGGCGCCGCCTTTCAGGAGAAGGCCCTCAAGGATGAACCCGATGGCGAATTCCTCTCCGGCTCGGAGCTGGAAGGATGGTATGCCAAGAGTTTGCGTCACGAGGACATCGGGCTGGCGAGATGGTCCCGGCAGGAGATCGCCGACTTCCTCAAGACCGGCCGCAATGCGAGCTCGGCGGCGTTCGGCGGCATGGCCGAAGTCATCGAGCATAGCGCGCAACACATGAGCGACGCCGACGCATCGGCGATCGCCGCCTATCTGGCAAGCCTCCCCGCCCGACCGGGCCATGCCGCATCCGCGCCCAAGGCTGAGGACGCCACCACTGCGAAGCTGTATGACAGCGCGGATCATAGCCCGGGCGCGCTCGGCTATGTCGCGCAATGCGCGCCCTGCCATCGGATGAACGGTCAGGGCACGCCACGGTTATTCCCCGCTCTGGCGGGCAATGCGGTCGTGGAGACGGACAATCCGAGTTCGCTGATCCAGATCACGCTCACCGGCGGCGCGATGGCCCGAACACCGGCGGACAAGACGCGTCCTTCCATGCCTGAACTGGCCAAACTGGACGACCGCGCCGTGGCTGACATTCTCACCTTCATTCGCGCCAGCTGGGGCAACAAGGCGCCGCCGGTCTCGGCCAATGACGTTGCCGCCATGCGCGGCGTGATCGCCCACAAGCCACTCGATTATGTTCCGGAAGACGCGAAGTGACGGCTGGAATTCCCCATCACCTTTTCCCCTGGAGTGGGCGCCCGCAGATGACAAAATCTTTCTTCGCCTTCGTTGTCCTTGCCGCCGCGGCGCTGCCGCACTCGGCGCATGCGGATGACGCCAAGGCCGGGCAGGAACTGGCGCTTGATCGCGCCAAGGGCAACTGCCTCGCCTGCCACACGATCAAGGGCGGCGACGCGCCGAGCAGCGTCGGTCGTGAGTTGGTCGGCATGAAGCGGCGCTTCCCCAATCGCGCCGATCTGGTCGAGATCCTGACCGACGAGCCGATGCGCAATTCCATCGCGCCCATGCCGCCGTTCGGACGCAATCATATTCTGACCCGGGCCGAGATCGAGAAGATCGTCGACTTCCTCTACACGCTGTGATCGGCATGGTTTATCGCAATGCAAATGGTGAAACGCGCATGATCAAGTCCAGTTGTCCCGACCGATGGGCGCTCGCCCGGAATGTTGTTTGTGCTCTTCTGCTGGCGGCTGCGCCAGCGAAGGCCGCCGACAAGACCGACCCGGAAACAGATCGCAAAGCTTTACAGGCCTTCTTCTTCGCCAAATTCCCCAAAGTGGATAAGGCGGATTTCGGTAACGGCCCTTATGCGGTCAACGAAGAGATGCGCAAGCAGTGGACGGACATCATGCAATTTCCGCCCTACGAAATTGCGCTCGACGAAGGTCATGCCGAGTGGGACAAGCCTTTCGCCAACGGCAAGCATTACGCCGATTGTTTTGACAACAAGGGCGAGGGCATCCGGCAGACCTATCCGCGCTTCATCGCCGAGACCGGTCAGGTCGAGACGCTGGAAGGCGCGATCAATCGCTGCCGTGTGGAGAATGGCGAAAAGCCGCTCGATCCGATGACGGGCTTGATGGCGTCGCTGGCTGCCGTCATGTCCGAATCTTCGCGTGGCAAACCGTTCGCAGATCGCCATTCCGGACGACCCGCGCGCGCTGGCCGCCTATGATCGCGGCAAGGAATTCTTCTATTCGCGCAAGGGCCAGCTCGGCGTCTCCTGCGCGTCGTGCCATATGTCGCCGGCGGGTGAACGCATGCGCGGCGACATTCTGGCTCCGGCGCTGGGCATTCTCGCGGCGATGCCGATCTACCGCTCCGACTGGGGCAGCATGGGCACCTCAATTCGTCGCATTTCCACCTGCTCGTCGCAGACCCGCGCGGTTCCGCTGAAGGCCGACGACGAGGATTATCGCGATGTCGAATATTTCCTCTCCTACATGAGCAACGGCATTCCTGTCGTCGGTCCGGGGACTCGTCCATGAAACGTTCCATGAAGCGTTCGATCTTTCTTGCCGCCGGGCTCGTGATGCTGAGCCTGCCCGCTCTGGCGGCCACACAGGCGGAAGCCGAAGCCGCGCTCGCCGCCGCGCGGGCGGCCGAGTCAGAGGCGGTCGCCGCCAAGGCGGCCTGGATTCCGACCGAGACCGCTTTGACCAAAGCCACGAAGGCGCTCGCCGCCGAGAAATGGGACGAGGCGAAATTGGCCGCCGATGAGGCGCTGGCGCTGGCCAAACTCTCGGTCGAACAGGCCAACGAGCAGAAGACATCCTGGCGCAACGCCGTCTTCCGCTGAGCCAGCATGAAGAGATCGAGGCATTGCTGAATGAAAATACCCAGGCGCCCCCGGCGCCGTCCCGGATAGGCGCGCGGCCTCGCCGTCGCCAAGATTTGCGCAACAGGAACAGCGTTTGGGCAAAAAAACCCGACGCAAATCGCGCAAATGTCCATCGCAGCGGGAGAGCAACTCCCCGGACGCAGCGCTCGGTTCGCGCGCTCGGCAAGTCGGCGCGTTCGAGGGAGAAACGATGTACGCAGCCGAGGGCGCTTTCGCATTTTTGCGCGCCAAGCCCGATCTCGTCCTTTTCGTAACGCGCAGCAGGCTCGCGGCCGCTGGCGCGCGCTTTCCGCTTTGACCCTTCAAGGAGAAAATCATGACTCTCGAACATCAAGCCAGCCGTCGCGGATTTCTGCGCCAGACCGGCCTGCTCGGCCTTGCCGTCTCCGCCGTGACCTTGCTGCCGCGCATGGCTTACGCGGCCTGGAACAAGGCGGCATTCGAGTCCAAGACGCTGGCTGACGCTTATAAGGCGCTCGGCGCCGGAGCGCCGACGCCAAGCGCCGACGTGCAGATCATTGCGTCCGACATCGCCGAAAACGGCGCCGTCGTGCCGGTCGAGGCCATCAGCAAGATTCCCAACACCACCCAGATCTCCTTTCTGGTGGACAAGAACCCGACCATGCTCAACGCCCAGTTCGACCTCGGACCGGATATGCTTCCTGAGGTCAGCACGCGCCTGAAAATGGCCCAGACCTCCAATGTGATCGCGCTGGTGAAGGCCGATGGGAAATTCTACACGGCGTCCAAGGAAATCAAGGTGACGCTCGGCGGCTGCGGCGGCTGAGGTCGCGGAGCCTGGCGCCAGTCGATGTCGAGCGGTTCGAACGCCAGAAGACGCCAAAACGCAAGCGAGACGCATTCGAAATTAGAGGAGAAATCTCATGGGCAATCCGATGAAAATCCGCGCCGCCAGCAAGGACGGCGTGACCGAAGTGAAAGTATTGATGAATCATGTGATGGAGACCGGGTTGCGCAAGGATGAGTCCGGCGCACCGATTCCGGCCCTGTTCATCACCGACGTCACCGCCAAGCTCAACGGCAAGGTGGTGATGCAGGCGCAATGGGGCGCCTCGGTGGCCAAGAACCCCTTCCTGGCCTTCAAGGTCAAGGGAGGCAAGGCGGGCGACAAGGTTTCCGTTTCGTGGACGGACGGCTCGGGCGACTCCCGCACGGACGAAGCCACGGTCAGCTGAGGCGGGATTGCGATGCCGCGCGGCGACTCGGCCGCGCGGCTCGATCCGCCATCGCCCGTCAATCACTGAGCCGACCCGAGGCCGCGCCATGAACCGCCGTGAATTCCTCCAACTTCTATCCGCCGCGAGCGCTGCGGGTCTCGCGCTGCCGCTCGATGCGGCCCGCGCGGAACAGGCCGCCGAAGCGCTCTACGACGCGCCAGCCTTCGGCAATGTGTCGCTGCTGCACATCACCGATTGCCACGCGCAATTGCGGCCGATCTATTTCCGCGAGCCCAGTGTCAATATCGGCGTCGGCGCCATGGCGAACCGGCCGCCGCATCTCGTGGGCAAGGCGTTTCTGAAACATTTCGGCGTCGCGCCCGCGACCCGGATGGCCCATGCCTTCACTTTCCTCGATTTCGAGCGTTACGCCACGATTTACGGCAAGGTCGGCGGCTTCGCACATCTGGCCACTCTGGTGAAGCGCCTGCGTGCGACCCGCCCCGGCGCGTTATTGCTCGATGGCGGCGATACCTGGCAGGGTTCGGGCGCGGCGATGTGGACGCAAGGGCAGGACATGGTCGAGGCGGCCAAGCTGCTCGGCGTGGACGTCATGACGCTGCACTGGGAATGCACCTATGGCCAGGACCGCGTGAAGGAAATCGCCGAAAAGGATTTCGCCGGCCATATCGAGATTGTCGCGCAGAACATCAAGACCACCGATTTCGGCGATCCGGTGTTCAAGCCTTATGTCCTGCGCGAGATCAATGGCGTCAAGGTGGCGGTGATCGGCCAGGCCTTCCCCTACACGCCCATCGCCAATCCGCGCTACATGGTCTCCGACTGGACCTTCGGCATCCAGGAAGACAACATGCAGAAGACGGTCGACGCCGCCCGCGCCGAGGGCGCGAAGGTCGTGGTCGTGCTGTCGCATAACGGCATGGATGTCGATCTGAAAATGGCGTCGCGCGTGCGCGGAATCGACGCCATCCTCGGCGGCCACACCCATGACGGGATACCGTCGCCGAGCATCGTCGAAAACGGCGGGGGCAAGACGCTGGTCACCAACGCCGGCTCGAACGGCAAGTTCATCGGCGTGCTCGATTTCGACGTGAAAGGCGGCCATGTCGCGGATTTCCGTTATCGGCTGCTTCCGGTCTTCTCCAATCTCCTGCCCGCCGATGCGGAAATGGAGGCGCTGATCGCCAGGACCCGTGCTCCCTACGAGAGCAAGCTCGGCGAAAAGCTGGCGGTGAGCGAGGGCCTGCTGTACCGGCGCGGCAATTTCAACGGCAGTTTCGACCAGTTGATCCTCGACGCCCTGATCGCGGAAAAGGACGCGGAAATCGCCTTTTCGCCCGGCTTCCGCTGGGGCACGACGATCATGCCGGGCGAGCCGATCACGATGGAAAATCTGCTCGACCAGACGGCGATCACCTATCCCTATGTCACGTTGACGCCAATGAAGGGGTCGCAGATCAAGCAGATTCTCGAAGACGTCGGCGACAACCTGTTCAATGCCGATCCCTATTATCAGCAGGGCGGCGACATGGTGCGCGTCGGCGGCATGAGCTATTCCTGCGATCCGACCGCCACGATGGGCCATCGCATCGGCGACATGAGCTCTCCACGGCAAGCCGATCGACGCTGACAAGATTTACAAGGTCGCGGGCTGGGCGGCGGTTTCCGAAGCTGCAAGGGACGCCGGCGGCGAGCCGATCTGGGATCTGGTGGCGCGGCATTTGCGGGCGAAGAAGACCATTGCCGCGCCCGACACTCAACCTTCCGCAACTGAAGAACGTCAAAGGCAATACCGGCCTTGCCGTCTGACCTTCCTTGTTCGTCATGGAGGCGCGCGTGAGCAGGATACTGATGCTTCTCTTGATGCTGTTCTGTGCGGCGCCGGGCTTCGCGCAAGAAAAATTGGCGCAAGAAAAATTGGCGCAAGAAAAGCACCGACTCGTGGACAAGGTCGTCTATCACATCGACGACGCCGCGGAGCAGGCGCTAAGGCGCTGCGCAATATCCGCAACCAGATCGCGCTGGCGCCGGACACCAGGATCGTCGTCGTGGCGCATGGCGACGGCGTCGATTTTCTGTTCGAAGGCGCCCGCGACCCGAAAAGCAACGTGGAATATGGACCGCTGATTTCCGGCCTGAAGGCTCAGGGCGTGTCCTTCGAAGTCTGCGAGAACACCATGAAGGGCCGCAACCTGTCTAAAGACAAATTCGTCATGGAGACGGATTACACGCCGTCCGGCGTGGTGCGGATCACCCGGCTTCAGACTCGCGAACACTTCGCCTATATCAAGCCATGATGCTGGATGATCTCATCGATCTCGTCGGAGACCGCAATGCGCTGGCGCTGGGCGGCGCCCTCATCGGCATGCTGTTCGGCGCGCTGGCGCAAAGGTCGCGCTTCTGCCTTCGCGCGGCGACGCTGGAAGTCGCGCATGGCGAGATCGGCGAAAGACTGGCGATCTGGCTGTTCGTCTTCGCCACGGCGCTGATCGCTACCCAGGCGCTGATCCTGCTCGGCCTGTTCGACACCGGGACTGTGCGGCAGCTCAACAATCGCGGCAGCCTGTCCGGTTCGGTCATTGGCGGCCTGATGTTCGGTTGCGGCATGACGCTGACCCGCGCCTGCGCCAGCCGCATGCTGGTGCTCTCGGCCACTGGCAATCTGCGCGCTCTGCTGTCCGGGATGGTCTTCGCCGTGGTGGCCCAAATGACCAGGGACGGCGCCCTGTCGCCGGTTCGGTCGGCGATCAATGACTGGTGGACCATCGACAGTTCGTCACGCGACATGATCGCCATGTTCCACATGGGTCATTGGGGCGGGCTATTGTTCGGCTTCGTTTGGCTGGCGCTGGGCGTGGCGATAGCTCTGCGACGGAAATTGCGGCTTTGGACCTCGCTCACCGCCGCCGGCGTCGGGCTGATGGTCGCCGCAGGCTGGGCCTTCAATTACGCCATGTCGACCAGTTCCTTCGAAATGGCCCCGGTTCACTCCCTGAGCTTCACTTCGCCGTCGGCTGACGTATTGATGTATGTTCTCGCGCCGCCCGGAACATTCCTCTCCTTCGATCTCGCTCTCATTCCCGGAGTTTTTCTCGGCGCTTTTCTTGCCGGCGCCGTAGGCGGCGATCTCAAGCTCGAAGGATTCCACGACGGGGCGAACATGCGGCGTTATATTCTCGGCGGTTGCCTGATGGGCTTCGGCGGGGTTTTGGCGGGCGGTTGCGCGGTCGGCGCCGGCGTCTCCGGCGCCTCGGTCTTCGCCGTTACAGCATGGATCGTGTTATGGTCCATGTGGATCGGCGCCGTTCTGACCGACAGGTTGCTCGATCAGAAAAAATTTTGGGAGGTTGGTCATGTGGTTGCATAAGGCGATGTTGCTGGTCTTGGTCACGACGAGCGGCGCTTGGGCCGGGGAGGATGAGACCGCCCTCGGCCGTCGTCTGCTCTCCGAAAATGGCTGCAATGGCGCTTGCCATCAAAAACATTCCCCGGATGGCAATGCGCTCACCCTTTATACCCGGCCCGATCACAAGGTGAAGGATTTTTCGGGATTGCAGCGGCAGGTGGCGAGATGCGTGTCAAACCTGGACACGCCGATCGCTCCTGACGAAATCGACGCTATCGTGACGGCGCTCAATCACGATTACTATAAGTTCAAATAGCCGCCGCTGAGATGATCTCAGCGTCCGGGCGGCGGCGCGAAGGGCGGCGCGCCCGGATAGCTATTGCCGCCGGCGCCAAAGGGCATGAAATTATTCATCATGCCCATTGCAGGTCCAAAGCTGGAATTGAGATTGCGCGCCGAGTGCTGGATCAGCGCCACGGTCGCCGTCATATGGGCAGTGGAGGCCTCGATGGCCGTCATGTGCCGGTTCATCTGGACAAGGGATTTGCGCATGTCGCCGACATTGGCGCGCATGTCGCTCATCGTGGCGTTCATCGCGCCCATGTCGCGTGAAATCAACTCCATTTGTGTAGCCATGCGCCGGGTCGATTTGGACATGGTGCGGGCGTCGCTGGTCAGCAGAAAGATCATGAAAAATCCATAGGCGGCGAGCAGAATAAAGGCGGCCATGCCGGAATAAACGACCAGGCGCACGGATCTCAGCGCTTGGCTCGCCTTTTCGAGATAGGCGAGATATTCGGGCGGATGATAGGGCGGGTCCGGATAGACCTGTTTCGGATAATCGTTTTTCATCTGGCCCTTGGCCGCGGCTTTCAATCTTGTCCATCGTCTCGTTCCATTGTCTTGCGGTCCTCGCGCGCCGCACGTCGGCATCAGCGCAGCATCGTCACCGACCTCGCGAAAGCGTCGAATTCGTCGCTGGCTTTCGACTTCGCATTGAGTTCGAACACGCCTCGGCCTTCGCTCAGGCTTCGGCAGAAGACGATGCGGCGGCCGAGCATTGCGGGGAGCACCGAGGCTCCGTCGCACATCCCGGCCATCGCCTTGAGCGCGGTCATGGTCTCGCGTGTTTCGCGCGAGACTTCCGCGTCCGCGCGATTGACGAAAAGCACGATGTGCGCGCCATCCTTGCGAATGGGCAGGATCATCTTGAGATAGCGCTGCGTCGCCCAGATGTCCGCCTGGCTGGGCAGGACCGGCACGAGGATCAGGTCCGCCCCTGGCACGACCTCCCCCATGCGCTCAATATCGGCGGCGCCGAAATCGACCAGCGTCCAGCGTCCGTCGATGCGCTGGCCTGTGGATGTCGCCGGCGCAGCGAGAACCGGCGAGGCGCCGACTTCCTGCCTCACCGCGACCAGATCGCTGAGCGTTCTTTGCGGATCGAGATCGACGAGGTCGAGATCGACGCCGCGGGTCGAAAGCCAGACGGCGAGATTGAAGGCCACCGTGCTCTTGCCCGAACCGCCCTTCAGATTGCCGACGACAACCAGTTTCCCGGGCGCCTCGACCCGAGAGATCGTCTCGCCTCGCTTTCTTTTCGACGCGATCGTTGTTGGCGGTCATTTCGCGCCCGGCGCGCTGCTGGCGATGCGCCGGTCAAGATCATCCGCCAGGGCGACGTCGCCCTGCCGGACCGCGCCCGCGAGAGTCCTGGCCCCTTCGGCGTCGCCGCCATCCAGCTTCATGTTGGCCGCTTCATCGTAAATCCGGGCGGCGTCGCGCAGGCGTCCGCTGGCGAAATAGACATTGCCGAGTTCGCCGCGCGCATCGACATCGCCGGGATTGCGGTCAATGTAATCGCGATAGGCATTGATCGCGCCGACAATGTCCTTGCGCGCAAAGGCGGCGCGGGCATTCACCAGCAGGCCTTGTCCCACCAGCGCTGCGGGCGCGACCGCCTCCTTGGGCCTTGCGGACGTCTCGACGGAGGGCGTCAATGTGCTCAACGTCCAGCCGCGCAATTTTTCGAAACCTTGCGACCCGATTTGGCTGACTTGTTCGCTCACCTGGCCCATCACGCCCTTCATTCCGGGCGAGACCGAGGCGGCCCAGGCGCCGAGCATGAAAAAGACGATGGCGTAAAAAACGCGAGTTACGATCCAGGATGCCACGACAATTCCTCCGTTGACGCAGTTGAAAAGGGAGCGAACGAACTGCCATTGCGCTGTTCGTTCGCTGATGCGCCGTCAGAAGCCACGCCAGGGACTGCCGGCCCAGGGGGTCGCGCCGGGGAAGCCGCCGCCGGGGAAACCACCCATCGGCGACATGCCGGGATAGCCGCCGCCGGGGAAGCCACCCATCGGCGACATGCCGGGGTAGCCGCCGCCGGGGAAGCCACCCATCGGCGACATGCCGGGATACCCGCCACCGGGGAAGCCACCACGCTGGGAAACCGCCCATGCCGGGGTATCCGCCCGGATAGCCTCCCCAAGGGCCGCCCATCGGGGACATGCCTGGATAGCCTCCGCCCCAAGGGCCGCCGCCGTTGTTCCAGCCGTTGCCCCAGCCGTTGTTGCCCCAACCATTTCCCCAGCCTCCGAGGTCGGCGGAGAAATTGATCGCGCCATTGCCGCGCCCCCAGCCATTGCCGTAGCCGTTGCCGTTGCCGTTGCCGTAATTATTGTAGCCGGGATAGCCCCAGGGGCCGCCTCCCGTCGGGCCGCCGCTCCAGGGGCTGCCGCCCCACCATTGCGCCTGTGCGGCGACAGGCGCGAGCAGCGTCGAAGCGATCGCCGCGACCGTCAGTAACGATTTTATTTTTGCCATTGTTCACCTCCACCACGGGAGAAGGCCGTCGCGAAGCTGTCGCGATCGCATGTTGCGGCGTGGCGCGGGCTTCGTCGCCGAAACCCGCGCCCCGTAATTCATTCAGGCTTCAGCCTGAACTCACCACCAACCGGGGCCCCAGCCACGGTTGTTGTTGTTGCCGTTCCAGCCGTTGTTGCCGTTGCCGTTGCCGTTCCAGCCGTTATTGCCCCAGCCATTGCCATTCATGTCGGCGTCGCCGCCGAAGCTGAAGCTGCCCTTCATGTTGCCATTGCCGCGGCCATTGCCGGAGCCATAACCGTTGCCGTAGCCATTGCCGTTCCAGTTGTTATTGTTGTTCCAGCCATTATTGCCGTAAGGCCCGGGACCGTAATACGGACCATAGCCGTTGCCGGGACCGTAGCCGTACTGCGGCGGCTGCGGCGGGGGTGGCGGGGGCGCCCAGCCCTGTTGCGGCTGTTGCTGGACGTTCGGCTGCTGCTGTTGCGGGTAGTAATAGTTATAGCCATAGGGCGGCGGGGGCGGCGGCGGGGGACCCCAATTGGGGTTCTGCGGCTGCGCCTGCTGGCTGTTGGCGGGAGGCGCCCCGGCAGGTTGCTGCGCCTGCTGCTGTGCGCCGGGGTTATAGGGACCCGCTGGCGGTGGCGGCGTCTGCTGGGCAAACGCGGCTGTCGCCACGCTGCTCGCCCCGATCACGATTGCCATTTTTATAATGTTTTTCATCATTTCACTCCCTTCCGTTCTTCATTCTGGGTCGCGGACGCGGCCCTACCAGTAGGGCGGCTGAACGCCTGCGCGTTCGCGCCACCAGTTCCATGTCTGCGCATTGGTCCATCCCGAAAGCGGAGTGCTCCAGGGCACGAACATGAAAGGCGTGCTCAGACCCGCGGAATTGAACGGATCTGTTGTTGAATTGACCTGCCCGAAGCTCCAGACCTGAAGCCGGCCATGCGGCAGGTTGGCCTCGCGCCCAAACGGCAGGTTTGGCGCCGGCGACGTCCAGGTCGAGGGCAAGGAGGCCGCGCCGGGCGCGTCGAGCGCCGCCGGCGGCGCGCCCTGTGGGCCGCCCGAAAAGGCCGGGGCTCCGCATTGGGGGCAACCGCCGGCGACCGGAGGCTGCGAATAGGGGCCTGCAGGATAGGGACCCGGCGGATAGGGTGGCTGCGCCCCCTGCATGGCCGAAAGTTCCGAATAGGTCGCGGCGCCTGCAGGGTATGGGACCAGCCGCCAAGCGATCCGGCGAGAAGGGCTGTCGCGGCCACAAGCGGCAGCCTGAGCGAAAAAAATGCAGGGTTCATGAGGACTCCCCCGGACCACTTGGCGTCCGTCTTGAGGCGAATGCCGCGCGCAGGCTTTTCGCGCGACCGGGACGGGCGCCGCGCCGATTTTTCGGCGCGATTTCGGCGGGACTGGCGTCGGGAAGAGCGGAAGGCGACGACGCTTCTGTTTCCGGCGGCGGTTCGAGCGCTGGTTCCGCTTTCTTGACCAGGCGCGGCGGACGTCCCGTCGTTGCGGGCGCATGGTCTTCCACGGGCGGCTCGGCGACCGCCAGTTCCGCAACCGGCTCCGATCTCTTCACCAGTCGCGCCGGGCGCGTCGAGGCGACCACTTCATCGGGCGCCGGCGCCGCGTCGACCTTGCGCGGCAGGCGCGGCGGACGGGCGGGCTCTCCCGGCGAAGGCGGCGGCGTGAAGGGCGGCGGATCGCCGGCCGGCGGCGGCGCGCCGCCATCGGCTCCGCCGGATCGGCCGCCGAAATATTTGCGCGCCGACACGCAGCCGAGCGGGATGACGATCAGCGTCAGGAAGGTGGCGACCAGCGAGCCGAACAGCAGCGACACCGCCATGCCCTGGAAGATCGGATCGCTCAGCAGCACCATGGAGCCGATCACCAGCGCCATGGCGGTGATGAGGATCGGCCGCAAACGCACGCGGCCCGCCATGACCACGGAATCGCGAACGGACAGTCCCTCGGCGACTTTTCCTCGCGCGAATTCCACCAGCAGGATGGAGTTGCGCACGATAATGCCGGCGAGCGCGATGAAGCCGATCATCGAGGTGGCGGTGAAATCGGCGCCAAGCAGCCAATGGCCGGGCACGATGCCGATCAGGGTCAGCGGGATCGGCGCCATCACCACGGCCGGCAGCATGAAGCTCTTGAATTCGGCGACGACCAGAATGTAGATCAGCACCAGCGCGGCGCCGAAGGCCAGGCCCATGTCGCGGAAAGTGACATAGGTCACTTCCCATTCGCCGTCCCATTTGAAGCCGCTGCGATTGGTGACGTCGGGACGGCGGAAATAATGGCCGCCGATCGTCTGGCCGTCGGGCGTGACGTAGGACTTCAGCGCGGCGTCGACATTGAGCATGCCATAAAGCGGCGCGCCGAGGCGTCCGACCACGTCGGCGGTGACATATTCGAGAGCGCGCAGATCCTTGTGGTAGATCACCGGATCGACGGGCTTGTTGACGAAACGTCCCAGTTCGCCGAGCGGAACCATCGCTCCCGTCTGGCTGCGCAGCGGCATGACCAGCAGGTTGCCGAGATTGCCGCGCGTCGCCATCGGCGCCTGAAGGACGATGACCGCCTGTTCGAGATTGCGCGGGCTCAGCTGCGGGCCGACCTCGAAACCTCCGGTCGCCATGGCGATTTCGCGGTTGATGTCCTCGACCGAGACGCCGAACATCGAGGCCCGCAGGCGATCCACCTCGAATTGCAGGTTGTCGTGCGGACGTTCCATGAAGGTGTTGATGTCGGCGATATCCGGCGTCTTGTGCAGGATCGCCAGCAGGTCCGTCGCGACCTGGCGACGGATCTCGGGCGTCGGCCCGTAAAGTTCGATCACCATTGGCGCGAGCACCGGCGGCCCCGGAGGCGCTTCGGCGATGGTCAGACGGGCGCCAGAAGCGGCGGCGATCGGCGTCAGCGTTCGCGCGGACCAGCGCGGCGATTTCATGGCTGGTCCGGCTGCGCTTGGCCCTGTCCTCCAATTGCACGGCGATGTCGCCCTGCCATGGCATGGACCGCAGGAAATAATGGCGCACGAGACCGTTGAAATTGAAGGGCGACGACGCGCCGACATAGGTCTGGTATGCGGTGACCTCGGGAATTCTCGGCAATTTCGGCGCCAAGCCGGTGCGCCAGATTGGCGGTGACGAACAGGTCGGTCCCTTCGGGCATGTCGATGACGACCTGCAGTTCCGACTTGTTGTCGTAAGGCAGCATCTTGAATGGAACCAGCTTGAAGACGAACATCGACACCGAGCCGAGCATGGCGGCGATGATCAGCAACAGCGTGAGATACCCGACCAGCCGGTTGTCCATGATTGGCGAGATGATCGCATTGTACCAGCGGCCGATGAGCGCGGACTGGCGGTGTTCCCGCTCCGCCGTCTTCCGTAGCGTCGCCATGCTGGGTTTTACGCGCGCCGCCAGCCACGGAACGAAAACGAAGGCCGCAAACAGCGAGAAGACCATCGCCGCCGACGACAAGACGGGGATGGGCAGCATGTAGGGGCCCATCATGTCGCTGACGAAACCCATCGGCAACAGCGCCGCGACGACGGCGAAGGTCGCGAGGATGGTGGGGTTGCCGACTTCGTCGACCGCCTGGACCGTGACCTCGTCGCTGGTTTCGCCGGTTTCGAGCCAGCGCCGATAAATGTTTTCGACCACCACGATGGCGTCGTCGACCAATATGCCGATGGCGAAAACCAGCGCGAACATCGACACGCGATTGATGGTGAATTTCAGCACATAGGCGACGGCCAGCGACATCAGCAGGACGGCCGGAATGGTCACCATCACGATCAGCGCCGGGCGAAGGCCCATGGTCAGGAAAGCCAGAACGGTGACCAGCGCCGAGACGATGAACAATTTGAAGATAAGATGAGAAACCTTGTCTTGCGCGCTCTCGCCATAGTCGCGCGACACGGCGACCTGCACCGAATCCGGGATGAGCGAGCCTTTCATCCCCTCCAGTTCGCGCATCATCGAGGCGGCCACGTCGATGCCGTTCGATCCGCGTTTTTTCGCGACGGCGACGGTGACTGCCGAGTCCGTCCTGAACTGGCCGTCTTCCATGCGGCTGGACTGGTCCACGACGCTTTTCGTCTCGGATTCGCCTTGGGTGATATTGGCGACGTCGCGCAGGAACACGGGCCGGTCCTGGTCGACCGCGACAACGAGATTTTCGACGTCGCGCAGGTCGCCGAGAAAGGCGCCGGTGTAAATATTGAACCACTTGCTGCCTTCGACGACGTCGCCGGCCGGCATGCGCTGGTTGGCGGCGGCGACCGCGTGCGCCACCTGGCCGAGCGTGACGTTATGCGAGGCCAGTCGCGGGAGGTCGACGTCGATGCGAATCTGCTCCCGGCTGCCGCCAACAACGAAACTCTGGCCGGTGTCTGGCAGCGCCTTGAACCTCTGGTTGACATCCAGTCCGAGCTTGCGCAATTGCACAAGATCGAGGCGGTCGGAACTCAGGGTCACCGTCACCACCGGCACATCGTCGATGCTTTTCGGCTTGACCAGCGGTTGCATCACGCCCTTGGGAATGGCGTCCATGTGCGAGATAGAGATTGTTGTAAAGCTTGACGAGCGAGGGCTCCATCTGCTCGCCGACGTCGAAGCGCACGGTGACCATCGCCATGCCTTCGCGCGACATCGAGTAGACGTGCTTGACCCCGGAAAGCTCCGACATCAGCCGTTCGAGCGGCTCGGCAATCAGATTGGCGACCTCGCTCGACGAAGCGCCGGGATAGGCGACGAAAACGTCGACCATCGGCACGGAAATCTGCGGATCCTCCTCGCGCGGCGTGATGACCATGCCCAGCAGGCCGATCAGGAAGAAGGACAGCAGCAGCAGCGGCGTCAGGGGCGATTTGATGAAGGCGCGCGCTGTGCGCCCGGCGACGCCAAGTTTCGCGTCAACGGGCGGATGTGCGGCGGCCTCTGGACGGGAGGTGTCGGTCATGTCGCGCGCCCTCCCCCGTTCATGGCCGTTGTCCGAAGACGGAATTGCCGGATTTCAGCGTCGGCTCCGGATGGGCGACCACGCGTTCGCCCGGCTGGAGCCCGGAAAGGATGGCGACGTTCTCGCCGGACGCCTCGCCCAGCCGCAGGATCCGCATTTCCACGACGCCGGCGCCGTTGACGACGAAAGCGGCCGGCAGCGAGCCGCGATAGGCGATGGCGCTGCTCGGCAGGGCCGGCGCGGTGGCCGACTGGCCGCCGCCGCCCGGCTGCGCGATCCAGGCGAGGGCGTACATGCCGGGCGCCGCCGCCGAGCCGGGCGGCAAGGCCGCCTTGATGGTCACCGTATGCTGCGCCGTGTTGGCGCCCGGGAAGATTTGCGAGACGACCGCCCAGACATTAGCGTCCGTGAGGCTGACCGGCAGTTGCTTCGCCGATTTTCAGATGCGTCGCCATATTGGCGGGCGCCTCGATCCGCAGATCGAGCGCATCGGGATCGGCGAGATCGACGAGTGGTTGCCCCGGCTGCACGATATCGCCGACGCGCACATGCCGCGTCATGATGACCGAGGCGTAGGGCGCGACCGAACGGCGGTCGCGCAGGCGCTGGTCCAGCGCATCGATATGCGCCTGCGACGCGACGAGAGCGGCCTGCTGGCGCTCGTAATCAGCGCGCGCATTATTGACGGCCGAGGGTGAGTGCTGTTGCTGCGCCTGGTTTGCATGGGCGGGCCACCGCCCATGAAAGGCTGCATCATATTGTAGAGCGGAGTGAGCAAACCGCTCATAGGCCTCGTAGCCCGGACCGCCCATAGGCGACTGGCGGGGGCCGTAAAGCTGCTGATAAAGCTGGGTCTGGGCGTTTTGCGAGGCAGCCATGTCGCTGGCAAGCGACGCCCAGGCTGATCGATATTCCACGCGCACGGCGTCGTCGTCGAGCGCGACCACAGACGCCCCCGAGGCGATTCTTTCGCCCTCCTGTCCGGCGATAAAGGTCACGCGACCGGGCGCCTGCGCCGTCAGTTTGACGGAATTGCGCGCTTCGACGAAGCCGCCGAGTTTTAAGCGCGCCGCCGTCGGCATTTGCATCACTTCGACCGTTCCAGCCTGCGGACCGAACGCAGCGTAGGCGCCGGGAGCGTTCGTGCGACCGGCGCCGGTTGGGAATGTCCGCCAAGCCAGAGAACGACCAGACCGCCGGCGATCGCCGCAATGAAAAAGCCAAATGCTTTGAAAACGCTCGCCAACATTACCCTGCAACCCTTCTGAGCCTCAGCTGCGCGGGACTGTTCCCATCGCCGAAAAACTTTTGATGAAGGGTCCGGCCATGGCCGGATTCTTGATCATCGCGCCATAGTCGCCGGTCTTGAATTTCAGCTTGCCGGCGGTATAGGCCAGGCCGAGCGACATCATGCCGATGCCGTTGGAACACCATTTTTCCCAGTCGGCGGGGCTGGCGCGGAGATCCCAGTTCATCGGCTGCCCGGCATAGGCGCCGGCCTCGACGACATAACCCTTCTCAACTTTGATCATGCCGCGTGGCTTGTCTTCGCCCTCAAAGCCATAGCCGATGGTCGAGTTGAAGCCGATTTTGGCCAGAGCGTCGCCGAGTTCCTTCTCGTCGTTCCACGCATTGCCGAAATCCACCATCCAATCGTCGGAAAACAGAGCAGCCATCGAAGTCCTCCAAATGAGATCAATTTCCGGGCGCACAGAAGCGTTTTCGCCCGACCTTTACAGGTGGGCAAAAGATCGCCGTTCAGGCGCCTGCTGAAGTCAGGACAGGAAAAAAAGCACGGGGGAATGCCGGCGCGGAGGGCGGCTTGTCGCTCTCTTGGCGGGCAAAAGCGATACGAGAATCCTCTCGCGAGGAACACGTCGATTCCGATGCATAGCGCTACCCTCCCGTAGTCATTTTCCGCGAATGTTTTTTTAATTATCTGCGTACATTCTTATATGCGGCGATAATGATCTTATGATCGGCTCGTGACGCCGTCAATGCCCCAGGCGCAGCTACGCAAAACTAAATTAGAACACTCCCCACATTGCATGACTCGGATTTTGTCAGGTTGGGATTCCCTTGATCGCCGATTGAGCGATTCCGCGCTTCGCACTCGACTCGCCCCGTCATTGCGAGCGAAGCGAAGCAATCCATGGCTTGCGGTTGTGGCCAGGGTGGATTGACTCGCTTCGCTCGCAATGCGCCTGGCCGAACATTCATTCTTGACGGATTGGCGCTTCGGCAAGGCGTTCGGTCATCGTGAATCGTGCTCCCGGCGCATTGTCGGCGACGGTCAGGTCCATGCGATGCAGGCGAGCGATGGTCGCGGTTATGCTCAAGCCGATGCCCGCGCCCGGTTCGCCGCCGCCGTTTCGGGCGCGCACGTAGCGCCGGAAGATATCATGCGCCTCGGCGGACGGCACGCCGCGCCCATTGTCTTTGACTTCGATACAGGCGACTCCGTCCCGCAGCGTCGCCGCGACATGGACGCCGCCGCCGCGCGGCGTGAACTTCAGCGCATTGTCGATGAGATTGGCGATGGCCTCGCGCATGAGATCAGGGTCGCCGATCTTGTGAACGGGCGTCGATGCGTCCATGCTCATGGCGATGCCCTTGGCCTCGGCCAAAGGCAGGAAAAACGCGTGCATTTCGGCGCAAACCTCAGCCAGATCCATGTCCCGAAAGGCGGCATGGCGCCTTTCGTTTTCGATGGAGGAAATGCGCAACAGGGCGGCAATCGTATTCATCGCCCGGTCAAGCTGTCGGAGCGCGGCCTGAACCGCCGGACGCAAGGCGTCCCCCTTTGGCGCGACGGCCAGCGCCTGCTCCAGCCCCGCGCGGATATTGACGACGGGCGTGCGCAGGTCATGCGCGATATTGTCGCCGACACTCGCCAACTGGCCAAGCAGGCGCTCGATGTCGTCGAGCATGAGGTTGACCGAGCCGATCACCCCGTCGAGTTCCTCAATCCCTGAGCGGGTGGGCAGGCGGGCGCGCAAGTCGCCCTGCATGATGGTGTCGATGGCCCGGTCGATTTCCCGAATGCGCCCGGCGGTGCGGCGGGCGAAGAAAAAGCCGGCGCCCAACGCGCAGGCCGCCAGCGGCAGAATGGCGAAGGACAGGGCGCGGGCGAGGATGCGCCGCAAGGTGACGACCTCGTCGAGGCTGCGCCCCAACACAATCACCCCGCCGTTCGGGCGGGCGCGGGCCACCAGCAGGGTCGGCTCCGGGGCCACGCCCTCGGCCGAACGGAAATCATCGACATAATGCGTTTGCCCATCGACCGGAATGTCGGGACGGCGGTCGAGATTGCCAAACACCAGCGCTCCGGAGGGATCATAGAGGGCGACAAAATTCAGGCGGCGAAAATCGCGCGTGAGACGCAGCGAAAGGGACCGTCGCAGCCGATCCTCGTCGCTCGCCGCGGCTTTTTCCGCCTCGTCCGCGAAGACGGTCTGCAATTGACCGATCCAGGCGTTGGTCGTGGCGACATAAACAAAAGAGAAGACGCCGCCGGTGAGCAGAACCATGGCCAAGGCAAAAGCCCCCGCGACCCGCAGGGGCGTCGAGCGGAACAGGTCACGCATCCGCATCGAGCACGAACCCTTCGCCCCGCAGATTGACGATCAGCTTTTTTTCATCCGGCGCGTCGAGTTTTACGCGCAGATTGCGGATGTGGACGTCCACCACATTGCTCTGGACGGTGAAATGGTATTGCCAGACATCTTCCAGCAGCATTTGACGCGTCACCAATTGACGCGGCCGGCGCATGAAATATTCCAGCAGCTTGAATTCGCGCGGCAGGAGATCAATCTCCCGCCCGTTGCGGCGCACCTTTCGCGAAATCAGGTTCATGGTCAAAGGGCCGGCGGCCAATACCGTCGACTGAACGTCGGACAGGCGGCGCGCCAAGGCGTCCACCCGCGCGGAAAACTCGACCATGGCGAAAGGCTTGACCAGATAATCGTCGCCGCCGGCGCGCAGGCCCGCCACACGGTCATCGACGCCGCCCATGGCGCTGATCATCAGCACCGGCGTCCGGTCGCCGGAAGCGCGCAATTCCTCGACCAGCGCCAACCCGTCGGCGCCCTTGAGCATGCGATCCATCACCAGCAGACGCGCCCGGCCCGCGCGCGCCGCGATCATGGCTTCGGCCCCGGTCTCGGACAGCACGACCGCATATCGACCGCGCAGCTCCGTTTCGATCGCCAGGGCCAGTTCGGGTTCGTCTTCGCAGACATAAACAGGCTTATCATCGTTCATCGTCGTTCCGACTATCGCCTTTTCAGGACTTCACGACGACCTTAATCGCTGCCAACACATATCAAGAATGAAATCTTCCTCAGCCAAGCGCGCCCGGCTGAATCAGGGCGGGCGCGAGACATTTTCATTGCTTACATGGGCGACGAATATTTATATTCCGGCGCGGATTGCAGTTCCTGTTTGGTGGCGTCGAATTCCGCGCGCCACTTATTATCACAAAGGCGCTGGCTCGCGAAGCCTTTGGCGCTCGGCAAACTCCTCATCGGTCAGGCGGACGTCGTAGATCGAGCGTGGGTCAATGGTTCTGGCGACCAAAGTAGCGACGGCTACGGCGACCAGCATGGGGACGATGAACGCGCGATCATGCCCTGTCATTTCAATCATCAGAACGGCTGCCGAGATCGGCCCCTGGGTTGTCGCTGCAAGCAATGCCCCGGCGCCGGCGATGGCAAAGAGACCCAGCGGCGCGCCCGGCCATATCGATGTCCAAGCATAACCCAGCACGCCGCCAAGCAGTGCGCCGAACGTCAACGAGGGCGTAAACAGGCCGCCTGGGGCGCGCTGCCCAAACACATGAAAGTCGCCAGCGGTTTCAGAACGAGCAATACCAGCAGCAGTTTCGGCGCAACCGCGCCATCGAACGCCAACTGGGCCAAGTCCTGGCCATTCCCCAGTAATTGCGGAAAAGCGATCGAAACCAATCCAAGAAAACCGAATGCCAATGGCGGCGCGATCAGGCGGAGCCAGCCCCTGGGCCTGTTGCGGTCGGCCAGTCTGATAAGGCGCACGTAGCCCACCGAAGCGAGGCCGATGACCGGACCGGCAAACACAGCCCATAGAATGACCGCGGGAATATTGCCTTCCACGGCGACTCGATAAAGCGGCGCGTTCGGGATGACCAGCCACGCGACCATGGTCGCGATCAAGGACGCCGTGAGCGCCGGAAGCACAAACCGCAGAGCCAGGGCGCCCCTCAGCACTTCAAGAGCGAATAACGCGCCTCCGAGCGGCACGTCATAGACGGCCGACATTCCGGCCCCTGCTCCGCAAGCGACGAGCAGTTTGCGCTGCTCGTCGGAAAAGCCGCCGCGATCCGACAGAGCATTGGCGATCACGGCGCCGGTCTGTTTTGGCGCTCCCTCCTTTCCGAGAGAGGCTCCCATGGCGACGATGATCACCGAGAGGAAGGCGCTGCCCAGCGTTCGCAATGGCGGAAGCCGGCCGGCGGCGAACCAGAGCGCGGTGGTGATCTCGATGGAATTGGCGCCCGAGAGATTCACCAGCATGATTTGCGCCAGCCCGGTCAGGAGACCCGCACCGAGCAGAACGAATATATGGCGCCAAACACTGGCGTCAGTCGCCGCGTCAACAAGCCGTCCGCTCGCTGACGGCCAAGCCAGGTGTTGGACTTCTGACAGCAGCAAATTCAGCGCCGCGGCGCTGGCTCCGGCGCCGATCCCCGTCAGGACCACCGCTAACCAGAAACGCGCGGCTCCCGGCTTGGTCAACGTGGCAGGGACACGATGCTTCTGCGCCCCGTCCGCAATCGTATCAGCGTCCTTCTTCATTTTCCTGGATCGGTCGAGAAGTCAGCGAGAACGTTGCCCTAAGCTCGCCATGAAACGATTCCCTCGGTCAGGAACAGGCCCCAATGCTCGTGCATTGAGCGGGCAAGCTTTCGCCCAGCCTTCAGGGCGCGTTCAATCTTGAAACCCTTGGCCTGCCAATTCGTTCGAAAATGCGAGCGAAACACGATTGGCGATTAGGGAATAGCTGTTGCGACTGCGAGAGCCATGCGCCCGTGCGTGGAGGCGAGCGGCGCTAAGAGGGGCGCCCTCCTCCAGGCCTTCGTTTGCTGCTGCTGGCTTTTGTGGCGCCCGGCGTGTATGTTTTCCTCCAGCCCGCCGATCCAACCGGCCGGCGCGGACGATTTCCAATGCGCCTCACCAGTTATTCCAATTACGCCCTGCGCATCCTGATGGTCGCGGCCATGCGCCGGGGCGAACTCGTCACCGTTCAGGACGTCGCCGACAGTTTCGGGATTTCCAAGGCGCATCTCGTCAAATGCGTGCATCAGCTTGGGGTTTGGGGCTATCTCGAAAACGTGCGCGGCCGCAGCGGCGGCTTCCGGCTTGCCAAGGACGCAGGGGCGATCACGGTCGGCGAGATCATCCGCAAGACCGAAGACGGTCTCGATCTGGTCGAGTGTTTCGACGCCGAAACCAATACTTGCCCGCTGATCGACGTCTGCCGCCTCGGCGCGCTGTTCAAGAAGGCCTGCCAAGCCTTTCTCGATGTGCTCGACGACGTCACCATCGCCGACATGGCGGCAAATCGCGGCGAGGTGCTGGCGGCGCTCAACAATGACTGGCCCGGCCGGACCCACGCCCCAAGGCGCCTTGGCGCGCTTTCGGAAAAATTTAACGCCGCCTGAACTCGATCCACCAATATGCGAAACTCCGCATACTTTTGACCTAAGTCAATTGCTATATTTCCTATATAAGTTTTAATTCCCGTCGAAGGGGCGCGATCAAGCGCTTGAGGAGGGCGTGAACATGTTCAAGATCGCAGCAATACTCTGGATCATCCTGGGCGCAACGCTGGCCGGAATCGGCCTCATGATCGTCGTCGCCACGCCCGCGCTGGCGTCGCATGACATGAAACTTATCCCTTGGGCCGCGCTGGCAGGCTTCGTCGTCGCCATGCCGATATCCTGGGTGCTGGCCGGCCAGATTGCCCGCGCGCGTCAATAACTTTTCAACAGCGCGAGCGAACCTGAGGCGGAGCCCGATGAACCAGATCGACAAACACGACACTTTCATCGAGGGACCGCTCTACCAGTCCCGCAAGAAGGTCTTTCCGCAATCGGTGTCCGGCCGCTTCCGGAGCATCAAATGGCGCTTCATGGCCTTCGCGCTGGGCCTCTATTATCTGCTGCCCTTCGTGCGCTGGGATCGCGGCCCCGGCGCGCCCAACCAGGCCGTGCTGCTCGACCTGCCGCATCGCCGCTTCTACTTTTTCTTCATCGAACTCTGGCCTCAGGAAGTCTATTATTTCACCGGCCTGCTGATCATCGCCTCCTTCACCCTCTTCCTGATGAACGCCGTCGCGGGCCGGGTCTGGTGCGGCTACATGTGCCCGCAGACCGTCTGGACCGACCTGTTTTACCAGATCGAACGCTGGGTCGAGGGCGACCGCCGCGAGCGCATGCTCAAGGACAAGGCGGCGTTGACCGTCAAGCGCGTCTGGGAAATCGGCCTCAAGCACAGCCTGTGGCTGGCGGTGGCCTGGGGAACCGGCGGCGCCTGGGTGCTTTACTTCACGACGCGCCGACCCTGATGCGCGAACTCGTGACCTTCCAGGCGCCGATGGCGGCCTATATCTGGATCGGCATCCTGACCCTGACGACCTATTTCCTCGCAGGCCATTCGCGCGAACAGGTCTGCATCTTCATGTGTCCCTGGCCGCGCATCCAGGCCGCGCTGACCGACGAATATGCGCTCAACGTGACCTATCGCGGCGACCGCGGCGAACCGCGCGTTCGGCCAAAAAGGCCATCGCCTTGCGGGCCAAGGGCGAACCGGCCGGCGATTGCGTCGATTGCCGCCAATGCATCGCGGTCTGCCCGACCGGCGTCGATATTCGCCACGGAGCCGAACTCGGCTGCATCCAATGCGGCCTCTGCATCGACGCTTGCGATCATGTCATGCGCGAGTTGCACCGTCCGACCGGATTGATCGCCTATGACAACGACATGAACGCCGACGCCGCCGCGCCGGGCTTGCCGGAAGTCTATAATCTGGTGCGGCCGCGCACCATTCTCTATGTCGTGCTGATCGCCGTGGTCGGCTCGATCATGACTTATGCTTTCGTCAACAAGAAATATTCCGGCGTCAACGTGCTGCACGACCGCAATCCTCTGGCCGTGCGATTTCGGACGGCTCGGTGCGCAATGGCTATACCATCCGCCTGCTCAACAAGAACGGCGACGCGCGCCCGTTCCAGATCCATGTCGAGGGACTGACGGGCGCCGAGGTCCAGATCGTTGGCGGGCGGGAGCGTAAAACGAGCCCACGGTCGAGGTCGGCCCCGACCAGACGCTCGAACTGCGCCTGCTGGTCATCGCGCCCCGGGACCCGTGCCGGCCAGCTCCACCGATGTGGTCATCTTCGCCAAGGACGTGAAGTCCGGGATGGGCGCGCGCCAAGACCATTTTTTCCCGCGCTGAGGCGAAACGAAACGGTAGTTGGCGTCTGTCCGAAAGCCTGTGCGCTTTCCTTGCGCTCGAAGTTATCGGCGCAGCCCGCGAAGCGTTCGGCTGGCGGAACAACTATTATTTCATCATCTCCGGCCTTGTGCGGCTTCGCAGGCCAGCACAAGGCTCTTGTTAAGCCTCGTCCTGTCCAATTTCATAAGCTTCACAACTTTGAAATCTTCAGGGGAGCTAACGATGAACGGAACAGATTTCGGTATGTGGCAGCGGCATCGCCACAGCGCCAAGGGACGGCGCGCGGCTTCTCGTGGATCATTCTACGCTTGGAGCAAGGGGCGGGCGAAGTCGATG
>CAWFBN010000038.1:0-4722 GCA_963813955.1 uncultured Alphaproteobacteria bacterium | reverse complement strand
AAGGCGCGCCCCGGCCGATCCGTTCCCTGGTCGTGAGTGGGCGGGATTTTCGTCGGCCAAACCTTGACGGTGACGAAATTGGCGAATTTTTCATCCCCTTCGTTGCGAAGGAACAGCGCCTTGCGGCCATCGCCGACGAAAATGAAGGCATCGTGCGGAACTGAAAGTTTGGTCAAGATAATCTCCCGATGTTCGGGCGGATCGCCGCTTTTTTGCGCGGCGCCGTCATGCTGGCGCTTGCTGGCTTTTGGCTGGACGGCTCCCGATTAAAACTTGAGCGTCGCAGCAGTGTCATCACCTCCTCCATATTCGAAGATAGGGCGCATTTCACCCCGCGCTATGACCGGCATCAAGATTTTGCCTGAATTGTGGCGCCGACGCGGTCCGCGTCGCGAAAAATATTCCGGCCAGAACGCAGATATAGACGAGAGCCTGCATGCCCGAGGGCTGATCGACATAGCCGAACAACACATGCAGCACCCGGCCCGGCAGGCTGTCGTCGGGAAGGATGGAGGACGTATCCCAGATCGTGCCCGAGAGGGCGGTCACAAGTCCGGCCTGCTGCAGGAAAACCACGCATTGCGCCGCCATACCCGCCGCGAGAAACGTGATCAGCGCCGTGGTGACGCCAAAGAGATGGCGCGCCGGAATTTTCACCAAGCCCACGAACATCACATAGGAGAGGGCGCCGCCGAGCGCGACGCCGAGCAACCCGCCGAGCAAAAGGCCGCCGAAATCCCGCTTCGCCCGACGCCGCGATGCCGTAAAGGAACAGCACGACTTCCGAACCTTCGCGCAGAACCGCGACGGCGACGACAATCGCCAGCGCCATCAGGGTTTTCGAGCCTTCCGCGACCTCCTGGCCGACGTGGCGCAGATTGGCCGCCATTTCGCGGCCGTGGCTGGCCATCCAGATGTTGTGCCAAGCCAGCATGACCACGGCGAGGGCGAGAACGCTGGCGTTGAAAATCTCCTGCCCAAAGCCAGCGAAGGCGTTGGCCAGCGCCCCGGCGAAAACGGCGATCAGCGCCGCCCCGAACAGCCCGGCCGCGACGCCGCCGGCGACCCACAGGCCCCTGCCCGCAACGCCGCGCGTCACCGCGAGCACGATGCCGACGATCAGGCCGGCCTCGATCACTTCGCGAAAAACAATTATCAGAGCACCCAGCATTTCAAGCCCCTTATTCGACGGTCAGATCGCCATCGGTGGTGTCCTGATGGAAATCGTCGAAAAAGTGGTATCGGCCGGGATTGAGCGGACGAATCAGCATCGTCACCTCGCCGCCCGGCGGCACGACCTTTTCGACGCGCAGGGTCTTGCTCTCGAACTCGGCGGCGGTGGAATTGAGATTCTTGACGACGATGGTGAAGGCTGGTTGGCCGGAGCACGCGGCTGGGACGGCTGGAATTGGTGGTCCTTGATGGTCAGATGCAACGGTCGCCTGTTGCGCGGCCGCCGCGCGCGGCGAGCGGCAAAAACAGCGCCAGAATGAGTAACTTGGTCTTCATTTTTCTTCCTTTGCGTCTTAAGAGATCAGAATTCAAAACCGAGTTTGAGATTGCCGTGCTGCTGTTCAAAATTGGTCAGGTCGAGCTGACCGCGGTCGCCCGAGGCGTGGCCGGCGATTTGCGTCGACCATGCCGCCGCCAGATAAATTTTGGGGTTGAACTGGATGTGCAGGGTGGGGCCGGCGTAAAGCGCCGCGCCGTCGAAATTGCCGACGCCAAAGCTGCTGTGGGAACGGATAATATTCCACTTCGCCGCCGATCGTGACCTTTGGGCGCGATGCGATAGGCCATGGCGGCGGAGGCGCCATAGCCCGCGGCGCGCTCCCAGCCGGTCTCGCCGCGTGGATTGGCCGACTTCCGGCGCGTAGATCAGATTGATCGCGGCATAGAGCATGTTGGGGAGGAATTCGGTGTCGGCCGCGAGCCGGGTCTCCATGCTGAAAGTCGTATTATGGATGCCATTGGGGCCGCCGAATGTTTCCCATTGCGGCTGGACCGACAGCGACAGGCCGATGGGATTGCCGGGGCCGCGCCCGATGATGAGCCATTTCGGCTTCCATGAAATGCCGCTGAAATTGGTCTGATTGAAATTGTCCACGCCTTGCACGCCGTTGAAATGCTGCGAAAGGCCGTGGAGGCTGAATTCATAGCCCCAGTATTGCGACGGCACATGCTCGAATTCGAACTCCTGCTCGATCTCGCTGTAGCGACCGCCGCGCTTCTGGAAAGCGGCGGTCGTTTCGGCTTCGAATTCCTTTTCGCCCTCGGCGCCGATGTCGGTTCCATTGGTGAAGCCGAACAGATATTTGGTCTCCAATTCGTAATAGTGATCGATCTTGGCCTCCTGCGCTTGCGCGGGGAGCGCAAGGAGGGGGAGCGCCAAACCCGCTAAAGCTGGAAACATGCGAATTGGAAACGACACTTTTGTCCCTTTCTGATCAAGCTTTTGGCCCGATCAAAGCCAAGCTGTGTTTTTATGACGGTCGGCGGGAGGGACGGCAAACCTATCGTCGCTTATTAGAACAATTCGAAACTAGCGCCGCTTGCGCCCGCTTGTTCGCCGCGTGCGGTGCGGTAGACTGCCGCAAACAGGAGGGCTCATGCCTTATTCGGGACTTTGCGGGGCGAAAATTTCGTTTTCGACGATTTGAAAGCGCTGCTGGCGGCGGCGTCGCCGCGCCGGTCCGGCGACGAGTTGGCCGGGATCGCCGCCTCCTCCGACGCCGCGCGGGTCGCCGCGCGCTTCATCCTGGCCGATCTGCCGCTGAAGACTTTCCTGCAGGAAGCGCTGATTCCCTATGAAGCCGACGAGGTGACGCGGCTGATCGTCGACAGCCATGACCGCGACGCTTTCGCGCCGGTCGCGTCGATGACCGTTGGCGAATTGCGCGACCATCTCCTGTCCTATGAGGTCGACGCCGCCGCCCTGGCCGCGCTGGCGCCGGGCCTGACGCCGGAAATGGCCGCCGCCGTCAGCAAATTGATGCGCAACCAGGATCTGATCGCGGTGGCGCGCAAGTGCCGGATCGTCACGGCGTTTCGCAACACCATCGGGCTGGAAGGCCGGCTCTCGACCCGGCTCCAGCCCAACCATCCCGCCGACGACCCCAAGGGCATCGCCGCCGTCGTGCTCGACGGGCTGGCGCATGGCGCGGGCGACGCGGTGATCGGCATCAATCCAGCCTCCGACAATGTGCAAAACGCCATTCGCCTGATCGACATGCTGCGACGAAATCCGCCAGCGTTACGCCATTCCGACCCAGACCTGCGTGCTCACCCATGTCACCAACGCGCTGGAGATCATGGCGCAGGGCGCGCCGGTCGATCTGGTGTTCCAGTCGGTGGCGGGCAGCGAAGCCGCCAATCGCGGCTTTGGCGTCGATCTCGCCGTGCTGGACGAGGCCTATGCCGCAGCGCCGGCGCTGGGGCGCGGGACGGTCGGCCAGAATGTGATGTATTTCGAAACCGGCCAGGGCTCGGCGCTGTCGGCCGACGCGCACCACGGCGTCGACCAGCAGACCATGGAGGCGCGCGCCTATGCCGTGGCGCGGCGCTATCAAGCCGCTGCTGGTCAATACCGTGGTGGGCTTTATTGGCCCGGAATATCTCTACGACGGCAAGCAGATCATCCGCGCGGCGCTGGAAGATCTGTTCTGCGGCAAGCTGCTGGGCCTGCCGATGGGCTGCGACGCCTGCTACACCAATCACGCCGAAGCCGATTCCGACGACATGGACACTCTGATGCTGCTGCTGGCGGCGGGCGGCTGCGCCTTTCTGATCACCGTGCCGGGCGCCGACGACATCATGCTCAATTATCAGAGCCTGTCCTTTCATGACGCGCTTTTCCTGCGCTCGACAATGGGGCTGCGTCCGGCGCCCGAATTCGAGGACTGGCTGGCGCGGATGCGGCTTTCCACGCCGCAAGGCCGCATCGTCGATGTTTTCCGCAACGGTTTCGGACTGTTGGAGAAGTCGGCATGAGCGACAAGATCGTCGGCCTCGATCCTTACGCCGCCTTGCGGGCGGCGACCCCGGCGCGCATCGGCCTCGGGCGCAGCGGCGATTTGCTGCCGACGCGGGCGCTGCTGGATTTTCAACTCGCCCACGCCCGCGCCCGCGACGCCGTGCATGGCGCGCTCGATGTGGCGGCCCTCGCGCGGGAGTTGGCCCCCCTGCCCGCAGTTTGCGTGCAATCGCAGGTCGAGGACTCCGCGACCTATCTGCGGCGGCCCGATCTCGGGCGGCGGCTCAATGCGGACTCGCGGCAAAAATTGACGGAGTTGGCCGAAAAGCCCGACGTGGTCTTCGTCATCGCCGACGGACTGTCCGCCAGCGCGGTCCAGACCCAGGCGGCGCCCCTGATCGCCGCCAGCCTGCCGGGGCTGGCGGGGCTGAATATCGCTCCTGTGGTCATCGCGCGTTTCGGGCGCGTCGCGCTGGGCGACGAAATCGCCGAAATTCTGGGCGGAAAGCTTTGCGTGCTGCTGGTGGGGGAGAGGCCGGGGCTCAGCGTCGCCGACAGTCTCGGCGTTTACATCACTTACGAGCCGCGTCCGGGGCGGCGCGACAGCGAGCGCAACTGCATTTCCAACATCCACGCCAATGGCGGCTTGAGCCTCGAACAGGCGGCGGCGACTCTTTGCTGGCTGGCGCGGGCGGCGCTGAGCCGGCACGAGACTGGCGTGCAACTTGAAGGACGAGAGCCCGCGCCTT
>CAWFBN010000037.1:0-16437 GCA_963813955.1 uncultured Alphaproteobacteria bacterium | reverse complement strand
GCTCGACCGCTATTCGCCCGAATCTTTGCTACGGCCTGGATGTCACCGGGGTCGATGAATACAGACTGGTTCCAGGAAATCCTTAAACGTTCGACCAAATAAGGTTTGCCTTACTTGTTTATGGTCGCCGCGCCCGCTGTGCAGGCAATTTCGTCTTGCGAGCCGGTCGCGCCGGAACAGCCTATGGCGCCGATCAATTTTCCGTCCTCGATCAGCGGAATGCCGCCGCGCGAGGCAATAACTCCATCCAGCGTCATGATGTATTTATAGTCGGATTTCTGTAGCCCTTCCTCGAAAAGCTTGGTTGGCCGCCGGAATGTCGCGGAGGCCCGCGCCTTGTGTTCGGCGACGGCGATCGAAGCGAGTTGCGCCCCGTCCATCCGGGCGAAGGCGACAAGATTGGCGCCGGAGTCGACCACGGCGATGTTGACCGGCCAGCCGCGTTTTTCCGCCTCGGCCTTGGCGGCGGCGATGGCCTCCTGCGCACGCGCTAACGAAATCGGCGGCCCGTAGGGCGTGGCGAAAGGCATTTTTTCCGGAATTGCGTCAAGAGGATAGGGGACCGGCGCCGCCGGTTGTTGCGCATGGGCCGCGACGGAGGAGCAAAAGCTCGTGACGGCGAAAAGGGCTGAACGCAATTGGCGCATGTCGGTCTCCTGAAATAAAAAAGCTGAGGCAAGCTTGCCATAGCCCCTGATGAAGACGCTGGCGGCCGCGCCAAGTTCCAGCGTCTCCCATTTTTATGCAACGGCGCTAAATTGCCTTCGCCGCCGCCAGCACCTCGTCGGCATGGCCGGGCACTTTGACCTTGCGCCATATTTTGGCGATTTTGCCATCGCCGTCGATCAGAAAAGTCGTCCGTTCGACGCCCATATATTTGCGGCCATACATGCTTTTCTCGACCCAGACGCCATAGGCTTCGAGCGTCTGCTTCGCTTCGTCGGCGAGGAGCGGGAAGGTCAGTTCGTATTTCTGGCGGAATTTGTCGTGTTGCTTGACGGGATCGGGCGAGGCGCCCACGACCGCCGCGCCCGCCGCCGCGAAGTCGCTGGCCAGCCGGTTGAAGTCGATCGCCTCGGCCGTGCAGCCGGAGGTGTCGTCCTTGGGGTAGAAATAGAGGACGAGCTTGCGGGTTTTGAAATCGGCAAGCGAGAGCGCGCCTTCGCCGTCGCGCGGGAGGTTGAAATCGGGGGCGGGGTCGCCAGTTTGCAGGGGTGTTGACATTGACCATCCTTTTCATGCGAGGTTTCATTTTCGCTGGCGACGCCGCCTGCTGGCGGGCTTGTCCAACGAAGTCATTTTTGTGCATCTTTTTGCACATTTTCTTGCCTGAAAACGCGAGCATCCATGACTATAGTGCAACGATGGGGCGTCGACGTTGCGTCTTCGGTTTAGCTGAGCGAAAACTCTGGCTGAATTTTCCATAGAATCTCAATTCGCCCCGTTGCGCCAGCAGCGTGAGCGAAGAAAGCGCCGAGTATTGGTCGAAACGAGCGATAAAGAGCCGAAACCCTCCGTGCTGCCGCGCGCCCCCTGCCGGCCGCTGCGCCGCTGGCGGGCGCGGCATGCGGCCGGCGCCGGCTTGTCGCTGGCGCTGCTCGCGCTGATTTTCGGCCTCGGCGCGCTGGTCGTGGCTCTCAGTCTCGGCCGCCTCAATCTCGATGCGTTCAAGCCGCTGCTGACCTCGGCCCTGGAGCAAAAACTCGGCCCCGCCTATCGCGTGGACATAGGCGAAATGGCGGTCGAGCGGCAAGACCACGGTCTGGCGCTGGCTCTGAATAATTTCGTGGTCCGCCAGGCTGACGGGCGGCGTCTGGTGATCGCCCCCAAGGCGGATCTGATTTTCGATCCCCTGTCGCTGCTCGCCGGACGCATCAATCCTTCGCGAGTCGAACTCGAAGACCTCACGGTGAATTTGCGCGTGCTGCCCGATGGCGACCTCGATCTGAACGCCGGCGGCGCCGAGCAAGCTGCGGACCGCCGCCAGCGCCAGCGCCCAAACCTGTCCCCAAGAGGCTCCTCAGGAATCGCCCCAAGCGTCGCCCCAGATATCGGTGGCGCCGCCGACCAGTGTCCCGGCTCCGACGACGCGGGCGAAAGTGATGCGTCAGGCGGCCGCGGCGATCAATACGGTGTTCGACATCGCCCAGGGCGTCTCGAGCCCCATCGCCTCGCTCGATCATTTTGGCATTCGGCGCGGCAAATTAATCATCGACGACCGCGTCGCCAACCAGACACGCGGCTTCCAGGAGTTCGAATTCCTGCTGGATCGCGGACTGCAGGCCGGGAAGGGGCGTGGCCAATGTCAAGCTTTCGGCGCGCGGCCCGAGCGGGCGCTGGAGCGTGCAGGGTGTGGCGCGCGGCGCCCGTGGCGAGGCTCACGATCTGTCCTTCGAGGCGAGCGGCTTCTCCATCGATGAAATCGCGCTGCTGGCGGGAAAAACCTCGCTGCCGATCGATTCGGATATTCCCATATCGGTCAAGGCGACGGCCTCCCTCGAAGGCGACGGTCATCTCGTCGAGGCCAATGCGCGTCTGGCGCTCGGCGAAGGCTTCTGGCGTTTCGACGATCCCGATTTCGCGCCGGTGTTCATCGACGAAATCTTCGCCGCGGCGCGTTGGGACGGCGCCAATCATCGCGTTGTGGTCGACGAAGCGCAGATTTTTTCCGGCCCGACCCGCTTTTTCCTCAAGGGCGCGATCACGCCGCCGCCGCGTGACGACGCGCCCTGGAGCCTCGCCTTCGAGCAGTCGGAGAATGGCGTCATCGGGCCGGATCGCGCCGGCGAAAAATCGGTGACGCTGACCAATTTTCGCGGCGCCATGAGCGTGGACGCCAAAAACAAGGTTTTCGCCATCGACCGGATCGAGGCGGTCGGGCCGGAAGTCGCGATGGCCATGCAGGGGACGGTGGATTGGGTCAATGGACCGCATCTGCGCCTCGGCATTTCCGCTGGCAAGTCGACGGCGGCAGGGGTGATGGCGATGTGGCCCAATTCGGTCGGCGCGCCGGTGCGTGGCTGGGTGGGCGACCATCTGCTCGGCGGCATGCTCGAAAGCGCCCGCATGGCCGTCGATCTCGACGAGACCGACCTGCGCATCATGCGGGCGCAGCATGCGCCGATGGATGACCGGATCAGCATTGATTACACGGTCAAGGACGCGTCCTTCACCTTCATGGACGACGCGCCGCCGGTGATCGGGCTCGACGGCCAGGGCCATTCCACCGGGCGCACGGCGCGTCTGAACGCCAGCGTGGCGGCGATGGAATCGGCGCCGGGTCGCAAGATCGACCTGTCGGACGGGCTGATGTCCATGCCCGATTTCGCCACCCTGCCGCTGGCTCTCAGCGTAACGGCGCGCGGAAAAGGGTCGCTCGACATTCTGGCCGAGATCCTGGCCAAGCCGGGCTTCGCCAAGGTCGCCAGCCTGCCGCTCGATCCGAAGACCACCAAGGGCCAGTTCGACGGCAGCTTCACCTATCGGACCAAGCTGCAACCGGTTTATGATCCGGCGCTTTCGAGCATAGATGTCACGGCCAAGGTGGAGAATTTCTCGGTCGAGCGTCTGGTTGGCAGTGAAAAGCTGGATCAGGCCACGCTCAACGTCAGCCTCGCCAATGGCGTCACCCGGGTGACGGGAACGGGCAAGCTTTTCGGCGCGCCGGCGACGCTCGAATTCACCCGCAACGGTTCCGAGCCGTCGCAGGGCGTTGTTTCCTTCGTCATGGACGAAGCGGCGCGGGCCAAGGCCGGGCTCCCCTTCGGCGCCTCGGTGGCGGGGCCGATCGCGGTGAAGGCGACGGGCGAGGTCGGCGCCGCGCGTCCGCAGGCGCAGGTCGAACTGGACATGACCAGGACGGGACTGCTCTATCCTTTGCCCGGCCTTTACAAGCCGGCGGGACGACCGGCCAAGGCCAGTTTCCTCTATCGCGAGGATGAGCGCGGCGGGGCCAGCCTCGACCAGATCGTGTTCGACGGCTCCGGCGCCTCGGCCAAGGGCGCGCTGCAATTGAGCCCCGAAGGAATCTGTGACCGCCGCCAAATTCCCGCAGGTCAAATTCTCGCCCGGCGACAACATGCAGGTCGAAGCCACAAGGACCGGCGACGTCATCAAGGTTGCGATGAAGGGCGCGGCGCTGGACGCGCGGCCCTTCCTGAAATATCTGACCTCCAGCGACTCAGGGCGCTCCAGCGACAAGACCGGCGTCGATCTCGATCTCAACGCCACCTTGCTGTCGGGCGACAATCGCCAGATCGTGTCCAATGCGGATTTGCGTTTCTCCAGACGGGGAGGGCAGTTCCAGTCGCTGGGCTTTTCGGGAAAACTCGGCGGCGACGCCGTGCAGGGCGCGATCTCCCGCCCCGATGACGGGCCGCCGCTGCTGCGCCTTTCGACCTCTGACGCCGGGGCCTTCCTCGCCTTTGCTCGACGCCTATAGCCATATGGAAGGCGGCAAACTGCGAGCCGATATCCGGCTCGCCGACAACCCGTCAGGGACAGTGGATATCGACAATTTCGTCCTGCGCGGCGAACCGGTCATGCGCAGCTTCGCCTCGTCGCCCAATGCCGAACAGCTTGCCGCCCGGGTCAAGCTCGATCCTAACGTCGTCAGCTTTTCGCGTCTGCACGCCCAGTTGAGCAAGACCGGATCCCGGCTGAATGTGCGCGACGGCGCCATCGCCAGCCCGAGCATTGGCTCGACGCTCGAAGGCTGGGTCGATTTCCAACGCGACACCGTGGACTTGTCGGGGGTTTTCGTGCCCGCCTATGGCGTGAACAACCTGTTCGGCCGATTGCCGGTTTTGGGCCTCCTTCTCGGCGGCCAGCAGGAAGGGCTGTTCGGACTCAATTTCCGCGTGACGGGACGGGTGTCGGACCCGTCGCTTTCCGTCAATCCGCTGTCAGCCATTGCGCCCGGTTTCTTGCGCAAGATTTTCGGCGTGCTGCCGCTGCCGAAACTGGCAGGAAGCGCATCTGGCTTGTTGGCGGCAAGGTGATGCTTCCCTCGAATGACGATCCTGAATTCTAAATCGAGCTTTTGATTTCTTAAATATATTTTTAGCCAAAGCCGCGCGAAGATGGTCGAGTTGCTCTCACCTTTGCAAAGGCCCCCCTTGATCGACACCGTGATTTTCGACGTGGACGGCACGCTGGCCGAGACGGAAGAGGTGCACCGCCGCGCCTTCAACCAGGCCTTCGCGGAATTCGGCCTTGGCTGGGTCTGGGATGAGGCGCTTTACCGCGACCTGCTGCGCGTGACCGGCGGCAAGGAGCGCATGGCCCATTATTGCAAGAAAGTTTTAGGCGAGGGCGAGATGAGCCCCGCGCTGATCGCTGAACTGCACCAGCGCAAGACAGCGATCTATGCCGGCAAAGTCGCGGCTGGCGAGATCGCGCTTCGGCCCGGCATTCCGGCATTTCTGGACGCAGCGCGGTCGAGCGGCTTCGTCCTCGCCATCGCCACCACCACGACGCCAGCCAATGTCGAAGCGCTGCTTGACGCCGCGCTGGGGGCCGACTGGCGCGAAATTTTTCCGGTGGTCGCCGCCGGAGACATGGTCGAGCGCAAGAAGCCGGCGCCCGATGTCTATTTTCTGGCGCTGGAGAGGCTGGGCCGCGACGCGGACCGCTGCATCGCGGTCGAGGATTCGCGCAATGGCGTTGTTGCGGCGAAGGCGGCGGGTTTGCGGGTCATCGGCGTCCGCAGCGCCTATAATAGCGACGATCTGAGCGGCGCCAGCCTGATTTTGCCGGACTGCCGGGGCCTGTCGCTGGCGCTGTTGCGCCAACTCGACGAGGCGCCGGCGAACTGACCGGCGCAACGCATTCACTCGACCGGCTTCACTCGACCGGCTTGGCCTTGACCTTGACCGAGCGCAGCAAAAAGCTTGGCACATGGTCGCCGAGGCCGATCACCGGCGGGTCGTTATCGACCGGATAACCGCCGCGCCGCGAACGCTGCGCATCGCGCTGGAAGTTTTCCGCGCGCGGCGCCCGTTCTTCCGCTGCAGCCGCAACGGCTCAGGACGCTCAGCACGCTCGGGGCGTTCAGCGCGCTCGGGACGTTTCGTGCGCGGAGCCCGCTCAGGACGCGCAGCGCTTTCGGGACGTTCCACAATAGCCGCGCTTTCGGGACGTTCCACGGCCGCGCTCTCGGGGCGCTCGGCGCGCGGGGCGCGACGAGGGCGCTCCGACGTTCCGCGCTCGGAAGACCCTCTGGCGTTACGGCGCGATCTTTCGCCGCCGCCGCGCGCGGCGCGCTCGCGGTCGCGTTCGGTATGTTGCGGCTCGGCGAGTTCATTCAGGCCCGGCCCGTGCCAGTCGATCTTGCGCTTGATGAGGTCTTCGATCTGGGCGACGTATTTGCCGTCGTCGGAAGTGACGAGGGTGAAGGCGGCGCCCAGACGTCCGGCGCGGCCGGTTCGGCCGATGCGGTGAACGTAATCTTCCGAATGGGTCGGCACGTCGAAATTGAAGACATGGCTGACATCGGGAATGTCGAGGCCGCGCGCCGCCACGTCGGAACAGACGAGGATGTCCACCGCGCCGTTCTTGAAGGCGTCGAGCGAAGCCATGCGGGCCGACTGGTCCATGTCGCCATGCAGGGCGCCGACCGGAAAGCCGTGCTTGTCCAGACTTTTGTGGACGATGGCCACGTCGCGCTTGCGGTTGCAGAAGACGATGGCGTTCTTCAGGCCTTCGACTTCGCGCAGCAGCCTGCGCAAGGTTTCGCGCTTGTCGCCGCCGCCATGCGAGGCGACCAGCGACTGGGTGATGGTGGTGACGATGGAGGCGGCGCGGGCCACTTCGACGCGGGCCGGATTATGCAGGAATTGCTCGGTCAGGCGGGTGATTTCCGGCGGCATGGTGGCCGAAAAGAACAGGGTCTGACGGGTGAAGGGCACCAGCTTGCAGATTTTCTCGATGTCCGGGATGAAGCCCATGTCGAGCATGCGGTCGGCCTCGTCGATGACGAGGATTTCGATGCCGCCGAGCATGAGCTTGCCGCGTTCGAAAAAATCGAGCAGGCGGCCGGGCGTGGCGATCAGCACGTCAACGCCGCGCATGATCTTGGTTTCCTGGTCGCCGAACGACATGCCGCCGATCAGCAGGGCGACGTTCAGCTTGTGCTGGGAACCGTATTTGACGAAGCTTTCCTCGACCTGCGCGGCGAGTTCGCGCGTCGGCTCCAGGATCAGCGTGCGCGGCATGCGGGCGCGGGCGCGCCCCTGCTCGAGCTGCGAGAGCATGGGGAGGACGAAAGCGGCGGTCTTGCCGGTGCCGGTCTGGGCGATGCCGAGCACGTCGCGCCCGGCGAGCGCCAAAGGAATGGCCTGCGCCTGGATGGGCGTCGGGGTGGTGTAGCCAGAGGCTTCGACGGCGCGCAGCACTTTTTCGCTGAGGCCGAGTTCGGTAAATTGCATTAAATGTCCCAAATAGCGGGTTTGCCAAAGGATCGCGTCTGGCGAAATGATCCGGGAGGGCTTCGGCCGGAATGAAGCGGCGGCTTGCCCACAACTTCAATTCGCTGCGCCGTGAAATGGAAAGCCATTCCGAATGGATGCGCCGTTCGACTAACGGCGGGCGCGCGCGAACCCGGTAACGCCGAGGCGACCATTAGGGTTTGCCGCGTAGAAGTCAAATTGTTTCTGCCAAAACAGCGCTGGCGCCTCGTTTTGCCGCAGCCGCAGCAGCGTTGGCATTAGTGCGCCGGCGTTTTCGCTCCGCAGGGATCGACCCGGGCGCAGCGGCGTTGGGGATCGAACCGGTCGGGGAATAATCCACGCGGGGAGCGGTCGCCGCCCCGCGCGGCGGCGCGCCGGCCTGCGCCAATTTGTCGAGAGCATGGGCGCCCAGCACGCAGACGACCGACACCACAGCGCACAGCAATGCGACTCTATCGACGGCCGAAACTTCTGTTTTTTCAGGCGGTTGGGAAAAGTCAGACATGTTTCGCTCCGGGGCTGGCCAGAGGTCTTATGTCCCGGTCAGCGTAAACGGAGTCTGAACACATATGGTTAGCGCGGTTAATTTGCAGTTTCCGTCACAGATCGACCAGATCGGAGGCGGCGGCGAAAGCGGCGCGCTCCTGCAGGAAGGCGAAGCGCGCTTCCGGCTTGGTTCCCATCAGCCTCTCGACCGAACCGGCGGTTTCCTCCCGGTCTTCTTCGGCAATCGCCACCCTGAGCAAGGTGCGCTTGCCGGGGGCCATGGTGGTTTCCTTGAGTTGCGCCGGCATCATTTCGCCCAGCCCCTTGAAGCGGCTGATCTCGATTTTTCCGCGCGCCGAGAACAGGGTGCGGATGAGTTCGTCGCGATGGAGTTCGTCGCGCGCATAGGCCGTCTTGGCGCCCTGCGTCAGTTTGAACAGCGGCGGCACGGCGAGATAAAGATGGCCCTGGTCGATCAGTTTCGGCATTTGCCGATAGAAGAAGGTGATCAGCAGCGAGGCGATATGCGCGCCGTCCACGTCGGCGTCGGTCATGATGATGATCTTGTCGTAGCGCAGGTCCTCGGCGCGATAATGCGCGCCGGTTCCCGCGCCCAGGGCCTGGGTGAGGTCGGCCAGTTGCTGATTGCCCGCGAGTTTTTCGCGCGTGGAACTGGCGACATTGAGGATTTTGCCGCGCAAGGGCAAAATCGCCTGGTTGGCGCGGTCGCGCGCCTGCTTGGCGGAGCCGCCGGCGGAATCGCCCTCGACGATAAACAGTTCAGAGCCTTGCGCCGAGTTATTCGAGCAATCCGCGAGTTTGCCGGGCAGGCGCAATTTGCGCACGGCGGTTTTGCGGGCGACATCTTTTTCCGCGCGGCGGCGCAACCGGTCCTCGGCGCGCTCGATGGCCCAGTCGAGCAGGCGCGCCGCCTGGGCCGGCGAGGCGGCGAGCCAATGGTCGAACGAGTTGCGCAAGGCGCTGTCGACGATCCGCGACGCCTCGACGCTCATGAGCCGGCTCTTGTTCTGGCCCTGAAATTCCGGCTCGCGGATGAAAATCGAAATCATCGCGGCGCAGCCGTTCATGATGTCGTCGGTGGTGATGGCGCTGGCGCGCTTGCCCTGGCCGATGCGCTCGGCATGGTCCTTCAGCGCCCGCAACAAGGCGAGGCGAAGACCGGATTCATGGGTGCCGCCATCGGGCGTCGGAATGGTGTTGCAATAGGAATGGATGAAGCCGTCGTCCTGCGCCAGCCAGGCGATCGCCCATTCCACCGAACCATGGCGTTCGGGCTTTTCCACCCGGCCGACGAAAAACGGCTCGGCGACCAGTTCCTTGCCTTCGATATCGGCGGCCAGATAATCCTTCAACCCGCCCGGAAAATGGAAAACCGCCTCTTTCGGCGTCTTTCCGGCCGCATCGAGTTGGTTTTCCGCGCATTTCCAGCGGATTTCGACGCCGCCGAACAGATAGGCCTTGGCCCGCGCCATCTTGAACAGCCGCGCCGGACTGAAGCGGGCGTTTTCCCGAAAGATCTGCGGATCGGCCTTGAACCGCAGCTTGGTGCCGCGCCGGTTGGCGACGCGCCCGACCGTCTCCAGCGGGCCGATCGGGGCGCCGCGTTCAAAAACCTGGCGATAGAGGGTTTGCGCGCGCGCCACCTCGACTTCGAGGCGCTCGGACAGGGCGTTCACCACCGAAACGCCGACGCCATGCAGGCCGCCGGAGGTCTGATAGGCCCCGGAATTGAATTTGCCGCCCGAATGCAGCGTCGTCATGATGACTTCGAGCGCCGATTTCTTGGGGAATTTGGGATGCGGGTCGATGGGAATGCCGCGCCCGTTGTCGGTCACGTTGAGAAAGCCGTCCTCGTCCATCGCCACGTCGATGCGGGTGGCGTGGCCGGCCACCGCCTCGTCCATGGCGTTGTCGAGCACTTCGGCGAAGAGGTGATGCAGGGCGGTTTCGTCGGTGCCGCCGATATACATGCCGGGGCGTCGGCGCACCGGCTCAAGCCCCTCCAGGACCTCGATTGACGCGGCGGTATAGCCCAACTCGCCGGGTGTCCCGCCGTCCAGCGGTTTTTTCACCTCGACAGCAGGCTTTTTCCCGCGTTCCGCCTTGACCTCGGCGCCGTTCAAGGGAGCCGCGCCAAAAAGATCCTTGTTGTCCGCCATGGTCCTCTGTCGAATTTTCGGATGGGCCGGAAAGGACGCTCCGATTTTGGTCGATAAGCCGATGCTGGCTTGAACATTTCATTAGCACGAAGCCGCCGGGAATGTGAACAGAACGAAAACAATTTTTTTGCGACGCGCGGAAAACATGCTATCACGGAGCAAGTCGCGATTCTGGACGGATGGGATTCTCATGGCGCCACGTATTCTTGTCGCTGATGACGATGCTTTGCTGAGCATGCTGATCGGCGACTGGCTGGTTGAGGCGGGTTGCGAAATCGTGGGGCCTGCAGCAAGCGTTGCGACCGCGCTCGGACTGCTCGAAACAGAGGGAGACCGGCTGGACGGCGCCCTGATCGACCTCCAGTTGACGGACGGCGACTCCTATCCCCTGGCCGATGCTCTGTCCCGGCGTGGCGTTCCTTTTGCCTTCGTGACCGGACATGGCGTCAGCGGTCTGGCGCCCGCCTATCGCAAGGCCTTGACGCTCAGCAAGCCCTTCATGATCGAGGATCTTCAGGTCATGGTGGAGCGGCTATGCAGTTTGCGCGCGCGCTAGAATTGGCATGGCCGTCATTGCGAGCGAAGCGAAGCAATCCACCACAACCGCAAGCCATGGATTGCTTCGCTTCGCTCGCAATGACGGGGCCAGGTCAATACAGGCGGAAAAGCGACACTAGTTCAGCAATCGCGCCAGTTCCCGGCGCAATTCCTCGGCGCTGACCGGCTTGTGCAGCAAATCGAACCCGCTGGCGGTGATTTCGACGATGCGGTTCCGGGCGGTGTCGCCGGTGAGGACGAGGGTCGGGACATCGCGGCCGCAGCGGCGGGCGATCTCCTTCGCCGCCTGCACGCCGTTGAGGCCGGAGCCCAGCCGGTAGTCGGTGACGATGGCGTCGATCCGCCAGTTTTGGGCGGCGGCGACGTCCACGGCTTCTTCGCCGCTGCCGGCGGAATAGGTCTCGCACCCCCACTGCTGGGCGATATGTTCCAGTCCGTGGCGCAGAATGACGTTGTCCTCGACGATCAGCAGGCGACCGATCGGATCGTCGTGCTGCGTCTCCGTGGCTTCGACATGTTTGGCGGGTTTGGCGCGGGGCAGGGACAGCGAGAAACGCGAGCCGCGGCCGGGATGCGAATTCACTTCGATTTCGCCATTCATCAGCGCGACCAGACGCGCGACGATGGCCAGACCGAGACCGAGGCCTTTGGACAGATCGCGGCCGGGATTGTTCAACTGCATGAATTCGTCGAAAATTTCGCCCTGTTTTTCGGCGGGCACGCCGACGCCGGTGTCGACAACATCGATCCGGACGCTCGATCCCCGCCGCCGCAAGCCGATCAGCACGCCGCCGGACGACGTGTAGCGCAAGGCGTTCTCGATCAGGTTGCGCAACGCGCGTTCGAGCAGGGCGGGATCGGCCAATGCGTGCCAATGGCGAGCGCGGCCGTGCGGCGCGATGCGCAATTCCAGACCCTTGTCCGCCGCCTTGGCGGTATATTCGCCGGCCAGCCGCCCGAGCAGCGCCGTCAGATCGACATGCTCGATCAAGGGCTCGATCACGCCGGCGTCAAGGCGGGAAATGTCGAGAATGGCGGTCAGCAGGCCGTTCAGCCCGCCGAGCGCCTGTTTCATCATATGGGCGGTTTCGACGGCCCGGGGATTGGCCTCGACCTGCCGTTCGATCAGCGACAGCAGCAGCACCAGCGATTGCACCGGCTGACGCAGGTCGTGGCTGGCGGAAGCCAGGAATTTCGATTTGGCCCGGTTGGCGCGTTCGGCTTCCGATTTGGCGGCGATGATCTCGTCTTCGACGGCTTTCTGGGCGGAGATGTCGCGGAAATAGACGGAAATGCCGCCTTCCCGCGTCGGATAGACGCTGAAATTGGTCCAACTCTCCAAAATCGGTGAAATATATTCGAATTCGCGCGGCCGACGAGACTCCATCACCCGCTGGTAGTTCTCATGGACCCGGGTGTCCCGGACCTGAGGGAAGACCTCGAAGAAGTCCCGACCGATCACCTGTTCGGGGTTTTTCCCGAGAAGTTTTGTCGCTTGCGCGTTGAAGTAAACGAAACGCCATTGCGCATCCAGAGCATAAAATCCGTCAGCGATGCTGGACAGGATTTCGTCGGCCTTGTCCTTGGCCTCCGCCAGCGCGGCGCGGCCCTTGACCAGCGTCGTGATGTCGAGAGTCGGAGACAAAAGCCCGCGCCGGCCGGCCGTCGGCCCCGGTTTCAATGCTCGGAACGGATTCGAACCAACGCTCCAGGCCGTCGTCGTCGATGACCCGGAATTCAAACTTGCGCGGTTGCCCGCCCTGCTTCAGGTCGGCGACAATCTGCATGATGCGCGGACGATCTTCCGGCGCGATATGGCCGAGCGCGTTGGCAATCCCCTCGTCGAAATCTCCGTCTTCGGTTTTGAGCGGTCGGTAGCCCATCACTTGGGCGTAATTGGACGCCACGCGCACGGTCGCCTTGCCCAGATCGAATTCGGCATAGGTCAGCCGCGCGGCGTCGGTGGCGTGACGCAGCCGGGCCTGGCTCTTCCGCAAGGCTGCATCGCTTTCGCGCATGGCCAGTTCCGCGCGCTTCTGCTCGGTAATGTCGAGGTTGATCCCGGACATGCGCAACGGCGCCCCGTCGTCCGAGAATTCGACCTCGCCCAACGCCAGCAGCCAGCGGATTTCGCCGCTCGGCAACCGGATGCGGTATTCCGTGCGGTAATTGTTGGCGCGATTCTCCAGGGCCGACGTGACATCGTTGTCCGCGCGAGCACGATCGTCGGGATGAACGCTTTCCAGCCATTCCGCATAGGTCGGGGGACCGGAACCCCTTTCGCGCCCATAAAGCGGTCGGCCCTCCGGCGACCATAAAATTTCGTCGGCGCCGACATCCCAGCTCCAGGCCGCCGCGCGCGCGCCTTGCAAGGCGAAGCGCCACCTCGCCTCGCTGTCGCGCAGGGCGTCCTCGGCGCGCTTGCGTTCGGTAATGTCGAGATTGGTCCCGATGACCCATTCGGTTTCGCCCTGCGCGTTGGCGCGTGTGGTCTCGACCGCCTGGATGACCCGGATTTCTCCTGTGTCGGCCCGGCTGCATGCGAAATTCGCGCCGGTTGACGCCTCTGCTGCGCGCATGGGCGCGCAACAGCACTTCCTGTTGCTCCAGATCTTCCGGCAAGACGGCCTTCGCCCATGTCTGGTAGTCGACGAGGCCGCCTTCGGTCGGGGCGATACCGTAGATGCGGAACATCTGGGCGTCCCAGACGAGAGTGTCGGTGCGGAGGTTCCATTCCCAGACCCCGACCTCGGTCGCCTCCGCCGCCAGCAACATACGCTGGCGGCTTTCGCGCAAGGCGTCTTCGGCGCGTTTGGCCTGGTCGATGTCGTCCACCATGACGATCGAGCCGGTGACCGCGCCCGCTTGGTCGCGCAGTGGCGACGCGGTGACGCGGGTCCAGATCTCGTCGCCTTCCTGCGTCTGATAGAGCGCCTCGACTGAGCCGGCGTCGCCGCGCAGGGCGCGGGCGGAGGGATACATGTCGCGGGGAAGGAGTTGACCGCCGGCGTCGAAGCAGCGCCAGCGGTGAAAATTGGCATCGTCCTTCGACGCCACGCGATCGGTCGCGAAACGCGCGATGAGCGAATTTTTGAGCAGGATTTTTCCTTCGGCGTCGGTCACGGCGAAAGCGACGGGCATTTGCTCGAAAACGGCGGCGAGCAGCGTCCGGCTTTGCCGCAGATCCTCCTCCATCTGCTTGCGGGCGGTGATGTCGGTGCGGATGGCGACATATTGGCGCGGACGCCCGGCATCGTCGAGAAAGGGCACGATGGTGGTGTCGGACCAGTAGAGCGATCCGTCCTTGGCGCGGTTGCGCACCTCGCCGCGCCAGACATCGCCGGCGCCGATGGCGCGCCACAATTCGGAGAAGAATGCCGGGGAATGGAACTGTGAATTGACGATCCGGTGATTGTTGCCCAGCAATTCCTCACGCGAATATTTCGAAACGGCGCAGAACTCGTCGTTGACGTAAGTGATCACCCCATTGCGGTCGGTGAAAGTGACGTTGGCGTGCCTGTCGAGTGCTGTTTTGAGATCGGCGACCTCCCTCAGTGAGGCGCGCAACGCTTTTTCGGCGCTGGCGCGTTCCGCCCAGGCCCAGGTCCGCTCGGCGACTTCTTCGGCCAAACCGACTTCCGCCGCGCTCCACGCCCGCGCGGCGCGGCTATGAACCGACATGACGCAAACCAGACGCCCCTCCTTGACGAGAGGCACGCTCAGGAAGGCGCCGATGGAGCGCGCCGCGAAACTCGCCTGTGCTTCGGGCGAACAGGTGCGGTGGTCGGCCGCGATATCGCCGATGACGACGGTTTTGCCCGCGCGCAAGTCGGCGATGAATTCCGGGCCGAAATTGGCCATCCGATGGATGCCGATATTGCTCGGCAATTCGCCAATGCTCCAGTCGCGCGCGATGGTGGCGATTTCGCCGTCGATGTCGGCGTAGATCACCTGATCGCCGCCGATCTCCCGGCCCAGCGCGGCGCTGGCGGTTTCCTTGATATCGTCGGGATCGCGCAAGGGTTTCAGCGCGTCGGCGAAGGCCAGCAGGAAGGTCTTGCGCTTCTCGCTGTCGCGCAAAGCCGCTGCGACCGCATGACGTTCGGTCGCGTCGATCTCCACGCCATGCCAGACAATCTGGCCGTCAGCCCTGCGCCGCGGGCGCGAGCGCAATTGCATCCACCGCACTTCGCCGTCGGGCCGGCGGATGGGAAAGTCAATGTTGAAATCCGAGAGTTCGCTTGCGCTGCGCGCTTCCGCTTCGGCCAGCTTTTGCCGATATTCGGGCAAGATCTGGCGTTGCAATACGCGGGCGTCGGCCAGCGCGTCCTCGGTCCGCACGCCATTAAGCGTCTCGATGCCGGCGCTCAGGTAGAGGAAGCGCTGCTGTCCGTCGGGATCGTGGCAATAGCGGTAAACGGCGGTGTCGGGAAGATTATCCGCCAAAACGCGCAGGTTTTCCTCGCTTTCGCGCAGAGCCTGTTCGGCGTGCTTTCGTTCGATTTCGGCTTCCTTGCGCTCGGTAATGTCTTCGCTGGCGATAATCAATCCGCCGATCTCGCCATCGCCATCGCGCCAGGGACGCGCCTCCCATTTGACCCATTGGACATGGCCGTCATCGCGCGTAAAGGGCTCGCCGTCCGAGCTTTCGACCGCGCCGGCCAATACGCGCCGATGGACGGCTTTCCAGGCGTCCGGGATATCCGGGACCATCTCGTAATGGTTGCGCCCCACCACGCTTTCCTTCGGCTCCCCGCGATCGAAATTTTTGCGCCAGCGCGCCGAGGCGGCGAGATAATTCATGTTCCGGTCAAACATCGCGATGGCGGCCGGGGCATATTCGATGAACAGCCCCAGCTGGTTCTCGCTGCGTTTGAGACGGTCCAGCGTGGTCTTTTCCTCGGTGATGTCGCGGACGACGCCATAGACCATGCCGGGCGAAGCCGTCTCCGGCCCGAAATGGGCGTGAAGTTCGATCCAGCGCTCGGCGCCATCGTCGGCGCGGCGGATGCGACAGGTCGTTTCAAAAATGCGCGAAGCATCCGGGCGCTGCGCCGCGGCGTAGGCGGATTCGAAACGTCCCCCATCATCGGGATGGAGCAGGCCGAAGAAACAGTCGCGCGTGATTTTGCTTCCGGGCGGTAGTCCGAACAGCGCCGCGACCGCCGCCGTAGCGCCCCAAAAGTCTCCCGCAGCGCGCGGTCCTTGTTTGTCAGGCGCCAGGCTTAAAACCCACGGTCTTTTGTCGTCCAACATTTGTCTCGGCGATTTCCGTATAACGAAGAGCGCCAAGCCTTACTACACCAAGGCGGAGCAAAGCCCAAATCCTCTAAAACCGTGCAGAAAAAATCGCGATTCATCAGTGACTTAATATCGAATACGGGGGCAAGGGTTTGGAAGAAATTTGTAAGATTGCGCCGCCCTTGCCTTGCCTCAAGTCATTGATCGAAAAAAGCCCGTAGAAACGCGTCAAGACGCAGGAAACTGGCTTCGTTTGAGAGGGCGGAGCGGGGTCTTCGGCGTCAAAAAATCATGCGCCGCGCCGAAAAGGCGACGGTTGGGGAGAAGAAAATGGGAATTGGGGCCGCCAGAATTGGTCTGGCAGGGTTTGCGCTGCTGGGATGCCTGCTGGCCGCAGGAGCGGCTTTCGCGGAAAGTCCGACCCAGATCGATCCGCCCTTTCATAATCTGCGCTACCAGGACGATTTTTCACCCTCGCCGGCAAAGCCGATCCGACGCCGTGGGAAAGGATCAAATACATTCCG
>CAWFBN010000036.1:0-10893 GCA_963813955.1 uncultured Alphaproteobacteria bacterium | reverse complement strand
TCTTCTTGGCGCCCCTTGGTTCGTTACGTATTGCTAGGCCTAAATCACTTTGAATCGAGGCCAGCACCTCGCGCACGGCGGCGGCGAACACCGGATCCTCCTCATATGCCAGATCGCGCTGGAGCATCTGGCGAATCGCAAACCGCACCATCGCGTGCGGGTGCTTCTGGAGCGCGAGCGGAAGGAGCGCTGGGCTTTCAGACGTTCCGGCCGCCATTCCTCCCGGAATTTCTCCGCCTGGGACACATGCGAGGTCTCGACGCCGGCCACGCGGTGCAGTGCCCGCTCAGCTGCGCCGATGCCCTCCAAGGCGAGGCGCCACGAGTCCTGTTCGATGACTTGCCGGATGATCGCCATTGCGCGCGTGCGCAGCGGCGCGGTAATCTTGACGTCCACCGGCTGATTCCACCAGCGCAGGGTCCGCCCCTGCCACTCGTTGAATTCCACGAAGCGCTCGAAGCAGGGCTCCAGCAGCGTGCTCAGGGCGGCGCGTTGCGCCACGAAGACCTCCCGGGCCGCCGGCCTTTGCACCAGCCGTTCGACCCACTGCAGGCCGGAGTCTACAATGGCAATGGGTTTGTGCGTCAAGGAACACAGCCCGCTGAATGTTACTATGTGCCCGCGTTTCACCATTCAGCCGAGGACGCCTGCCCTGTTGCCGGGTGACCCGTCTTTATTTGAGCGCAGCCATGCCATTCACGTCCGGGGTTTGATTCATTTTCTGCACGCCATCGCGCAAGCTTCGCCGCGAACAAGGTTGTTTTACGCTCGCTCCCTCGCACGTTTTCGGCGCGCCGCCGGTTCAACCGCAGGATGAATCCACGCCGTTGAATCCGGTTCCGCGAATATTCTCACTCTGGATTTCTGCCGAGCTTTTCGTGTTTTCTCGCCGGGGTGTCGCTGCGCTTCGTGGTCAATTCCCTCGCCGAAGAGCCGATGACCGCGCTGGTCTACCGTCTGGCCGGACGCGCCCTGACCATTTATTTCGCGCAACTGCTGATCACGCTTTTCGCCATCGCCATCATCGCCGCGTCGGCGACTTATCTCAACCAGCCCTATATCCTGCAATGGCACAACGCCTCCGCCGTGTTCGACGATCCGGTCGAGGCGCATATCGGTCTGGTGTTGCTGCGCTATCAGCTTGGCTATTTCAACATTCTGCCGCTTTATGTGGTGCTGATGTCGGCGGGACCAACCATTGGCGTGATTGATCGACTGCGCCAAGGCTTCTCCTGCCACTTTCCGCAACACTTTACGTCTATAGCGTGGCCACGGCTTTCAACCTGCACACCTGGCCGGTTGAAGGTAACTGGTTCTTCAGCCCCTTCTGCTGGCAGTTCATCTTCATCCTTGGCTTTTTGCTGTTCGGCCCCAAGGGCTATGCGAGCTTTTCGCCACGCACAAAAAATATCCTGTTCTGGCTGTCGGGGCTGCAAACGCTGATCGGCGCGACCATTGCGCTGGCTGATTTCACGCCCGATCCGGCCAACCTGCCGGATCCAAAGCTACTCTTCGTGTTCGACAAGACTTTCGACTTGCCGGCGCGCGTCATTCATGCGTTGGCCCTGGTCTGTTTTTTCTCAGGCGCCTTCTCGCGCATCGTCCGCTGGACGCCGCCCCTCGCGTGGTATTTTTCCATGCTCGGGCGCAACTCGCTCAATGTTTTCTGCGCCGGATCCCTGCTAAGCTTGTGCGGGCAGATCGCGCGCTACATTTTCAACGGACGTTTGGAAATCGACGTCCTCGTGTTACTTGTCGGCTTGACCGGATTGGGCGTTGTCGCATGGATGTCCGAATGGCGAAGAAGGCACGCGGATCTGCGCGCGAAACGCCTGGCCTCCGTTTGAGCATGGCTTTCGGGCGTTTTTGGCGGCTGTTTTGGCAGGATCTTTTTTGGCCAGCGCGCCGGCCGCCTAGCGGGCAAGCTGCAAGACGCGGGCAAGCAGGACGCCAAGCCCGCGTCGCGTTGCGACGTGCCGGCGGAATCGCTCGCGGCGCCCGCCCCGTTGCCCCATGTCGCGGCGGCCCTGAAACTTAGCCGCAAGCTGAATATCCTGATCATCGGCTCGCCGGTCGGCGTTGGTCGCCGCCCCCGCAGTTGCGATCCCGTCGTGCTCGAAATCCCTTCTGGAGCGCGCCATGGCCGGCGTTGAGTCCTCATCGCGTATCGTCCGGTTTCCGCGAGACCGTCCGACCTCCGCCGAGCGGATCCACCGAAGTTGCGCTGTCGGCCCCCGACTGCTGATCTGCAGGTCGGCGCCAATGAGGCGCGCGCGTGTGCCGCCCGCCTCCTCGATGAGGACCTGCGCGCGGCCGGCGCTGAGCGAAGGACGTGTCTCGATGTGCTGCTGGTCGGGTTTGAGGCCAATCCCTGGCTGCACGACGACCAGGAGGTTTTGGCCGTGCGCGAGGCCACCAGCCGCGTCGCCAACGAGGAAAACGTGCTTTATTTGCGCCGCTACGAAGCCATGCAGTTCCTCGCCCGCACCCGCAGCCGCGTCGAGCAGGGCGACCAGCCTTTTCCCGCCGAAATCGGCTATGATTGCATGGCCGAACAGCTCGCGCAGGCGCTGGCCGCCAATATGGTGCTGCGCCGCACCCGCCCGCTGACGACGGAGCCGTGACCGCCGTTATCGGAATGAATTTGGAACCGACAGGATGGACCAGTCCGCAACCATCGCCTTTCTGAAGTCGGCCCTGGCGCGCGAAGCGGGTCGCCCGGTCGAAAGCAAGCAAACCCATGTGTCGCTGCTGTTTCTGGCCGGCGATCTGGTGTTCAAGCTCAAGCGCGCGGTGTCTTTCCCTATCTCGACTTCTCGACGCCGCAGTTGCGCGAAAAATTCTGCCGCGCCGAAATCGCCCTGAATTCCCGCACCGCGCCGTCGCTTTATCTCGGCGTCCGCAGGATCACGCGGGAGCCCGGAAGGCCTTGCCTTCGACGGAGCGGGCGAACTGGTCGATTGCGTCGTCGTGATGCGGCGCTTTGCCGAGACCGATCTGTTCGACGCACTGGCCCGCGAACATCGCCTTGAGCCGCGCCATATCGAGGGTCTGGCCGAGACGCTCGCCAATTTCCACGCCAATGCGGCGCGCGACCCGGATGCCCGGGCGCCGCGGCCATGGAGCATTTGCTCGATCTCAACCTCCTGTCCTTCGAGCCAGCCCGGTTTTCGCCGCCGACGAGGTCGCTCGCCTGAACCGAAAATTCCGCGCCGAACTGAAGCGCCTGACGCCGCTGCTCGACGCCCGCGCGGAAAATGGCTTCGTGCGCCTGTGCCACGGCGATCTCTACCTGCGCAATATCTGCCTGTTCGAGGGCCGGCCCACCCTGTTCGACTGCATCGAATTCGACCTTCGACTGGCCAATATCGACGTGCTCTACGACGTCGCCTTCACCCTGATGGACCTGTGGCTGATCGGGCGGCGGGAACTCGCCAACCTGTTGTTCAACCGCTATGTCAGCGCCCTGTCGCGGACCCTGCCCAATTTGCTCGCCAAGACGCGCGACGGCTATTCCGCCCTGCCCTTCTTCATGGCCTTGCGCGCGGCGATACGTTCTCACATCGCGGCGTCGCAGACGCATGGCGACACGACGAGGGATTGTGCGCAAAAGGCGGAGGCGCGCGCCTATTTTGCGCTGGCGGAGGATTTGCTTACGCCGCGTCCAAAAATTCTGGTGGCGATCGGCGGCTTCAGCGGCTCGGGCAAATCTACGCTGGCCGCCGCGCTCGCGGGCGAAATCGGCTCGCCGCCCGGAGCGCGGACGCTGAATTCCGACCGCAGCCGCAAGGCCATGCACAAGATACCGCCGAGCGCCACCCTGCCCCCGGAAGCCTATGAAAGCGGGATTACCGCCGCCGTCTATCTGCGCCTTCTGTCGCGGTCCATGGAAGCGCTTGGACAAGGCGCCGCAGTCGTCATCGACGCGGTCTATTCGACCGAGGACGAGCGCGCCGCCCTCGCCCAGGTGGCGCGTGAACAGCGCGTGCCCTTTGTCGGCATCTGGCTGGACGCCGATCCGGACATCTTGCGCCAGCGCGTCCTCGCGCGGCCGAAAGGCCCCTCCGACGCCAATGTGAGCGTGCTGGAGGCGCAACTTGCGCGCGGCGCAGGCAAATCGACTGGGCGCGGCTGGATTGCACACGGCCCGACCTCAAGGAGGCCGCGCTGGCGTTGCTCAAAGAGGCTCAGGCTGCCCATGCAAACCAAGGTTTGCCCGCAGCGACAGCGGCGCCAAGCTGACACGGGGAAGGCTCGCTCGCGCTGATCCTGCAAACCGAAGGTTTGCTCGGAGCGACTGCGACGCCGAGCTTACGCGAGGGACGCGAGCCAGAGGCTCGCTCGCTCAAGATGACGCCTGATCGACCAGATGCAGGATCGAGCGGTAGCGGCGACCCGAATGGGTGGCGAGGCCGATTTCGCAGGTGCGGCTTGAGGCATAACCTTCCTTGCACTCCGGCGGCAGGCTGTCGCGCAGATGGCGCAGCGCATATTCATTGAGTTCCGGCGTGAACATGCCCTTGTCGCCGGAAAAGCCGCAACATTTGACATCGGCCGGCGCGATCACCCGCTTGGCGCATTTTCCCGCCAGATCGAGAAATGTGTCGGCGAGGCCGGTCTTGCGCAGGGCGCAGACCACATGGGCGGTGATGGTCTCATCGACCGGCTTCAAATCGAGCTTGGGCGCGACCTCCCGGCTCAAGAACTCGACCAGATCCACAGGCGCGAAATCCGGGCCGGAATAGGCCTGCATCCGCATGGCGCAGGGCGAGGTGTCGAAAACCACCGGTATTTTTTGCCCCTGCGCGGCCAGGCGCGCCGCCAGTTCGCGCGCCTTGCTTTGGGCCGCCTTTGGCAGACCTTTGGACGAAAAGGCTGGCCGCAGCAGAGTTCGTCCTCGCCTTCCGGCGCGATCAGCCGATAGCCGGCGCGGGCGAACACCCGCGCCGCGACAACCCGCACATCCTCGCTGTCGTCGCCGCGCGGCGGACCCATGGCCCGCGTCGCGCAGCTTTCGAAATAGAGGACCGGAATGCCCTCCCCCTTTGGCGCGGGCGTCCGCGTAAAATTCCCGCGCGGAAAACTCGGCGTCCACAGCAGCGCGCTCCGAATTTTTCGCGCGCCAGACGCGCCCCGGCCTGCATCACCGAGGTTCCGACAATCTTGTGCAGGACGTCCGTGGCGGCCAGTCCGACCCGCGTCGCCGTCAAGGTGGCGGCGAAATGCGGCGCGATGGCGTTGCCGATTTTTTCGCGACCGGCGCAGCGCCTTGCGCCCGCAACTCGCGGATGAACGCGCCCGTGTCGATGTCGAGAGGACAGACGGTGGAGCACAACGAGCAGCCGGCGCAGGTCTCGTCGCCGGCATAGGCGTAGACCTTTTTGAACTCCGCCAGTCGCGGCGAATCGGCGTCCTCGCAGGTCAGCCTCGCCATCTCCCGCGCCGAAACAATGCGCTGGCGCGGCGACAGGGTCAGTCCGTGCGACGGGCATTGCGGCTCGCAGAAGCCGCATTCGATGCAGCGGTCCAGCAGCGGCGAGACCGCCGGCATGGGTTTGAGATTCTTGAGATGAATTTCCGGATTGTCGTTGAGCAGCACGCCGGGATTGAGCAGGTTCTGCGGATCGAACAGCGCCTTGATCCGCCGCATCAGCGCATAAGCCTGCGCGCCCCATTCGCGCTCGACAAAGGGGGCCATGTTGCGCCCGGTGCCATGTTCGGCCTTGAGCGACCCTTCATATTTATCCGCGACCAGTACCGCCAGCGCCTCCATGAAGCCGGCATAGCGGTCGATTTCAGCCTGATGTTCAAAACCCTGCGCCAGCAGGAAATGCAGGTTGCCTTCCAGCGCATGGCCAAAAATAGTGGCCTCTTGATAGCCATGCGCGTCGAGCATCGCGCGCAATTCACTCGTCGCCTCGGCCAGCCTCTCGACCGGAAAGGCCACGTCCTCGATCAGCACGGTGGTCCCCACAGGGCGATTGCCGCCCGCCGCCGGGAGCGTGCCCTTGCGAATATCCCAATAGAGTTTCGAAACCTTGGCGTCGCGGGTGAAATGCACGCCATTCAACGTGACGGATTTCGCCAGCGCGGCTTCGACTCCGGCGATGCGTTTTTCCAGCGCAGGCGCATCGGCGCCGCGCGTCTCGATCAGCAGCGCTGTCGCGGCCGGTCCGAGCGTGTCCACATCGACCGGCATGCCTTTCTTGGTCTTGACGCTTTCGAGCGAGGCGCGGTCGAGCAACTCCACCGCGTCCACCGGCGCCGACCTGAGCGCGGTCACAGCCCGGCAGGCGGCGTCGAGATCCGCGAAGACGACAAAGGCCGACGCCTTGTGATGCGGATCGTCCAGCGTGCGGTAATCGATGCGCGAGAGAAAGCCGAGCGTGCCTTCCGAACCGATCATCAAATGGGCCAAAATATCGACCGGATCGTCGAAATCGATCAGGGCGTTGATGGAATAGCCGGTGGTGTTCTTCAGGCGGTATTTTCGTTTGATCCGCGCCACCGTGTCGGCGTCGGCGCGGTGTCGGCCGAAAGCGCCGCCAGCCCGTCCAGCAGCGTCTTGTGCGAGGCGCGGAAACTTTCCACGCTCTTCGCGTCCGCCGTGTCGAGCCTCGCGCCATCGGCCAGCATCAGCCGCATGGAGGCCATGGTGTGGTAGGAATTGCCGCCTACGCCGCAACACATGCCCGAGGAGTTGTTGGCCGCAATGCCGCCGATCTTGCAGGCGTCGATCGATGCCGGATCGGGACCGATCTTGCGGCCGAAAAACGCAAGCTGGCGATTGGCGTCGCCGCCGATCATGGCCGGCCCAAGCCTTACCACGGCTGCGGCGGGTCATAGGCAAAGCTGCGAAAGCCTTCGCCGAGACGGACCAGCACCGAATCCGTGACCGCCTGCCCCGACAAGGAGGTGCCGGCGGCGCGAAAGGTCACCGGCGCACGCTGGTCGCGGCAGAAGGCGAGAATGGCGGCGACTTCATCTTCGTTTTCCACCGTCGCGACGATGCGCGGCGTCAGCCGGTAAAAACTGGCGTCGGTTCCGTAAGCGAGCAGGCGCAGGGGATCGGTGACGATCCGCTCCGCGGCAGGACGGACGCCAGGTTGCGCTCCAGCAAGGCGTAATCGATTTCGCGCGGCATGGCGCAGCTCCCTCGAAGATGGGTGACGCCCTCGTGGTTTGAGAGGCGGGCGCCCAGAGCTGACAGACCCGTTGGACCGCTCGTCCTTCGAGACGCGCCTTCAGGCGCAGAGCTTTTAGACATAACTGCGCTCATCGGTGAGGCGGCTCCGAGGGCCGCCGTCGAACCGTGGGCAGAAGCAGCCATCAATGTCCGCCGACGACCGGGATCATCCAGGGCGTGACATACTGCTGGATGACCACCAGAACCGACAGCAGCAGGGTCAGGAAGATCGAGTGCTTGAAGGTGCGGGCGAAGACCTCGCCTTCCTGGTTCTTGAGATGGGTCACCGCGACGCCGGTGGCGATGTTTTGCGGCGACACCATCTTGCCCATCACGCCGCCGGACGAATTGGTCGCGGCGAACAGCACGGGGTTGAGGTCGAGCTGGCGCGCCGCCACCACCTGCAGATTGCCGAACAGGGCGTTGCCCGACGTGTCGCTGCCCGACAGCATGACCGCGACCCAGCCCAGGAAGGGCGACAGCAACACAAATAGTTTGCCGGTCGAGGCGACGCCATACCCGAGCGTATAGGCGATGCCCGAATAATTCATCAGATAGGCGAGGCCGATGATCAGCATGACGGTCAGCACCGCCACGCGGATCTGACGGAACGTCTGCCCGATGCAGCCGAAAAAGTCGCCGGGACCAGTGCCGGCGATCGCCGCGAAGATCAGCGTCGCCAACAGGATCGCCGTGCCGGTGCCGAGCGGCTGGAAGGACCAGATCGCGGCATAGGGCTTGGAATTATAGAGCGTGATGGCGATGGCGTTGTGCAGGCCGGGCCATTGGATCTTCTGCTGGCCGATGGCGGCCACGCCGAAATGTGTCCAGGCGATGACGACGGCGGACACGATGAGCCAGGGCAGCCAGCCCTGCCAGGGCGCAACGGCGCTGTGGCTTTCCCTTCGAGCACGTCGCGCTGGATGGCGAATTCCGGATCGGGCTTGGGCTGCCAGACCTGAAGGAACAGCAGCGTGCAGACCAGCGAGCCGAGCGAGGCCAGCACGTCGGTCAAGGCGTAATCGAGATAGTTGGAGGAGATGAATTGCGAGGCCGCGAAACTGCCGCCCGGCGACCAGCAGCACCGGCCACAGCGCCCGGACCGAGCGCCATGCCGCCGTAAATGGTCATGACATAGAAGGGCAGGATAGCGCGAGGAAGGGCAATTGGCGGCCGATGGTCGCGCCGAGCGGCGCCGCCGGCAGGCCGGTCACGGCGCCGAGCACCGTCACGGGCACGCCGAGCGCGCCGAAGGCGACCGGCGCCGTGTTGAAGATCAGCACAAAAACCAGCGCCTCCAGCGGCGGGAAGCCGACCAGGATCAGCAGCGAGGAGGTGATGGCCACCGGCGTGCCGAAGCCGGCGACGCCTTCGAGCAGCGCGCCGAAGCAGAAGCCGATGACCACCAGCACCACGCGGCGGTCATTGGGCAGATGCTCGATCACCCAGGCGCGGAAAGCGTCGAACCGGCCCGACTTCACCGCGACATTGTAGAGAAGAAGCGCGTTGACCACGATCCACATCACCGGCCACAGCGCGAACACCGCGCCATTGGCGACCGGAATTCGACCGCGAGACCGAGCGGCACTTTCCAGGCGAAGACGGCCACGGCGAGGCCGACGATGAGGCCGGCCCGGCGGCCTGCCAGGCCGGGCGGCGCAAGACGCCGAGCAGCACGCAGCAGCGCCACCACCGGAAGAGTCGCGGCGACGAAAGACAGGCCGAGGCTATCGCCCACGGGCGTGAGAAGCTGTGTGAACATTTTTCCTCCCCATGGGCCTTTGCGACCGTCTGGCTTGATCAGAATCCATATTTTGCATTTGGTATTTTTATTTGACCACGCGTTTATATTGGAAATTAATTCGCTTGACAAGCGGGTTGGACAGAAGTTTTTCGGATGATAATATGGGAATTGATCTGCCAACACCCAGCCGCAGAGCGCCAATCGGAAAACGCCATTGAACCCGTCCGCAATCTCAAGCTGGCCGACGCCATCGCAGAACATCTTGAGCAATTAATTCTCGAAGGCGCGTGCGGCCGGGCGAAAGCTGGCCCCCGAGCGCGAACTCGCGGAAAGCTGGAGGTTTCGCGGCCTTCGTTGCGCGAGGCGCTGGAGAAATTGCAGGCGCGCGGGCTGATGGAGACCTCGAAAGCCGGCACTGATGTGACCAAATTCATGGCGCCGCTGACCGAGCCGCTCGCGGCCATGATGCAGTCCAACGAACAGGCGCTGATCGACTATCTCGAATATCGCAGCCTGGTGGAGGGCGAAGCCGCGCGGCTCGCGGCGATCCGCGCCACCGACATCGAGATCGACGCCATCCGCGCCTGCCTGGACCGGATGCGCGAAGCCCACCAAGCGACGACCCCACCGCCGAGGCGGAAGCCGACGCCGACCTGCACATGCTGGTCTATGAGGCCTCGCACAATATGGTGATGCTGCACATCATGCGCGCCTTCTCGGAAATGCTGCGCCACGGCGTGTTCTACAATCGCCACCAGCTCTACACCCATCCCGGCGTGCGCGACGAACTGCTGGAGCAGCATCTCGCCATCGGCGAAGCGATCATCGCGCGCGACCCGGAAAAGCGGCGCATGCCGCCTCCGGCACATGGCATGCCACGGCCAAACCCTGGCCGAAATCCGCCAGGAGCAAACCCGCGTCGCCCGGGCGCTGCGCCGCATGGGCCGCTCCGAATTCGTCGCCTGAGTTTTTGGTAATTTTATTTGACCAAAGGGCGTTTGCGTCTATAACGATGCTAAAGCCTGCCGCAAGAGCGGGTTCATGGAGGGGAACGCGCTTATGGAAGCTCGCGGCCGCGCGTCGGCCTGTTCGTGACCTGCCTCGTCGATTCGATGCGGCCGAACATCGGTTTCGCGGCGCTGGCCCTGTTGAGGCCGCCGGCTGCACGGTCGAAGTTCCCGAGCCGCAGACCTGCTGCGGCCAGCCGGCCTATAACAGCGGCGACGACGACGCGACGCGCGGCATCGCCCGGCAGGCCATCGAGGTTTTCGAAGATTTTGATTATCTCGTCGCGCCCTCCGGCTCCTGCGCCGCCATGATCCAGGTGCAATATCCCGAACTTTTCGCCCGTGATCCGGCGGAGCGACCGCGCCGAAAAGCTCGCCGCCAAGACCTTTGAGCTGCTGAGCTTCCTGGTCGATGTGCGCGGCTTCAAGCCGCGGAATGTCGCCTTCAAGGCCAGCGCGACCTACCACGATTCCTGCTCCGGCCTGCGCAAGCTCGGCGTCAAGGCGCAGCCGCGCGCCCTGCTCGCCGCATCGAAGGGCTGGAGATGACGCCGCTGGAAGGCGATGAACCTGCTGCGGCTTCGGCGGGACCTTCTGCATGAAATATTCCGACATCTCCGACGCCATCGTCAGCGAAAAGGCCGACAATATCATGGCGACCGGCGCCGACCTGCTGCTCGGCGGCGATCTCGGCTGCCTGATCAACATGGCGGGCAAGCTCGATCGCCAGGGGGCGAAATCCGCGTTTTCCACACTGCCGAAATTCTGGCGGGCATGGCGGGCGCGGCGATCGGCGAGCAGGAGGCATGAGCCAGACCGTTGATTCTACAGAAACTTTGATGTTGCGGGCGAAAAAGGCGCTGGCCGACCCGCAGCTCAAGATCGCGCTCGAGCGCACCACCGGCAACGCGCGGAGAAAACCGCCGCCCGTCGTCGCCTGGCCGGAGTTTGCCGCC
>CAWFBN010000035.1:0-37925 GCA_963813955.1 uncultured Alphaproteobacteria bacterium | reverse complement strand
CGACCACGACGCCATTGCCGATCACCGACAGCTTGCCCGGCCGCACGATGCCCGAGGGCAGCAGCGACAACTTGTAGGTGACCCCGTCAATGACCAGCGTATGCCCGGCGTTATGGCCGCCCTGAAAGCGCACCACGACGTCGGCCCCGACCGACAGCCAATCGACGATCTTGCCCTTGCCCTCGTCGCCCCACTGGGCGCCGACCACCACCACATTCGCCATTTTTCAAGGCTCTTTCATTTTACGCCCGACAGCCCCGGGCCGTGCGAAAGATTTCAATGCAAAAACCCCGGCGCAAGGCCGGGGCAATTGCGGCAGAGCCGTAGCGGATCATGACGCTTTAGTAAAGCGGTCCAGCGTCCGGCGCCGCCGAAAGGATCAAAAAACGCGGTTAAAAATTAAGGTTAAGATCTATTTAAACCTTGGCTGGCACGATCCGCTTCGAGGCGACCTGAAGCCGGACGCAAATTTTCCGCAAGGCGACGGCGCGTTTCGAAAAAGTCTCCAACGAAGGGATTTGTCATGGGCCGCACTAAAGCCCTGTTGTTCATGGGTTTCATTGCGGCGGCCGTCGGCATCGCCCCCGCCCGCGGCCGCCGACATCCTCCCGGAGGCGCCGTCACTGGACGAACCCTCGCTGCGCGGCGCGCTGGCCGAGGAGTCCGGCTTCACCCTGCGCGTTGATGCGGGCGTCGCCATCACCAACGCCACGAAGCTGCGCTCGACCTATGGCGACGGCAGCACGCTGGCGTCGCTTGGCGTGATCGAGGGACCGGCGAGCATCGGCGACCCCTTCATCATCGGCCTCGGCGTCGGCTATCAGTTCAATCCCTGGCTGCGCGCCGACCTCACCGCCGAATACCGCCAGAGCGTCCATTATCACGCCAGTTCGACCACTCAATTCGTCGGCGCCGCTTTTTGCCCGACCGGCGGGACCATCTATTGCGCCAACGACGCCACCGCCGCAGCGAAGACAGGACTTTTCCTCGCCAATGGCTATATCGACCTCGGCGATTGGGCCGGCGTCACGCCCTATGTCGGCGCCGGCGTTGGCGTGGCCGCCTATCAAATTTCCGCGATGAAGGACAAGGCGCTCTATCCCGCCGACGCCTTCAGCTTCGCGCCCAACGCCAGCGGCTCCAATTTCGCATGGTCCCTGACGGCTGGCGCCTCTTACCACCTGTCGGCCAATCTCGTGCTCGACCTCAGCTATCGCTACGTTAACATGGGAACGTATAAAACCGGCGCGATCGCCTGCAACGCCCTTGATCCAGGCGGTTGCCATTTTGAAAGCCAGCATTTCGACATGGCCTCCAATGACCTGCGCATCGGCCTGCGCTGGCTGATGTTCGATCCTGGCCTTCCGCCCGTGGCGCAGGCGCGCTACTGACTCACTCTTCCTCGTCGGGATCGAGCGACATCGGCCACCTTGGCGCCGATCGCCGCCGCAAGCTTTCCTTCCGGCGATTCGCCGCGTTCGGCGAAGGTCAGGGGCGCGACGACGGCGTTGAGCGCCGCCTCGCGCCGACGATAGTCGGCGATCTCATCGGGGCGCGGCTTGGGCACAGCCGCGTCATCGCCGCCAAAAGAATTCGATCCACGCCAGATCGGCGCCGGTCAATCCCGCCCTTTGCAGTCTCTCCCTCGATTGCGCGTCCATGAGCCCCCTCCCTATAATTATTCACCCTGTCCGTTCCGCGACCGGAGCGGTCTCGGCATCGGCAGGCGCCAATGGAAACGTAACTTCCACCAAGGTGCCTTCGTTCTTGCGGCTGCGGATCGTGAAACCGGCGTGGTTCGCATCCGCCAAAGCCTTGGTCAGTGGAAGGCCGAGGCCGGTGCCCCCGGCGGCGTGGTCGGGCGCGACCTGACCGAAAGGCTCCATCGCCTTGTCGAGTTCGCTTTCGCTCATGCCGATGCCGGTGTCCTTCACCCGCAAAACGGCGTGGCCCGAGTCGCTGAGCGCGGTGGAGATGATCACCTGGCCGCCCTTGTCATTGTAGCGCACGGCATTGGCGAGAAGATTGATCACGATCTGGCGCAGGGAGCGTTCGTCGGCGAGAATTGCCGGCAGGCGCGTCGCCAGCGCCAGACGCGTGATGACCTTTTCGCGATTGGCCTGCGGCTGGATCATGGCCACACATTCCGTGACGACGCGGTTGGCGTCCACGGCGGCGAAATGCAGTTGCAAGCGGCCGGCCTCGATCTTCGACAGATCGAGCAGGTCGTTGACGAGGCTCATCACATGCGCGCCCGACGCGTGGATGTCGGTGAGATATTCCTTGTAGCGCGCGTTGCCGATGGGGCCGAACCGCTCGTCCATGATGACTTCGGTGAATCCCAGAATGGCGTTGAGCGGCGTGCGGATCTCATGGCTGACCTTGGCGAGGAACTCCGATTTGGCCTGGCTGTCACGCTGGGCCTGGCGCGCCTCCTCGATGGCGTCGGGCTGGCCGCCTGCTTCGGCGCGCCGCTCGGCTGGCTCGGCGCTCCTGTTGCTGAAAACCGCGCAATATTTGCCATTGGAGGCAGGCCCGAGCGAGCCGAAAATCAAGTTCAACGGAATGGCCCCACCAAGGCGGGTCCTTCCCGTGACGACGCGCGGCCCCATTTTTTTGCCCGCCTTGAGCTGTGCGAAATCTTCCAGCGACGCCTGCCTTGAGTTCGCTGTCGAGCAAGACGTTGAAAGTCTCGCCCGCGATGTCATTGCGGCCGTAACCGAACAGCGTCTCGGCCGGGCGGTTGAGGCCGAGAATGACGCCGTCGGCGTTCACCAGGATGAAGCTGGCGCCGGCGGTTTCGAGGATGGTCAGGATCTCGTCGGTCTCGTTCTCGCGCTGGCGCAATCCCGATTCGAGAATTTCGATGCGCTGCTGAAGCCCCGCCACTGAGGGACGCGACAGCGTCAGGCAGTCGGCTCGCCCCCCTTCCCAGGGAATGGACTCGCGTCGTGCGTCCACCGCGAAAACGCCTCCCTCGACGGGGCGCAAAATCAGGGTCGGGTGTTCGGACTGACCGAAATCCGGAGCGCGTTTCCACACCGCGCGCAGACCGCCGGCGCGCTCGAAGGCCGCGAAATCGGCGAAGCCGAGCCAATCGAGCAGAAGGCGATTGGCGTAGAGAGTCTTGTTCGCCACGCGTGACAGCGACGCCTGCGGCCAGGGCGTCTGCGAATATCTTCGCGTTCGACCCGAAAAACTCCGGGTGCGGGCGCCGAGAGAGCGTCTGGTCGGGAGTCGCTTCGCTGGCGGCGTCGGGCTGCGCTGCGAAACTCCCTTCATCGCCTCGCGCGCCGAGCTTGCGCGCAATTTCCCGGAAGGCGCTGCGCTCGTGCGGCGCCAACGCGACGAGGGCAGATTGTCGTCTCTCCTCACGCTCCCCGGCGCTGACTCCTGCTGCCGTGTCCAGCCGGCGGTCGGGCGCAGCGGCACAACCACGCCGAAAAATCCCGGCGCCGCTGTCGCGGCAGAGACTTCCTGAGCGGCAGAGACTTCCTGAGTAGGTCGCGCAATCGCCGCGGGAATGGGGGCGGTAAAAATCGGCGCTTCCGCCAAGCTGTCGAGATGGATCACGCCGAAGCCGCGCCATCCGTCAAAGGCCCGACCACGGTTGTATGCAGGCAGCCCGCCGAGCGTGACCGGCGCAACCGCCGCGACGTTTTCGACCGGCCAATTGACATCCATGCGGCTGAAGGTCGCGCGCGACTGCAAGGCCTGTGCGAGGTCGCCGTGACAATCGAGGCCGAGTGCGCGAACGGCCTCGGTGAAATCGCGCCCGACCAGATCGGCGCAGCCGATCCCGACGATCTCGGAAAGCGGCGGCGTGATATCGGTGACGACAAGGTCAGCGTCGGTCCGCCACAGGAAACGCACCGGCGGCAGGCCGGGAAAGCGCTGCTCCATCTCGGCTTTGAAGGCGAGGAAACTTTCATCCTGCGCCAATTCAGCAGGAGCCTCGACGACGGCGGCTTCGGCGAGGGCCGGATCGACGGACTCGGCCTCGTCTGCAGCGGTCTCGACGGAGTCGGAATCGGGCGTGGGACGCCTGAGACTCAGGGACGACTTCGGCGACAGGCGGAACAACAGGCATCGCGTGCGAAAAACCGCCGCGCCGGCCAAGCCCGGAAAAGACGAACAGCGGATGGTCGCCGGCTGTGCGGCGGCACAAGAGCAGGATGCTTCCCGGCCCGACTGGCAAGCGCACCCGTTCGAGGCGCGGCGCGGCGCCGGGAGCCAGGGTTTCCGCGAGGCGCGAAAGCTGCCCCGCCGGGGCCTCGCCGGAACTGAAGAACAAGTCGGTTAGTCCCGAGCAATCGGCGACCCCAAACAGCGCCAGAGCCGCCGGATTGGCGTAAATGACCTGGGCGGGAGAGCCAGCGGCCGCCGCGATTGGCGCGTTGCCCCGCGCCAGCGCGGCCAAGGCGGGATCCGCCAGGACCGTGCTCAGCGCATCTTGCAAAGCCCCTTGCAATTCAGGGCTGGCCTCGCCGTTCGCATTCTCGTCGATCTTGATCATTGCGTTCGTCCGAAGGGCTTGGCGCTCGTATGAAGCCGTGGGGCAAGCCGTCCCATTCACTCGGCGTGGCGCCTAGATTTAATCAAAACTTAAACACGTTCGACGCAGGGAATCCATATTTGATCCATGACATCCCGCACCATATGCATTTATGATGAACGCGCTGGCGTTGGGAGGCGTCAGAGATTTTTGCTGCACTGCACAATAATATGTTGCGGCGCAAGAAATTCCTCGCTATAAATCCTCCGCCATAACTGCGACGCTCGGGGCCGGATCTGGATTGCCCGGGCAAATCCAAAAGGTGAAATTCCATGTCCAATCTCAACCTCGAAGTTCCCGCCGAAGTCCGTGATTTTGCCGAGAAGACCGTCGATCAGGCCCGCAAGGCTTTCGACAGCTTCCTCGCCGCCGCCCAGAAGGCCTCCGCCCAGTCGGAAGCGGCCGCCGAAATCGTTGGGCTCCAACGCCAAGGACCTGAGCGCCAAGGCGATCAGCTTTGCCGAATCCAACATCAAGGGCGCCTTCGATCTCGCCGAAAAGCTGATCCACGCCAAGGACCCCAAGGAATTCCTGACGATCCAGTCCGACTATCCTGAAAGAGCAGGTCGCCAGCGTTACCGAGCATACCAAGGCTCTTGGCGAAGCAGTCAAGAAGGCCGTCACTCCGGATGGCAAATAATGGCGAGCGGTCCGCGTAAAACCAAAGCCGCCGAGACGCCGGTTCGAAGCCGCCGTCGAAGCGCCGAAAGCCGCTCCGACCGAACCCGTCTCCGAGACGGTCTCGGAGACTCTCTCCGCCGTCGAACCGGTGATCGCGAATGTTGTCGCCGAGGTCAAGAAGGCCCAGGCGTCCGTCCAGCAGACGGCCGCCGAAACGGCCGGCTCGCTCGAAGAGTTCCTTCGGCGCGGCCAGCAAGAGCCTCCAGGTCTTTCTCCGCCAAGGCGATGGAAGCCTATCAGGCCAATGCCGCCGCTTCGGTGCAATATGTTCAGGCGCTGTCTGGCGTCCGCAGCGTCAGCGAGGCCATTGCCTTGCAGAGCGAACATATGCGCAAGCAATATGAGGCTCTGACGGCGCAGGCCAAGGAGCTGACCGCTTTGGCCCAGCAGGTTGCCGCCGATGCGGCCGGCCCGCTCAAGGACCAGTTCGGCAAGACCTTCAACAAGAAGTGATCGCACTTGCCCGCGCGCAAAAATGCGCGCGGGTTTTTTGCCGGAACCGAAATTTTGGGCGCGTGATGCTCTTGCAATTGCGCGCTCAGTCCTTTAGGTTCCGCCGACAAATTGGCAGCCATAGCTCAGTTGGTTAGAGCGCTAGATTGTGGATCTAGAGGTCCCCCGTTCAAACCGGGGTGGCTGTACCATTTGAACCATCTCGAAAATCGTTTTGCGACGGGCCGAAAAGCGACACGAAACGCGCTGAGGTCGCGAGATAATGCTTGCGTGCGCCAAGCCTCCTTGGCTATGCCGATTCAGCAGACTCTGCTTCTCGGCGCGGGCCAAGTGAACGTCTCAGATGTGTGAACTTCTAGGAATGAGCGCGAATGTCCCTACCGACATTCGCTTTTCCTTTGCCGGACTGGCTCCTCGCGGCGGCGGGGCCGGCCCGCATTGCGACGGCTGGGGCATCGCCTTTTATGAGGGACGCGCAGTGCGCGCCTTTCTCGATACCGAACCCTGTGCGAAATCCATCATGGCGCGCTTCATCGGTTCGCATCCGATCAAGAGCCGCACCGTGATTGCGCATATCCGGCAGGCCAATCGCGGCAAGGTCGCCCTCGCCAACACCCATCCCTTTTCGCGCGAACTATGGGGCCGCGTCTGGACTTTCGCCCATAACGGCCAGTTGCGCGGCGTCAAATCCCTTCCTCTCGATTTTTACGCGCCCATCGGCGCCACCGACAGCGAGCACGCCTTTTGCTGGATGCTCGACCAGTTGCGCGCGCGCCACGAGTCGCTGCCCTCGCCGAAAGAGGTCGACCGCGAAATCGCCGCGCTGTGCCTGCCGCTGGCGCGCATGGGCGTGTTCAACATGCTGATGAGCGACGGCCGCTCGCTCTATGCCTTTTGCGGCAAGAAACTTTCCTGCCTCACCCGCCGCGCGCCCTTCGGCCAGGCCACGCTGATCGACGAAGACCGCAAGGTGAATTTCGCCGAGGAAACCGGGCCGAATGATTGCGTCACCGTGGTCGCCACCGGGCCGCTGACCAGCGACGAGGTATGGACGGCCATCAAGCCGGGCACGCTTCTCGCCCTGCGCGAGGGCGAGGTCGCCGCCTCGATTTTTTCTGAACCGCTCGGCCGCCAAAAGCCGCAACCCCGCATCAAGAGAGCCTCATGCTGATCGACGGCAAACCGACACACCGCCATTTGGCCCGATCCGGACGGCGAAGGCGTCTTCATTCTCGACCAGACCCGCCTGCCCCATGTTGTCACGACAGTCCTGCTGCGCGACCTCGAGGACTCGGCGCGGGCGATCAAGGACATGCTGGTGCGCGGCGCGCCGCTGATCGGCGTGACCGCCGCCTTCGGCCTCGCCCTGGCGCTGCGCAAGGACGCCTCCGACGCGAGGCTGCGCCACGCGGCGGAGGTTCTCCGCGCCACGCGGCCGACCGCCGTCAACCTTGCCTGGGCGCTCGGGCGCATGACGGCGGTTCTGGCGCAAATGCCGGATGATCTGCGCGCGCGGCGCGTCTTTCGCTCTGGCCAAGAATTTGATGGAAAAGGACATCGCCTGCAATGCGGCGATTGGCGAGGCCGGACTGGATCTGCTGCGGCGCCTTATCGAAAAGCGCAACGGCAAAACCCTGCGCATCCTCACCCATTGCAACGCCGGCTGGCTGGCGACCGTCGACTGGGGCACGGCGACCGCGCCGATCTACAAAGCGCAGGCCGCCGGAATCGACCTGCATGTCTTCGTCGATGAAACCCGCCCGCGCAACCAGGGCGCCTCGTTGACCGCCTTCGAGCTTGGCCAGCAGAAGGTCCCGCACACCCTGATCGTCGATAATGCCGGCGGCCATTTGATGCAGCATGGCGAGATCGATCTGGTCATCGTCGGCGCCGACCGCATCGCCGCCAATGGCGACGCCTGCAACAAGATTGGCACCTATCTCAAGGCGCTGGCGGCCAAGGATTGCGGCGTCCCCTTCTATGTCGCCGCGCCGGTCTCGACCTTCGACGCCGCGCTGGCGGAAGGCGTGCTGATTCCCATCGAGGAGCGCAATGCCGAGGAAGTGACGCATATCTCCGGCATGGCGCCCAATGGCGAGGTGGTGTCGGTGAGGATCGCGCCGAAGGGAACGCCAGCGCGCAATCCCGGTTTCGACGTCACCCCAGCGCGACTGGTCAGCGGCATCATCACGGAAAAAGGCGTTTACGACGCCACCACGGCAGATCTGGCGGCGCTTATTTCCCCGGCAAGGTGACGCAAGCGCACAAGACGACGCGCCCCTCGACGTTTTCGCGCCACAAACGGGTCTCGATGGTGGGAATTTCGCGACCGCCGTCCCGCACGTCGAAACCGTCCGCACGGGGCCGAATGCAAATCTCGGCCGGCTCACGCCGCAGACCAACGCCGAGCGCCTTCAAATAGGCCTCTTTCGCCGTCCACAGGCGGAGGAAGGCCTCGCCCTGCTGCGTTTGGGGCAGCGCCGCCAGCGCGGCTTTCTCAGATTCGTGCAGCACATTCCACGCGGGCGCCATTGCCGCCAGAACTTCCACATCGACGCCGATTTTTTCGCGCGACAGTGCAAACAAGGCGATGTTTTCGCGTGAGGACGACGAGACGCGCCATTCGCTTGGGCCGCCGTCCAGCAGCAGGAACGGCGCTCCGGACGCGTCATGCGTCAGGACCAAACGCTCCGGCGCAACATTCAGACGAGAGGAACAAAAATCGAGCAGTGCGACCCGGCGGCCAGTTGCGCTGCCTGAAAATGTGCCGAGCCAGATGGCGGCGGCCAATTTAGAGCTTTTCCAGGCTGTAATGACCCGCCACCGTCATTGCGAGCGAAGCGAAGCAATCCACGCCGCGGTTCAAAGCAGACATGGATTGCTTCGCTTCGCTCGCAATGACGAAAATTTGGGCCATCGTCAGTCGTTCCCGAAAGGACGCCAGCCGAATTTTTGCTTGATCCGGGCCATGAGTCCGATCGCGCACGGCGCGGTAGGCTTCCAGTTTCTGTTCGCGGGCGCCGTCAATGCCCGTCGCGTCCATCGTCGGCCAATATTCCACCGTTACCGGCCTCTCGCGGGTAAACTCCAGCGCCTTGTGATGGGCCTCCGGCGACAAGGTGATGACCAGATCGAAATCGAACGCCTCCAGATCCTCGAAAGTGCGAGGCGCATGGCGCATGAGGTTCAAGCCCGCCTCGTCCATGACGCAGATCGCGAAGCCGTCCGGTTCGCCGGCGCGCAGGCCGACGGATTCTACGCGCAAGGCGTGACCGAACAAAAAGCGGGTCAGCGCCTCCGCCATCGGCGAACGCACCGTGTTGAGCGAACAGGCGAAGAGGATGGACCGAGGAAGCTCTGGAAGCGGGTCGCCCGACATGGCGGTTCAGCCCTTCCAGTGCAGCGCGGTGATGAGGGTAAAAATGCGCCGCGAGGTGTTGAAATCACATTCGATCTTGCCGTGCAGCCGTTCGGTCAGCAATTGCGCGCCCTCATTGTGCAGGCCGCGCCGGCCCATGTCGAGCGCCTCGATCTGCGACGGACTGGCGGTGCGGATCGCCGCGAAATAGCTTTCGCAGATCATGAAATAATCCTTGAAAATCCGGCGGAAGGGCTGGAGCGACAGGATATGCATGACGATGGCGTCGCCCGCCTCGTCGAGAATATTGAGCGCCAGTTTGGAGTCGTGCAGGCCGATGTTCAATTGATACGGGCCGCCGTCATGGCCCGGCAGGGAAAAGCTGTTGTCCTCGATCAGGTCGTAAATGGCGATGGAGCGCTCATGTTCCTGATCCGCATTGCCGCGTCCGATCGAGGCGTCGTCGAGCGTGACATTGATGAGGCGCTTGGTCTTGATCTCCGGCATGGCGCTACGGTTGCTCAAGGCGCAGGGCGACGGAAAGCGCATGGGCGTCAAGGCGCTCCGCCTTGCCGAGCGTCACCGCCGCCGGCCCGATCACGCGCAGGCTTTCCGGCGAACATTTCAAAATCGACGTGCGCTTCATGAAATCCAGCACATTGAGGCCGGAGGAAAACCGCGCCGAACGCGCCGTCGGCAACACGTGATTGGAGCCGCCGACATAATCGCCAATCGCTTCCGGCGTATAGGCGCCGATGAAAATCGCCCCCGCATTGCGCACCCGCGCGGCGAGGCCCTCCGCGTCGGCGGCCATGATTTCGAGATGCTCGGCGGCGATGCGGTCGGCGAGCGGCAACGCCTGCTCCAGACTTCCCACCAGCACGATGGCGCCAAGCTCGCTCCAGCTTTTTTCCGCGATTTTTTGACGCGGCAGGGTTTTGAGCCGCTCGGCCACCGCCGCCTCGACCGCGTCGGCCAGCCCTGCATCGTCGGTGATGAGGATGGATTGCGCGGCGGTGTCATGCTCGGCCTGGGCGAGCAGGTCGATGGCGATCCAGTCCGGATTGGCGGTCTTGTCGGCGAGGATCAGCACTTCCGAGGGGCCGGCGATCATGTCGATGCCGACCTGCCCGAACACCCGCCGCTTGGCCGCCGCGACAAAGGCGTTGCCGGGACCGACGATCTTGGCAACCGGGGCGATGCGCGCGGTGCCATAGGCCAGAGCCGCCACCGCCTGCGCGCCGCCGACGCGGTAGATTTCGTCCACCCCCGCCAACCGCGCCGCCGCGAGCACCAGAGGATGCAGCTTGCCATCGGGGGCCGGCGCCACCATGACCAGCCGCTCGACGCCCGCGACCTTGGCCGGCAAGGCGTTCATCAGCACGGACGAGGGATAGGACGCCGTGCCGCCCGGCACGTAAAGCCCGACCGACTCGACCGCGCTCCAGCGCCAGCCAAGTTCGACGCCAGCGGCATCGGTAAAGCGCAGGTCTTCCGGGCGCTGCCTTTCATGGAAGGCGACGATGCGGTCGCGCGCGAGTTTGAGCGCATCGACCTGTTCCTGCGGGCAGGCGGCGACGGCCGCGTCCACTTCTTCCGCCGAGATCGCGCAAACTTTCCGGCGTCAGCTCGATACGGTCGAAGCGGCGCGAATAATCGATGAGGGCGTCATCGCCGCGAACAATGACGTCGGCGATGATGTCGCGCACAATGGTATCGACGTCTTCCGCCGTCTCGCGTTTCATGTGCAGGAGTTTTTCAAACGCGCTGGCGAAATCGGCGGCGGCGGCGTCGAGCCGGATTGGCATCGAATTTCTCCCATAAAGATCAGCAAGCGGGTCTGGCGGCGACGGCGCCCTTTGTCAAGCGACCGTGGATTTTGTGCGTCAGGCTTTGGGTTCGTGGCCCGGCGCGTGGCGGGCGCGCCAACGGGGGCCGAGATCGGCCATGCGCCCTTCGAGACAGTCGACCTCAAGCCGCAACGCGCAACCGCCGGAAAAGATCAAAGTCACCGTTCCCGCAGGCGGGTCGATTTCCGTGAAGTCTATGTTGAGCAGGTTCAAAATGTCGTCCGGCCGGTCCTGGTGGAATCCGTGGATGGCGACTTTCCGAACCTTCTCGAAATGCAGCCCGGTTTGCATCCTTTGCGGCGCGCCGGATCGTGGCGGAGAGCCAGTCGAAGCGGTTCAGCGCGATCACGAAACGCTGCTCGTCGGGCAGGTAAATCATGTCGCCGACGCGCAGGATGGCGTCCTGCAAATGGGCCGCCAACACGGCGAGATCCTCTGCGTCGAGCGCGATCAGCCGCAGGTTTTCTGCGGCGGCCTCATCGCTTTCCTTGCCTTGAGCCATGGCGCGTCCTCGTTGACCTCTTTGTTACAGCCGTGAGCGAGGTGAGGCAAGCTTTCGCGGCAATCTTGCGCGACTTGTACAGCTCTTGCCACAGTCCAGCCAAGCTCTGATAATCTCCGCCAACAAAAAGAGCGGAGGGGAAACCATGCAAGGGCTGATGCAAAGGCGCGAACTGCTGATTTCGTCGATCATCGCTCACGCGGCGCGGCATCACGCGGAGGGCGAAATCGTCTCGCGCCGCGAGGACGGCCGCGTCGCGCGCACCAATTACGCCGCCGTGGAGCGACGCAGCCGCCGCCTGATGGGCGTGTTGCGCGACCTGGGCGTCGGCTTTGGCGACCGGGTCGCCACGCTGGCCATGAACAGCGACCGCCATCTCGAACTCTACTACGCCATTTCCGGCATGGGCGCGGTCTGCCACACCATCAATCCGCGCCTGTCGCCGGAAGACCTCGTCTATATCGTCGGCCATGCGGAAGACGGGGTGATTTTTGTCGATCCCTGTTTCCTGCCCCTCGTCGCCGCAATCGCCCCCAAGCTCGCCGGCATCTTCGCGCGCGGTGGTGGTGTTGGCCGATTCCGAAGAAATGAAGCCCTGCGCCCTGCCGCCGGGGATGGCGCTGCATTGTTACGAAACCTTGCTCGCCGCCGCGACCGACGAACCGGACTGGCCGAGCTTCGACGAGACCACCGCCTCGGCGCTCTGCTACACGTCCGGCACCACGGGGCGGCCCAAAGGCGTGCTGTTTTCCCATCGCTCGACCGTGCTCAACGCGATGGCGCTCAATTTCGCCGATACGGGTTGCTTGCGCGCGACGGATCGGATCATGCCCATCGTGCCGATGTTCCACGTCAACGCCTGGGGCCTGCCCTATGGCGCGCCGATGGCGGGCGCCGCCATTGTCATGCCCGGACGCCATTGCGATCCGGCCTCGCTGCTCGACCTGCTGAACAGCGAAAACGTGACCTTGTCCATCGGCGTCCCGACCATCTGGCTCGGCCTGTTCAACCATCTGCGCCAGACCGGGGCGCGACTTGGGACGCTGAAGCGGATCATCGTCGGCGGCGCCGCCATGCCCCGCGCGCTGATCGCCGAATATGTGCGGCTTGGCGTGCATGTGACGCATGCCTGGGGCATGACCGAGAGCAGCCCGATCGTCACGATCAACGGCGCCAAGCCCGCGACCGCCCTTCTCGACGCCGAGGGTCTGCTCGACCAGCAGGCGAAACAGGGCCGCGTGGCCTATGGCGTGGATGTGCGCGCGGTGAACGCCGACGGAGAAGCCCCTTGGGACGGCCAGACCCAGGGCAATCTGGAATTTCGCGGCCATTGGGTGGCCAGCGCCTATTACCGTCAGCCCGAAACCGAAGTCGGGCCGGAGGGATGGTTTCCGACCGGCGATGTCGGCATGATCGACGCGCAGGGTTTTGTCCAACTGACCGACCGCACCAAGGACCTCATCAAATCCGGCGGCGAATGGATCAGCTCCATCGCGCTGGAAAACATCGCCGTCGGCCATCCCGATGTGGCGGAGGCGGCGGCCATCGCCACGCCGGACGACAAATGGGGCGAAAGGCCGCTGGTGATCGTCGTGCCGCGCGCGGGGTGTTCGCCCGAGCCCGAAAATGTGCGGAGCTTTTTCGTCGGCAAGACGCCGAACTGGTCGATCCCCGACCGGGTGATCGTCGCGGAGGAACTGCCGCATGGAGCGACCGGCAAGATTTTGAAGAGCGAATTGCGCCGGCTTTACGCCAAGAAGGACCGTTCATGACCGCAACCGAATTTCGCTTTACCGAAGGGGCCGCCTATGAGCGTTTCATGGGCCCATGGACACGCGCGGTCGGCGCGGTTTTTCTGGACTGGCTCGCCATTCCCGAAAAGCAGCGCTGGCTCGACGTCGGTTGCGGCACCGGCGTGTTCACCGAATTGATTCTCGAAAAAGCCGCGCCTTCCGAAATCGTCGCCATCGACCCCGCCGCGGCACAAATTCTTTATGCGCGCGAAAAGCCGGTCGCGGCGCGAGCGAATTTCCGCATCGCCGACGCGGCAAGCCTGCCTTTTGACGATGCGAGTTTCGACGTCGTGGTCTCGGCGCTGGCGCTCAATTTCATTCCCGAACGCGAAAAAGCCGTCGCGGAAATGCGGCGGGTGGCGCAGCGCGGCGGCGGCTGCGTCGCGGGCTATGTCTGGGACTTGTGCGGCCCCTTGGCCGCGACCCGCCATGTCGCCAACGTCCTGCGCGAGATGGAGGCTAAAGTCGCGCCCATCCCCGGGGTGAACAGCACGAGGCTGGAAGCGCTCGGATCCCTGTTCGAGCAGGCCGGATTGGTGGAGGTCGCGCTCCGGACCATCGAAGTCGAGCTGACCTACCCCGATTTCGAGGCCTACTGGCGGCGTTTTATTGAAAACCCGACGCCGGCCAGCCTTTTCGTTCGCGATTTGCCGCCCGACGGCCAAGAGATTTTCCGCGAAAAACTCAGCGCCAGCCTGCCCGCCGCGCCGGACGGAACCATCACTTTCGCCGCGCGCGGAAATGCGGTGAAGGGGGTCGCCCCGGCTTAGCCCTGACATCATTGCGAGCGGAGCGAAGCAATCCATTTTGCCGCGAACCGCAGCGTGGATTACTTCGTCGCTTAGCTCCTCGCAATGACGACCAAGACTTAGGTCGAACGATCCTAATTGGCCGCCGCTTCGACCGGCGACGGAAATGTCCCTTCCCAGCCGCCGCCCAAGGCCTTGAACAATTGCACCTGATCGAGCGCGACCTGCGTCGTGCTTTGCGCAAGCTCCAGCTCCGCCGCCAGCGACGTCCGTTCGGTATTGAGCACGTTGAGAAAATCCGTCACGCCGTCACGGTAGCGGGCGCGCGCGATGCCGAGCGCCTGACTGGCGTGGCCATATTGCGCCGCCAACCGGGACCGGCGCGCCTGTTCCAATCGATGCGCGACCAGCGCATTGACCACATCATGCCAGGCGCGCAAAACCGCCTTGTGGTAGTTGATCGCGGCTTCCTGCTGCTGCGCCTCGCGCAATTCCACCGTGTTCTGCAGGCGGCCGGCGTTGAAGATCGGCAAGGTGACGCTCGGCCCGAAATTATATTGCAGCGAGCTGCCTTTCCACAAATTGCTCAGGGTCGAGCGAATCGAGGCCGACGACGCCATTCAGCTGCACCGTGGGATAGAAGGCTGCGACCGCCACGCCAATATCGGCCGTCGCCGCGTGCAATGCTGCTTCCGCCGCGCGAATGTCGGGGCGCCGGCGGGCCAGATCCGACGGCACCCCGACCGGCACGACGGCCGGCGAAACCGGATTGGCCCTCGGCGAGCCCAGTCGCGCCCGCAAGGCGCCGGGCGGCTGGTCGAGCAGATAGCCCAGCGCGTTGATGAGTTCGGATTCCTGCTGCTCAAGCTGCGGCAGTTGCGCCTTCACGGCCTCGACCGTCGAGGCGGCGCTTTCGCTGTCGAGCGCGTTTTGCAGGCCCTTGCTCTGCCGCTCCTGCGTCACGCGATAGGTGTCTTCGGCGATGCGCAAATTGTCCTTGAGAATGCCGATCCGCACCTGCACGCCACGCAGCGACACATAATCGCGCGCCACTTCGGCCAGCGCCGAGACCAACACGTCGCGGCGCTGCTCCGCCGACGAGTTCGACCTGCGCGTCGGCGGCCTCGACCTGACGGCGGACATGGCCCCACAGGTCCAGCTCCCAGGAGGCGTCGAAGCCGATATTGTAATCGGTGAAGGGATTGTCGACGAATTTCTGGCCGGGCGGAACCAGCGGCCCGAACAGGCTCAGAATGCCGTTCTTGCTGAGCAGTTCGCGATTGACCTTGGCGTCGCCGTTGAGGTTGGGCAACTGCGCCGCCGCCGTCACGCCGCGCTGAAAGCGGCTTTCGGCGAGGCGGATCGTCGCCGTGCGCACGTCGAGATTGGCGCTGGCGGCTTCGTTTTCCAGTTGCGTCAAAGTGCGGTCATGGAAAACCGCCCACCAGTTCGGGTCGGGTGGCGCGGTCAGCCGCGCGTCGGGCGCGGCGTATGGTTTTGCCGGCAGGCCGGTTTCCGGCGGGGCAAAATCCGGCCCGACCGAACAGCCGGACAGCAGCGCCAACGCGCAAGTCGCAAAACTCAAGAAAATGCGTCTCGCCGTCAATGCGCCGCTCCCGGTCCGCCACCTGACTTTTTCGACGTCATCAGAAAACAGAAAGGGACGACGGCGAAAGCCACGATGGCGCAATAAATGAAAACGTCGCTATAGGCCATGATGGCGGTCTGCGTGCGGATGGTCTGATAGACCCCGCCGAGCGCCATGTTATGCGCCTCTGCGGCGGTATGCCCCATGCCTTGCAGGGTCTTTTGGGTGCTCTCGATCAAGTTGACGTAGGGCTGGTGGAACGGGCTGGCCCATTGCGTCATGAAATTCTGATGGGCCGCTGCGCGCTGGGTCACCATGGCCGTGGAGAGCGAAATGCCGATCGAGCCGGCCACATTGCGGAGCATGGCGAACAGCGCCACAGCGTCGCCATTGCGTTCGCGCGGCAGCGTCATATAGGCGACGGTGCTGATCGGCACGAACAGGAAGGCCAGCGCCGCCGTCTGGAACATGCGCATGCCCACCAATGTGCCGAAATTGATATTGGGGGCCAGATGGCTCGAATAGAGGAAGGCGCAGCCCATGATGGTGAAGCCGCCGGCGATCAGATTGCGCGCCGGCGTCCGCTTGAGCAGCTTTCCGACGAAGGGGATCAGAAAGATGATCATCAAGCCGCCCGGCGACAGGATCAGTCCGGCCCAGGTGGCGGTATAGCCGAGATATTGCTGCGCCATCTGCGGAATGGTCACCGCGCTGGCGTAGAGAAGGCCGCCGGTCGCGGCGATCATCAGGCAAGAGGTGGCGAAATTGCGATCCTTGAACACGTCGAGATGGACAATCGGCCGTTTCGCCACCTGCAGCCAGCCGATGGCGCCGGTGATGCCGAGAAAGGACAGAATCGCCATGGTCCGGATGAAACTCGAGTTGAACCAGTCGGCGTCCTCGCCGCGATCCATCATGATTTCGAGACAGCCGAGCCCGACGATGATCAGGCCGAGGCCGATGTAATCGATGCCATGGCTGCGGCGCTCCTTGACCCACGGCGGGTCCTCGACCAGCAGCCGAGACGAGGAAGACCGCGACAATGCCGACCGGGCACATTGAGGAAGAAGATCCAGCGCCAGGAAGCCACGTCGGTGATGTAGCCGCCGAGCGTCGGGCCGAGCACCGGCGCGACGATGGTGGCCATGGCCGCGACGCCGAAGGCCGCGCCGCGCCGCGCCGGCTCGAAGGTGTCGAGAATGATCGACTGCTGGTTGGGCTGCATGCCGCCGCCGAAAAATCCCTGCGCCAGCCGGAAGACGATGAGCTGGCTCAGGCTGGTCGCCGCGCCGCACAGGAAGGAGCAGACGGTGAACATGGCGATGCAGATGAGGAAATAGCGCTTGCGCCCCAAAAGGTCGCCGAGCCAGCCGGAAATGGTCAAGACGATGCCATTGGCGACGAGATAGGAGGTCAAGGCCCAGGTCGCCTCGTCGGCGCTGGCCGACATGCTGCCCGCGATATGCGGCAAGGCGACGTTGACGATGGTGGTGTCGAGCACTTCCATGAAGGTCGCGAGCGTCACCGCCACGGCGATCAGCCAGGGGTTCGCCTTGGGCTTCCAGGGGGCGTGCGGTATTTCCGCAAGGGCGGCGTCGGTCATTTCAGCGATACGGTCGGCACGACGGAAAGGCCGAGCGGCAGCGGCAGGTTGGGATCGAGGCCACTGTCGATGACGATTTTCACCGGCACGCGCTGCACCACCTTGACGAAATTGCCGGTGGCGTTTTCCGGCGGGAAGGCGGTGAATTTCGTGCCCGAACCCTGCTGGATGCTGTCGACATGGCCTTTCAGGTCGAGCGAGGGATAGGCGTCCACGTCGATCTTGACCTTCTGGCCGGGCCTCATCCGGTCAAGCTGGCTTTCCTTGAAATTGGCGACCACCCATCGTTCGGGCGCGACGATGGCGAAAATCTGCTGGCCCGGCTGGACGTAATTGCCTTCTTCGACATTGCGCTTGGTGATCCAGCCATCCTGCGGCGCCTTCACCACCGTCCAGGACAGGTTGAGATCGGCCTGATCGAGCCGCGCCTGCGCCTGCTCGACCTGGCCCTGCAATTGGCCGACCTGTTTCTCCACCTCGCCGACGCGTTCCGGCACGGGCGAAGCCTGCGTGACCTGCGCTTCGGCCAGGGCGACCTGCGCCTGCGCCTGTTGCAACGCGGCCTTGGCCGCATCCACATCCTGCTGCGAGGTCGCCTGCCGGCTCAGGGATTTCTGGCGGTCGTAATCGGCCTGCGCCTTGGCGAGCGTCGCCTTGGCCGCAGCCAGTTGCGCCTGCGCCTGCGCGAGCAGGGCGGGGAAATTCTTCCGCGCGACTTCAAAGCCAAACTGCTGGCCGCCCATCTGCGCCTTGGCTGCTGTCAGCGCGCCTTCGGCGAGTTCGCGGGCGATCTCGTATTGACGCGGATCGATATGGATCAGCGGGTCGCCCTTGCGGACAAATTGATTGTCGGCGACATCCAGCGAAATCACGGAGCCCGCAACCTGCGGCGCGATGAGCACCGCCCGACCGTCGGTATAGGCGTCGTCGGTGGATTCGATATTGCGGCCGGTATACCAGAGCCAGCCGCCGCCGACCGCCATCACGGCGAGCAGCGTCAGGCCGGCCGGCAAGAGCTTGCCGCCGCGCTTTTGCGGTTCCTTGGCTTCCGCGACGGGAACGCCCGAGGCGGGCGCCGACTCCGTTGACGGAACAAGATCGATCGATTCGGCTTCGTTCAACGCATAGTCCCCGCATCAAAGCTTACGAGGACGACATAACCCAATCGATCCGGCTTGTCTTGAGCGATGTTGCAACGCACTGACGCAATCCCATATTGCGTCGGCGCCAGCAGGCGCGACGCGTCGTCTCCGCCCGCATTGTGCGCAAGCAAGCGTTGCGCACGCGCTGTTGACGCGCCCTCCCCTTTTTTTGACGGTCGCACGACCTGCGCGCTTTCGCGCGCATCCTCAAGGGCCAGAACCATGCCCGGCAGACCAAGCACCGCCCTTAGTCTCTCCAGCATCTGAATTGACTGCGGGTTCATTTCCTCAACGGACCCGACGATGAATTCCACGACTTCGATCGCCTTTTGACGATCCTTGCGGTCCGGAAGCAGGTCGGTCAGCGTGGCGACCGCGCGGTCCAGCGCGTATTCGACGGCGATGGTCTGTTCACGGATCAGGGCGGCGCGCTTTTCCCCGCCGAGCGAGGCGAAAGGCTCTTCCCTGGCGAGCACCTTGGCGGAGCGTTCAAGCCGGTCGCGCCGCACCGCGCCGCGCGATTCGGCCATGATGATCAGCATGCGGATCACCGCCACCGCATAGCCGCCGCGATCGATGCGCCCGAGAATTTCCTCGACTTCCGGCAGATGCGCCAAGGATTCCGGATCCAACTGCTCGCGGTGATAGGCCTGGGCGACGCCGAAGCGATGCATCGCCGGCGAACCGTAGATGCCGAAAAAGCCCAATTCGACCGAAGCGTCGCGGATGTCGCGCCAGAAATCGAAAGTCTGGATGATGCTATCCGCCCAAAGCTTCTCGAGCGGTCAGGAAGGGATTGGCCGAGTGGGCGGGCTGGCGCTTCTGTTCGATCTGTTTGGCCGCGCTGCGCACCATGGCCATGCCGGGGTTGGAGTCGGCGAACACCCGCCGACGGACGCGGGCGGGATGATTTTTGCGCAAACTCGCCGAGACCTCGGCGGGAACGGCCGAGCGCACCAGCGGACGCAGATTGCGGTCGTAGAATTGCGCGCCGAGTTCCGACAGGCGAGACACCGCGGCGAAATGCCGTTCGTCGTCGCGCTTGTCGTCATAGGCGGCCAGATCGCTCATCTTGCGTTCGTGGAAGCTGACCAGGAAATGCTCGCCGGAGCCGTCCTCGACCTGTTGGTCGATGGTCATTTCGTAAAGACCGGGGGTCAAGGCTTCGATGGTCTTCAAGGTCGAACTGACCTCGGTATGCTCCTTCCTGGCGATGGAGGAGGAGACGAAAATGCCGAGATGGCCGACCTTCTCATGGACCATGTAGACGATGCGCTGGCCGCGAACGCGGATTTCATGCTCGTCGACAAAGGTGTCGGCGATCCAGTTCAGCGCCTGTTGCGGCGGTGTGATATTGTCGCCCTTGCTGGCGAAAACGACGATTGGCGAACGAATCGACTTGATGTCGAGACGTTGGCCGGGTTCGATTTCGGCCTCGCCGCGCGACAATTTGTTGCCGACGAAAATCTCCTCGACGATCCAGCGGATTTCCGCCTCGTTCATCAGGTGGAAGCCGCCCCACCATTTCTCGAATTCAAGGAAACGCTCGCGCGCGTCATTGGAGTCCACGTCGGTGAAAAGATCGTAATATTTGCCGAAGAAATTGCGGCCGGGATTGAGCTCCTCGAAATTGCCCACGATATGCGCGCCGTCGAAAACGCCGCCGCCGAGATCGGCCAGGAACAGCGCCGGCGCGATGCCGCCGCCCATGCCGCCCTTATAGCGCATCGGGTTTTCGCCCTTGCGGCCGGACCACGCCGCCACCGGGCGCCATTGAGCACCAGGGGGCCGGAGATATCGGGATTGGCCGCGGCCAGAATCAAGGCGGCCCAACCGCCCTGGCAATTGCCGACGATGACCGGCTTGGCGGCATCGGGATGACGGCGACGGATTTCGCCAACGAAAGCCGCCTCGGCGCGCATCACATCGGCGATGGTCTGACCGGGCTCGGGCTCGGGCCGGAAGGCCACGAAATAGACCGGGTGACCACCGCGCAGGGCGATGCCGACCTGGCTGTCGGGCTTGAAGCCGCCAATGCCGGCGCCGTGGCCGGCGCGCGGGTCGATGATCATGTAGGGCCGTTTCCAGTCCAGAACCTCGACACCTTGCGGCGGAATGATTTTGAGCAGCATGTAATTGACCGCCGGCGTGAAATCGCGCCCGTCCATCACCGTCTCGTAGTCGTAAATGAGCACCGGCGGCGCGCCCGCCGCTTCATGCGTGATGTCGTTATTGCCGCGCTCGCGCAAAACATCGAGCGTCAGGACGGCGCGTTCGACGGCGTCACGGGCGTATTCTTCCGCGTCATGCGCGAGTTCGCCCTTTTGGGCGGCTTCCTGCACCTGGGACAGCAGAGGCTTGAGCCCCGCGATGGAGCGTCTCAGCCTTTCCCCATGACTGGCGGAAATCTTCTGCATATGCATGGCGGCAATGGCCCCCATATCGCGGATCTGGGCGGAAAAGGTCGCGCCATCTTCTACGAAGCGGCGCAAGGCGCCCTCGGGGCTGTACGAAGCGGTCATGGTTGATTGTGTCCTGAATGCCTGTTCGCAGTCGAACAGACGTCTGATTGAGCGCTACTTATTACGACTTTAGGATTAAGGGAATACCCTAATTCGCGGCGCCTGCGCCGTTAAAAACGCATAGCAGTTCGGCGGTGTGTTCCGCGATCATCCGCTCTTCGTCGGTTTGCATCACCAGTACGGTGACCGGAGAATTCTTTTTGCTGATGACGCGATCGCCGCGTTGGTTGGCGACAGGATCGATATGAATGCCGATCCACTCCATCCCGGACAGGGCGGCGTAGCGGATGCGCCAGGCGTTTTCGCCGATGCCGCCAGTGAAAACCAGGCAGTCCAGACCGCCGAGCGAGGCGGCTTGACCGCCGATTGCGCGCCGCAACCGCGACACGAAATAATCAATGGCGTCCTTGGCGAAAGGCGATGAGGAGGCTTCCAGCTCGCGCATATCGTTCGATATGCCTGACATGCCCTTGAGACCGGAGTCCTTGTAGAGCAGCTCGGTGATTTCCGCCGGGCTCATCTTCATTTCCGCCATCAGATAAAGCACGACGCCGGGGTCGAGATTGCCGCAGCGGGTGCCCATGGGCAGTCCATCGAGCGCGGTAAAGCCCATGGTCGAGGCGACCGAGCGCCCGTCATGCATGCCGCACATTGAGGCGCCGTTGCCGAGATGCGCCACGATGACGCGACCCCGCGCCAGTTCCGGCTCCTCGGCATGCAGGCGGCGCGAGATGAACTCGTAGGAGAGGCCGTGAAAGCCGTAGCGCCTGATGCCCTCGTCATAAAAACGGCGCGGCAAGGCATAGGTGTCGGCGATGAAGGGATGGGCGCGATGGAAGGCCGTGTCGAAACAGGCGACCTCCGCGGCGTCGGGGAAAGCCTGCAGAGCCGCGTCGATTCCCGCCAGATTATAAGGCTGGTGCAAAGGCGCCAGCGGCTCGAAATCATGCAGATGCTTGTAGCTGCCGGCGTCGATCAGCAGCGGCTCGGCGTAATCGGGACCGCCATGCACCACGCGATGGCCGACGCCGATGACGCGCGCGCCCGCCTCTTCCTTCTCCAGCCAGTCGAGCACAGCAGAGAGCGCGCGACGATGATCGACCGGGCCATGGCCCTCGTCGAGGGGGAACTCATGCTTGTCCTCGCCCGTCTTGCGCGCGAAAAAATGCGCCTTGGCGCCGATCCCGTCGATCAGACCGACGGCAAGCTGGGTCAGTTTTTCAGGTTCGACGGCGAAAGCCGAAAACTTGATCGAGGAAGAACCCGCGTTGATGGTCAGGATCAAGTCGGTCATGGATTATTCCGCTGCTTCCTTTATCGCCGTCGTGGCTTTTGCCGGTTCGCCGGCGAAGGCGCGGCCGCGCTTGCGCCAGTAATCGTAGAGCAGCGCCAGGGCGCAGGAGGCGAGGCGGGCGCGGTCATTGTCGGCGCGGCTGGTCAGAATGACCGGAACCTTTGCGCCGAGGACGAGGCCAGCGGCTTCGGCATGGGCGACGAAGGTCAATTCCTTGGCCAGCATGTTGCCGGATTCGAGATTGGGGACGATCAGCACATTGGCGTGGCCGGCCACCAGCGAGGCTATGCCCTTGGTGCGCGCCGCCTCCATGTCGATGGCGTTATCCATCGCCAGGGGACCGTCGACAACGGCGCCGGTGATCTGGCCGCGCTCCGCCATCTTCGACAGAATAGCGGCGTCGAGCGTCGAGGGAATATTGGGATTGATCGTCTCAACCGCCGACAGAATTCCGACCATGGGAAGCTCGATGCCGCATGCCCGGGCCAGGTCGATGGCGTTTTGCACGATGTCGACCTTGGTCATCAGGTCGGGCGCGATATTGATCGCGGCGTCGGAGATGAACAGCAATTCGTCGCGACTCGGCACGTCGAGCGCGAAAACATGGCTGATCCGGCGGCCGGAGCGCAAACCGCCGTCCTTCTTGACCACGGCGGCGAGCAGATCGTCGGAATGCAGATCGCCCTTCATCACCGCGCCGGCCTCGCCGGCCAGCACGAGTGCGACGGCGCGGTCGGCGGCGACGCGATGGTTGGTTTCAGGCAGGATCCGCAATTGCGAAATATCGGCGCCCAGACCTTCGGCGGCCTTGCTGATACGCGCCGGATCGCCGATCAAGATCGGCTCGATGAGACCTTTCGAGGCCGACAGCAGGGCGCCGCCGAGCGAATTATAATCCTCCGGGCACACCACCACGGTCTTGAGCCGGGGCAGTTGCGCCGCCAGCGCGATCAGATGCGCGAAATGATCCTTCTGCTCCATGATCAGCACCGGCAATTCGCGCGCTGAAATTTAAATCGTGCGGGTTGGCGCGTCCACGACGGCCGTCCCCTTGCACACTGCCACGCCCTGAGAATCGACGATCAGCGTTTCGAACACCGCCACCGGTTCGGCGCGCTTTTCGCTACAGGTCACGGTAATGCGCAGGCGGTCGCCGACATGGACGCGGCGCATGAATTCGAAGGTTTGCGATTGATAGAGCGTGCCCGGGCCAGGCAGGATGTTGCCGAGCACTGCGGAAATCAACGAACCGATCCACATGGAGGGGGCGATGGGGTCTCCCGCCGATTCCGACGCCAAAGCGCCTTCCTCGACTGGCAGCATCAGCGGATTGGTATTGCCCGAGACGTGGGCGAACAGGAAAAGGTCGCGTTCCGAGCAGACGCGCTCCAGCGAGGCGGAGTCGCCGATCTGCAACTGCGCATAGGTCTTGTTGGAGATGATTTTGGCGGCGCTCATGGCTTGCCTCTCGATGGTAAAATGACGCGGGCGCGCCGAATGCCCCGGCTAGGAGACCTTCGGCTGGCGGCGCAACTGCCGCGCGGCGTTCAAAGCTTCTCCGACAGATCCTGTACGTCCCGCCTAATAACCCTAAGGGCGCAATCTGTCACGCCCCGGTTAATCCAATATGATGACAGAGCAATGAAAATGACCATTTGACACGGAAGCCCGCGACACCTTGACGCAACCCGAGGAGGCTCCAGCGTAGACGGACGAAATCGCTCAGACGCCCTCAAATGCTGGCGAAAAGCAGCCGGGCGCCAGACCAATTCTTTTTGCGAATGCGTCTCTTTGATATGCTGCGCTGCAGCTTTGCTATGCTGCGCTGCAGCGCGATCTTTTCCGACCGTGGCGTAATAGCCACAGTCTGGCGCGGTTCACACCACCACGGTCAGGCTCTTGGCCGCCCGCGTGACGCCGGTATAGAGCCAGCGTTCGCGGTTTTCCCGAAATGCCCAGCTTTCATCAAACAGCACGACATCGTCCCATTGCGAGCCTTGGGCCTTGTGCACGGTCAGCGCATAGCCGAAATCGAATTCGTCGGATTCGCGCCTCTGCGCATAGGACAGATTTTCTTCCGTCCCTTCGAAAAAAGCGGGCAGAACGCCCACCCGGATCGGCTTGCTTCCCGGCGTTTCGTCGCCGGTCAAAGTCATGCGATACCGCGCGCGGCGCAGGCCCAGGGCCTTGTTGACATGAAAGACCGCGCCGTTGAGCAAGCCTTTGGTCTTGTCGTTGCGCAGACAGACCAGCTTTTCGCCAACCTCCGGCATGGTCTCCTTGAAGCCGAATAACTCGCGCAGCCGTTTGTTATAGGCGCGTCGCGTCTTGTTGAGCCCGACCAGCACCTGATCGGCGTTTTTCACGAGGTCAGCGTCGATGGAGCCGCGCGAGATGACGCGCATTGCGCCGTGATCGCCGATCTTGAGCCTTTCGCCCGCCCGCACCAACATGGAAAGGCGCACGATCGGATTGTCCGCCGCTTGCCGATGCACCTCCGTCAGCATGCAATCCGGCTCGTGTTCGGTGAAAAAGCCGCCGCCCTTGACCGGCGGCAATTGCGCGGGGTCGCCGAGCACCAACACTTTTTTTCCGAAGGAAAGCAGATCACGGCCCAGGTCCTCATCGACCATCGAACATTCGTCGATGACGATCAGGCTGGCTTTCGAGGCCGGACTGTCCTCGTTGAGCACAAAGCTCGGCTCCTCGCTGTCGAGGTCTTTCGGGCGGTAAATCATCGAATGAATGGTGCGCGCGTCGCCGCAGCCTTTCGAGCGCAAGACCAGCGCCGCCTTGCCGGTATAGGCGCCGAACAGCACCTCGCCTTCGACATCGGCGGCGATATGGCGGGCCAAAGTGGTCTTGCCGGTTCCGGCATAGCCGAACAGCCTGAACACCTGAGGCGAACCCTTCTCCGTGACCCATGCCGCCACCGCTTTCAGCGCCATTTCCTGCTGCGCCGACCATTCCATCGCAAGTTTCTCCCAAAAACAGGAGAACTTTTACAGAACATTTTGAGCGAAGGCGAGGCCGGGAACGAAAAAAAGCCGATGACGCGAGCAACCAAAACCGGGAAACTCGGTTAAGACGTGGCGAAGACCACGTGGCAAAGCCCATGCTTGGAGGTAACAATGACCGCCTATACGATCAAGCCGCTCGAAACCGCCATCGCCCATTCGACGGGAGGCCGCAACGGTCATTCGGAAACGGAAGATGGATCGGTCAGCGTCAATCTGTCGGTGCGCAAGGGCATGGGCGGCCCGGGCCTGCCCAACACCACCACGCCCGAGCATTTATTCGCCGCCGGCTATGCCGCCTGTTTCGGCGGCGCGGTGGATTTCGTCGCCTCCCAGCACAAGGTCAAGCTGACCGACGCGACCGTCACTTGCAAGGTCTCGGTCGGCCCGCGCGAGGGCGGCGGTTTTGGTATCGCGGTCGAGATGAAAGTGACGTCGCCGACCCTGCCGACCGCGCAACTGCGCCAACTGGTCGAAGAAGCGCATGAACACGTCTGCCCTTATAGCCACGCCACGCGCGGCAATATCGCGTTTCATCTGGACGTGCAGGGGGCTTGAAGCCACCCCCTCATGGTGAGGAGCGAAGCGTCTCGAACCGTGGGCAGCAGAGACAACGCCTCGTCGGCGCCGTTCCAGACCGCAGGCAACGATCCCCTCTCCTTCGAGACGCGCCTGAAGGCGCTCCTCAGGAAGAGGGGCATCGATGTTCGTGCCTTACTCCAGCTCCGCCGCCAGCCTTGCGCTGGCGCGCAGCTTTTCCGTCTCGCTCTTGAGCTGGCCGCAGGCGGCTAGAATGTCGCGGCCGCGCGGCGTGCGCACGGGGCTGGCGTAGCCGGCGTTGAAGACGATGTCGGAGAATTTCTCGATCGTCTCCCAGTCCGAACACTCATAGGGCGCGCCCGGCCAGGGATTGAACGGGATCAGGTTGATTTTTGCGGGCACGCCCTTGAGCAGGCGCACCAGTTCGCGCGCCTCGGCGGGGGAATCGTTGACGCCCTTGAGCATCACATATTCGAAGGTGATGCGCCGCGCATTCGACGCGCCGGGATAGTCGCGGCAGGCCTGCATGAGCTGGGCAATCGGATATTTCTTGTTCAGCGGCACCAGAATATCGCGCAACTCGTCGCGCACCGCATGCAGCGAAATGGCCAGCGACGCGCCGGCTTCCGCACCCAGCCGCTCGATTTCCGGCACGACGCCGGAGGTCGAAACGGTGATGCGGCGCTTCGACAGCGACAGGCCGTCGCCATCGGACAGGATCTCCAACGCGTCGCGCACATTCTCGAAATTATAGAGCGGCTCGCCCATGCCCATGAAGACGAGATTGGATACGGCGCGCACGCCCTCGCCCGAGGGAATGAGGCCATTATCCGGCGGCGTCAGGCCGGGGAAATCGCCGAGCATTTCGCGAGCCACCACAAGCTGCGCCACGATTTCCTGGGTGGTCAGATTGCGCACCAGCTTTTGCGTGCCGGTATGGCAGAAGGTGCAGTTTAGCGTGCAGCCGACCTGGCTCGAAACGCAGAGCGTGCCGCGATCGCTTTCGGGAATATAGACGCACTCGACTTCCGCGCCTTTGTCCAGCCGGTCGACCGGCGCCATGCGGATCAGCCACTTGCGGGTACCGTCGATGGAAACCTGCTCTTCCACAACCTGCGGGCGCGTAAGCGAATAATGCTCGGCCAGCTTCTGCCGCATGACCTTGGACACATTGAGCATCGACGTCGAAATTCTGCGCGCCCTGGAAATAAATCCAGTGCCAGAGCTGCGCCACGCGCATGCGGATTTCGCGCTCCGGCGTGCCCATCACGCGCAAGGCGTCGCCGAGACCGGCGCGGGTCAGGCCCAGCAGCGACGGCTTGTTTTCGCCGTCCAAAGGCGTCAATTCTTGTCTTTCGGCGAAGCCTTGCGGCCCAGCCTCGACGGCCAGCGTCATGCGGCGTCCTTCACGGTCATGAAATGAGGTAGCGCTTCTTTTAACATGAAACGCCGTGGCGGAAAACCTGCGGCATTTCGCTTGCGCAAAACGCCGACTCTGGCCAAAAAGGGCGCATGAGTTTTCCATCCCCGCCGATCAAACGAATCGTCGCCATCGCTGCTCGTCATCGCTGGCGGCTTTTGGCTTCGCCGTTACGGGGGCCATCACATCCCCGCCTTTTACGTCAAATATGGCTACTCGGCTCTCTGGGCGGCGATGATCTATTTTCTGGTCGCGCTGCTGCTGCGCTCGCGGCCGCAAAAACAAATTCTGGTCATAGCCGCGCTGGCGTGTGCGCTGCTCGAAGCCTCAAAGCTGAGCCATACGCCGGCGCTCGATATTTTCCGCATGACCGAGGCCGGCGGGTGGCTGCCGGGACGCGTCTTCTCTCCGTGGAATTTTTGCGCCTATGGCGGCGGGTCTGGCCGTGGCATGGGCCATCGATTCGCTGTTGTCGCGCTTCGGCTCCACAAGCAAATCACGCAGCTCGGCGGCGCTGATTTTTTGGCCCGGCTGGGCGGACGCCGTCCCTTTTTCGGCGCGACAGCAGGCGCCTCGATAAGGCCGGCGGCGGAGGCGGCGCGATATTTGTCGAGCATGATGGCGAAATCCTTGAGCAGGACCGTCTCGATCTCCGGCTTTTTTTCGAGCCGGGAGAGCGCCAGAGCCGCCGCTTCGATGGTCGAAAGCGCCTCGCTGGCGCGGTTCACGCCGCAATTTGCCGTAAAGCGAGGCCGCGCGCGGGTTCAGCGCCAGTCTCCTGCCCTTGAGCACCCAGGCGTTGCGCCACCACAAGGTCTTGGCCTGCGCCCAGGAGCCGTCGAAAATCACCACGCCCTTGATTCCGGCCAGCGCCTTGTCCTGATCGGGCAGCGAAACGCCTTTCTTGTCGAGCACCACCACTTCGCGGTCGCGCGGCAGATCGGTGGGACGCGTCGCGCCGAGATGCAACACCGCCCATTCGCCGGGATCGGCCTCGCGGCCCAGCGCCTTGCCCAGGCTCGGCCACGACAGGCCGATTTTCAGAACCGAATTTTTGAGCGCGCGATGGGCGAGCTTTGCGGTGCCAAGTTGCCGGTCCTGCTCCTGCGGATGTTGCAGGATCAAAAGCCCGATCCTGGTTTGCAGCGGCTCGATGGCGTCGCAGACGCAGAGAAACTCCGGCTTGGCGCAATGGGGGCAAAGCGGCGGTTCGACTTCGGGCGCCAACGAGGTGGGTTCGGTCACGGAGATTTCCTGCAAATAGATTCAAATCGGACAAAGCGCTATTTTGGCGCATTTGTCACGGCTATCATCACGCTAGGCTGGCTTCTTCACCATGAAGTCGTGGACTTTGGACTTGTCGCCGGCCGCCAGCCACTCCACAACGTCCGGCCAGACCTCCTCCAGCGATTTCGCTCCGAAGAACAGGCTGATATGGCTGCCCGGCGTTGTCCTCGCACGCAGTGCGGCGCGCGGCGTCCCGACCAATCCGGCGCAGGCCAGGGTCTGTTCCGGCGCGGCAACCTCGTCATCGAGCGCGGTCACAAGATAAAGCGGGCGGCGCATGTCGCGGAGCGCGATGCGCTGGCCGAGCGCCACGAATTCGCCCTTGGCCAGTTGATTGTGCTTGTAGAATTTTTCCGCCACTTCGAGGTAATAGGCGCCCGGCAGGTTGAGCCTGTGCCCGCTCCAGGCGCGAACAAGCGCCGCCTGCGCCGCGAAACGTGGCAATTCGAGCGGCAGTTCGCTCTGCAGCAAGACGTAAATCGCCTCCGGGCTTTCCATGTCATTGGGCCAGAAATTCAGGAGCTGATCGCCGCGCGCCCGACCTTCGCCGAGCCGGACCACCTCCTGAAATGTCTCGATCGGTGTCGATCGGGCCAGCGCCGACAGCTTCGAATCGGCGGCCTCGATATCGATCGGCGCGCCGGCCAGCACCAATTTGCCGGCCTTGGCCGGAAAACGCGCGGCAAAGATCAGGCTGATCCAGCCGCCCTGACAGAGGCCGATGAAGTCGCAAACGCCGCCGATCTCATCGACCAGAACATTCAGGTCGGAAAGATAATCGTCGATGCCGCGAAACGCCTGGTCAGGCTTGGCCGACAACCATTCGACCAGATAGAGCGGCGCGCCGCCGCCCCGCAGGACCGACATCAGGCTATGCCCCTCGCAAATATCGACGAGCCGCGCGTCATGCAAAGCGAAGGGCGCGCAGACCGAAATCGGCCGTCGCCCCTGCGTTGAGCCGGCCGTGAACCGGCGCAGCCGCGCCGCGCCAAGCTCAAGCACGATCTCATGATCGCTGGTCCACACAGGCTCGGGCGCCGGCGTTTCCGGCTCGACGGCAGGGGCCGAAACTCCGAACATTTGGCCCGCCAAGGCGGCAGCAGTCTCAGCCGCGACGATGGCTGGCCAGAACAGGGTCGTCCACTCGGAGCCGATTTTGCTTTTGTCGGGCATGGGCTGATCCGCCATTGTTGGTTGTTTTTGAAGCCTATTCCCATTTCGGCTTTCGCGCACGGATCGAGTCGCCCTTGTTCTAAGGCGCCGCAAGCTCAAGGATTGCCGCGCGCGTCTGGAACACTAGAATTTGCGCAACAAGCACTTAGAATGACGCAGCGGAGCGAGGGAGCCAACTTGGTAAATCGATATATGGCTGTGGCCCTGATGGCCGCCGCCCTGTTTTGCGCGGCGCCGGCGAAGGCGCAACAAGCGTCGCAAGGACAAGCCGCCGAGGCGCAACCACGCCAAAAAATCACCATCGGCTATCTGCGCCGCGCGGAAAATCGTCCGGCGTTGTCGCGCCTGCAGACGCCTGCGGCCAATGACGGCGAGGCGGGCGCGCGGATCGGCGTGGACGACGACGCCGTCACCGGCGAATTTCTGGATCAAGATTTCGAGCTGGTGGCGAAAAAGCTCAAGCCGGGCGAAGACGCCGCCAGTGGTTTTGCCGAACTGGCCGGAAAGGGTACTCAAATTCATCCTGGCCGACCTGCCCGCCGAAGCTCTGATCGAGGTCGCCGATTCGCCGCTGGCCGCCCGGACGCTGATCTTTAACATCGGCGCCAGCGACGATGTTTTGCGCGAGGAGAAATGCCGCGGCAATGTCGTACATGTTGCGCCGACCCGCTCCATGCTCGCCGACGGGCTGGCGCAATATCTGGTCTGGAAGCAATGGCGCAAATGGTTTTTGGTGCTCGGCTCCCATCCTGAGGATCGCCTGTGGGCCGAGGCATTAAAGCATTCGGCGACGAGGTTTGGCGCGAAAATCGTCGAGGAACGGGTTTATGAGGATCGCGGCGGCGCGCGCCGCTCCGACAGCGGCGTGACTTTGGTGCAGAAGGAAATGCCCGCCTTCACGCAAGGCGCCGCCGCCCATGACGTGCTGGTGGCGGCGGATGAAAGCGCGGTTTTTGCCGATTACGCCTTATCGCACCTGGGATCCGCGTCCGGTCGCCGGGTCCGCCGGGCTCGTCCCGACCTCCTGGGACCCCTCCAACGAGCAATGGGGCGCACCCAGTTGCAGCAGAGGTTCGAGAAGAAATTCCAGCGCTTCATGAGCCCGCTCGACATGAACGGCTGGACGGCGGCGCGAATGATCGGCGAGGCGGCCGCGCATGGCGCCGCCGAAGACGCGTTGGCCTTGAAGGCGTTTCTCCTGTCGAAGGATTTCACCCTGCCGCCTTCAAGGGCCGGAAACTGACCCTGCGCGACTGGAATTTGCAGTTGCGCCAGCCCATTCTGCTGTCGGACGGGCGCAACATCGTTTCGCTTTCGCCACAGGAAGGTTTTATGCATCAGTTTTCCGAACTGGATACGCTCGGAGCCGATCGACCGGAGACGAAATGCCGTTTAAAATGAGAGTATTCGGGACGCGAATTTTTCTTTGGGCCTTGCTGTCCACGGCGCTCATCGTCCCGGCCCTTGCGACCGACGCCTTCGTCAGCAATGAAAAGGGCAATAGCGTTTCGGTGCTCAACCTTGAAACGCTGACGGTGAAAAAGACCCTTGCGGTTGGCCAACGCCCGCGCGGCATCGTCGCCAGCCCGGACGGCAAGATCGTCTATGTCGCCCTTGGCGACGACGACATGGTGGCGACCATCGACCCGCAAAACCTCAAGGTGACAGGAAGCTTTTCCGCTGGCCACGATCCGGAGCGGATCGAAATTTCCCCGGACGGCAAGACGCTGTTTGTCACCAATGAAGACAGCAATTATCTGAGCTTTTTCGACCTCGCGTCCAAGGAGCTTCTCGGCGCGGTGCGCGTCGGCGTCGAACCCGAGGGGCTCGCCGTCAGCCCGGACGGCAAAACCGTCGTCGCCACGACCGAGACGACCAACATGGCGCATTTCGTCGACGCCGAGAACGCAAGACCCTCGCCAATGTTCTGGTGGACACAAGGCCGCGCTTTGCCGCCTACACGCCGGATGGAACCGAGGTCTGGGTGTCGGCGGAAATCGGCGGCGACGTGGTCATCATCGACGCCGCGACCCGCAAGATCAAGGATCGCGTCAAATTCGAGGTGCCCGGCCTGCGCTCCGAAAATATCCAGCCGGTGGGCGTGAATATCTCGCATGACGGCAAATGGGCTTTTGTGTCGCTCGGGCCGGCCAATCGCATGGCGGCGGTGGATGTGAAGACCGCGTCAGGTGGTCAAATATCTCCTGGTCGGCCAGCGCGTCTGGCATGCGGCCTTTACGCCCGACGACAAGTTTCTGCTCACCGCCAATGGCGTCTCCAATGATGTGTCGGTGATCGATGTCGCGGCGCTCAAGGTCGTCAAATCGGTGCAGGTCGGGGAATCGCCCTGGGATCTGGTTATCGTGGGAGCGCCAAAGCCTTGAGCATCCCTGCGCTGGAATTCAACCATGTCAGCCACAGTTATGGCGCCCGGAAAGCGCTCGACGATGTGAGCTTCACCCTGGCGCCGGGGGCCTTCTGTGTGCTGCTCGGCCTCAACGGCGCCGGCAAGAGCACCATGTTCTCGCTTATCACCCGGCTGTTCGCGCTGCAAAAAGGCGTCATCCGCCTGCTCGGCCGCGATCTCTCGGTCAGCCCCGGATCGGCGCTGGCCGAACTCGGCGTGGTGTTCCAGTCCCGCACCCTCGATCTCGACCTGTCGGTGGCGCAGAATTTTTATTATCACGCCGCATTGCACGGCATCGGCAAGGCCGAGGCCGCGGCGCGCACGCAAAAGCTGCTGGAGGCGGTGGGGCTGGCCGACCGCGCCAAGGACAAGGTCCGCAACCTGTCCGGCGGCCAGATGCGCCGCGCGGAAATCGCCCGCGCCCTGCTGCACCGTCCGCGCCTGCTGGTGCTGGATGAGCCGACCGTCGGCCTCGACATTGGCGCCCGCGCCGACATTTTGAACTGGTGCGCGGTTTGATCGCCGATGAGGGCCTGAGCGTGCTCTGGGCCACCCATTTGACCGACGAGGTCGAACTTGGCGACGAGGTGTTGGTTTTGCACAAGGGCAATATGTTGGCCCAAGGCGGCGTCGCCAACCTGTTGCGGCAAACCGGCGCCGCCGACATGAGGGCGGCCTTCGTCGCCATCGTCGGGGAAAAGAATCGAGAGGCGCGGCATGACCATGGAAGCATTTGCGCCGCGCCGCCTCGGCTTCACGCCTATGTCATCTGCCTGAAGGGCATTATCTGGCGCGAGGGGCTGCGCTTCCTGCACCAGCGCGAGCGCTTCGTTTCCGCCCTGGTGCGCCCGCTGGTCTGGCTGTTCATCTTCGCCGCCGGCTTTCGTCAGGTGCTGGGCATTTCGATCATCCCGCCCTACGAGACCTATATTCTCTACGACGTCTACATCACGCCCGGCCTGATGGCGATGATCCAGCTTTTCAATGGCATGCAATCCTCGCTGTCCATGGTCTACGACCGCGAAATGGGCAATATGCGGGTGCTTTTGCTCAGCCCGTTTCCGCGCGCCTTCCTGCTATTCGGCAAGCTGATCGCCGGGACTTTGGTCTCGGTGCTGCAGGTCTACGCCTATCTGTTCATCGCCTATTTCTGGGACATCCAGCCGCCGCCGCTCGGCTATCTCACGGTTTTGCCGGCCCTGATTCTGGTCGGCCTGATGCTCGGCTCGCTCGGCATGCTGCTGTCGTCGCTGATAAAGCAGCTGGAGAATTTTTCGGGGGTGATGAATTTCGTCATCTTCCCGATGTTTTTCGCCTCCTCGGCGCTTTATCCGTTATGGCGGGTGAAGGAAGGCAGCCCGGCGCTTTATTACGTGTGTCAGGCAAACCCGTTCACCCATGCGGTTGAATTGATCCGCTTCGCGCTTTATGGCCAGATCAATGTCTTGGCGCTGGCGGTTGTCGCCGGATGTACGAGTGTTTTCATGCTCGCCGCGATCGTCGCCTATGATCCGTCGCGCGGGTTGATGTCGCTACGCGGCGCGCCCGGCGCGGGAGCGTGAGCGTCGTGTATTAGTTGATGGTTTTTGTAGACAAATAGCCGTTGTCGCCTTTAGGGTCTTGATCATGTTGGATTGGAACAGCGACCTTTACCTCAAATTCGAGCGCGAGCGTGGGCAAGCGGCGCGCGACCTTCTCGCCCGCATCCCTCCCCTCGCGCCAAGAAAAATCGTCGATCTCGGCTGCGGACCGGGCAATAGCGCCGCGATGCTGGCGTTGTATTTTCGCGGCGCCGAAATTCTCGGCGTGGACACCTCGGAGAACATGCTCAAGGCGGCGCGGGAGCGCTTGCCGGAAGCGCGTTTCATCCTTGAGGATCTGAACCTTTGGGAGCCCGAGGAGCCGGTCGATCTGATTTTCGCCAATGCGGCGCTGCATTTCGCGCCGGAGCACGAAAAGCTCCTGACGAAATTCATGTCCTTTCTCGCGCCGGGCGGCGTCCTCGCGGTGCAAATGCCTAATGTGCTGCAAGATGCGGCGCATGCCCTTATGCGCATGGTGTCGGTGGATGGCCCCTGGGCGGAGAAACTCGCGCCGATCGCCAAGACGCGCGCCGTCATTGCCTCTCTCGACGAATATTACGCCTGGCTTTCTCCCTACGCCCGCATGGTCGATCTCTGGCAAACGATTTACGTGCATCCGCTCGATGGGCCGGAAGCGATGGTTGACTGGTTCGTCGGTTCGGCCCTGCGGCCGTTTCTCGAAAAGCTCGATGAAAAGGAAACCGCCGCCTTCCTTGTGCAATATCGGCGCGAACTGGAAATGGCTTATACCCCACAGGCCGACGGCAAAGTGTTGCTGCTCTATCCGCGCGTGTTTTTCGTCGCCCAGCGCTGATAGAAAGGCGAGCAGCCAGAGGCTGCGCCAAAGACTGTGCCTTGCCTTTGCCATTTTTTCGCGGCAAAGACGAAGGCATGACTGGAACTCTGCCGCGCCTCATCCTCGTCGCCGCGCTTGCCGTGGCCGGAATCAGCTCCCGCCCAGGCGAGCGGTTATTCCAAACTCCCGAAACATCCGCCGCTGCCGGCGCCGCGACCGGTGTTCGACAGCGACGCCGCGAACCTGGAAGCGGCAGCCGCGCGAGAAGCGTCGGCGCCGCAGCCCGCCGCGCAGGCTCCCGAGCCAGCTTCGCCGCCCGCCGCAGAGCAAGCGAGCGCCGTTCCGCAAGATTCCGCGGCAGCCCTCCCCATCGCCACGCCGCTGGAAGAAAAAGTCGCCGGTTTCGCTCTGGCCGAACAGGCGGGACTGGCCGAGTTGACGCGCCAATACGCCCACCGCCATGGCGTGCCTTTGGCGCTGCTTCATCGCATCATCATGCGCGAGAGCCGATACCATCCGCATCTGGTCCATCGCAGCTATTACGGCCTGATGCAGATCACCCCGGCGACGGCGCGTTCGATGGGCTACCAAGGCGCGCCCAGCGGTCTGCTCGACGCCAAGACCAATCTTCACTATGCGACGCCCTATCTGGCCAACGCATGGGCGCTGGCCGACGGCAACCTCGACCGCGCCGTGCAACTCTATGCTTCAGGCTATTATTACACGGCCAAGAACAAGCACATGTTGAGCCAGATGCGAACCGCGAGTTCAGCGCCCGTGAAGCCGGAGCCCACCTCCGCGCTGGCGATGGCGCCATCCCCGCCGTCTCGCCAAAAGGACTTTTTCGAGAGCGTTTTCGGCGGAAACTGAGCCGAGAGCCAGTGAAAAAAAGGATCGACTCTCGATTTTTGTTTTTACACGTTTTCTTCACGCGACCAGCATCCGCTTCGCTTGAACGCTCGTCTCCGCCCCTTGTGCCGCGCTTGCGCCCTTCGGCCGCGCTTCGCCGCCGCCAAAATTATGCGGGCCCATGTCGGCGTCGGTCGGCTTGTGAGCGCGCGAGGCTGGAAGATTGGCCGCGGCGCCATATTTTTTGTCGCCGCGAAAGCCGCCGCCGCCCGCCTCGACATCGCTTTGACGCGCCAGCGGATCATCGGAAACCGTCAGTTCCACCGCGTTCAACCGCTTGATTTCATCGCGCAGGCGCGCCGCCGTCTCGAAATCGAGATCGGCCGCCGCCGCCCGCATCTTTTTCTCCATATCGGCGATGGTCGCCTGAAAATTATGGCCGAGCGCCGGAACCGCGAGGCCGGCGTCCACGCGTCACATGATCCTGCTCATAGACCGACCCAGAATGTCCTGGATGCCGCGCTTGATGCTGGCCGGGGTAATTCCGTGTTCGGCATTATACGCCATCTGCTTGGCGCGGCGGCGGCCGGTCTCCGCCATGGCCCGCTCCATCGAGCCGGTGACGCGGTCGGCGTAAAGGATGACCTTGCCATCGACATTGCGCGCGGCGCGGCCGATGGTCTGCACGAGCGACGTCTCGCTGCGCAAAAACCCTTCCTTGTCGGCGTCGAGAATGGCGACCAGCGCGCATTCGGGAATATCCAGGCCTTCGCGCAAAAGGTTGATGCCGACCAGCACGTCGAAGGCGCCGAGACGCAGGTCGCGGATGATTTCGATCCGCTCGATCGTGTCGATATCGGAATGCATGTAGCGCACGCGCACGCCGTTCTCGTGCAGATATTCGGTGAGGTCTTCGGCCATGCGCTTGGTCAGAACCGTGACCAGCGTGCGATAGCCCCTGAGCGCCATTTCGCGCGCTTCGCCAGCAGATCGTCGACCTGCGCTGCGCGCCGGGCGCACCTCCACCGGCGGGTCGATCAGCCCGGTGGGGCGGATGACCTGCTCGACGAAAACGCCGCCGGTCTGGTTCATTTCCCAATCGCCCGGCGTGGCCGAAACATTGACCGTTTGCGGCCGCATCGCGTCCCATTCCTCGAAGCGCAAGGGCCGGTTGTCGAGGCAGGACGGCAGCCGGAACCCATATTCGGCCAGCGTCGCCTTGCGGCGAAAGTCGCCGCGATACATGCCGCCGATCTGCGGCACGGTGACATGGCTTTCGTCGGTGAAGACGAGGGCGTTGTCGGGCAGATATTCGAAAAGGGTCGGCGGCGGCTCGCCGGGGCGGCGGCCGGTCAGATAGCGCGAATAATTCTCGATGCCGGCGCAGGAGCCGGTGGCCTGCAACATTTCAAGATCGAAGACCGTGCGCTGCTCCAGCCTTTGCGCCTCGACCAGACGTCCCGAGGCGTGAAGCTCCTGCAAGCCGCTGGCGCAATTCCGACTTGATGCCATCCGACCGCCTGCAACAGGGTCGGACGCGGCGTGACATAATGGGAATTGGCGTAGACTTTGATCAGTTCGAGATCCTGGGTTTTTTTCCCCGGTAAGAGGATCGAATTCGGCCAGCAATTCCACCTCGTCGCCGAAGAAGGTGATGCGCCAGGCGCGGTCTTCATAATGGGCGGGGAAGACTTCCACAGTGTCGCCGCGCACCCGAAAAACGCCGCGCGAAAAATCCGGCGTGCGCTTGTATTGCAGATCGACGAGATCGCGCAGCAATTGCTTCTGGTCGATCTTGTCGCCGAGCTTTACTGAAAAGGTCATGGCGGTATAGGTCTCGACCGAGCCTATGCCGTAGATGCAGGAGACCGAGGCGACGATATCACGTCGTCGCGTTCGATCAGCGCGCGGGTGGCCGCGTGGCGCATCCGGTCGATCTGCTCGTTGATCGAGGACTCCTTCTCGATAAAGGTGTCGGAGCGCGGCACATAGGCTTCCGGCTGGTAATATCATAATAGGAGACGAAATATTCCACGGCGTTGTTGGGGAAAAAGCTCTTGAACTCGCCATAAAGTTGCGCCGCCAAGGTTTTGTTCGGCGCAAGTATGAGGGCCGGACGCTGTGTCCGGGCGATAACCTGCGCCATGGTGAAAGTCTTGCCGGAGCCGGTGACGCCGAGCAGCACCTGATCGCGCTCCTGCGCAGCGACACCGGCCACCAATTCGTCGATGGCGCGCGGTTGGTCGCCCTGCGGCGAATATTCGGAAACCAGGTCGAAACGGACGCCGCCCTCCGATTTTTCCGGTCGCGCTGGGCGATGCGGCGTCCATGCCTGAAGTTGGAGCAGCGCGGATCGCCCTTTTCGAGCAATTCCTGCAAAACTTCGGCGGTGGCGGGGGAACTGACGAATTCTTCGCGCGGCGGGGGGCGGCAGCCCGGCCTTTCGCCGGTGATTTCCGGCTCCTGGCCGAGGCCGTAGCGCGCGGCTTCCTCGGCGTCGAGCTGCGCCGGAAGGAAGGGCGAGGCCGCCTCCTCCATGCCCTGACCGCGCCCGACCAAAGCCGGGTTGAGCAAGAGCAGCCAGATGATCGCCAAGGGGCAAGACCTCGGGCTTTGACGCCTTGCCGCTGCGGGAAGAAGGTTTTTTCGCCATGGTCGCAATATGGCCTTCCGAAGGCGGGAGTTAAACCCCGCTCATTCTTTAGCGACTTGTTACGCCGGCATTGCTGAGGCAAGCTTGGCCCAAGGATTGCCGATGCCGAT
>CAWFBN010000034.1:0-8371 GCA_963813955.1 uncultured Alphaproteobacteria bacterium | reverse complement strand
CTAGCTTTGCCGCCGCCGATTTGCGGGGCATAGCGCAAAAAAGGCGTGTTGGGGTTTTCATTCGATGAGAGGCCGAAGGCCTTGTCGCCAAGACAGGCTTCCACCGTCGCCTTGATGTCAGCGAGGCTCAATTTCGCGGCCTGGCAGGAATAGCTGATTTCGCTGATTTTCTTCTTTTCGAGAATTTCGCAGACGCCGAACAGCGGCAAGGCGACCCCATAGATGGCGATGGTCTCGTCATCGCTCTTCATGGCCCCGCGCAAGGGCTTGAAGCCAATTGCCGCCGCGGAAATCGCCTGGGTGAAGGCGCCGCAATCGAAAGCCTTGTCGTCAACCGCCGGCGCCTCGGCGCGCTTTTCCATAACGCCGCTCTCTTCGATTTGATTGGCCTGGGCCAGAGCGGACACAGGCATGACGGCGCCGCACGCGAGGGCGAGCGACACGCATAAAACCGTCCCGCGCAAGCGGGACGGTTCGAAACGTCGGAAACAAAGGCTCAACGCGAGGCCATCGTCACATAGTCGCGCTGCGGCGCGCCGGTGTAGAGCTGACGGGGACGGCCGATCTTCTGATGCGGATCCTCGATCATTTCCTTCCACTGGGCGATCCAGCCGACGGTGCGGGCCACGGCGAACAGCACGGTGAACATCGACACCGGGAAGCCCATCGCCTTGAGGGTGATGCCCGAATAAAAGTCGATATTCGGATAAAGCTTCTTCTCGATGAAATAGTCGTCGTGCAGCGCGATGCGCTCCAATTCCACCGCGACGTCGAGCAGCGGATCGTCCTTGATGCCGAGTTCGGTCAAAACTTCATGGCAGGTTTTCTGCATGATTTTTGCGCGCGGATCGTAATTTTTATACACGCGATGGCCGAAGCCCATCAGGCGGAAGGGATCGTTCTTGTCCTTGGCCTTGGCGATGAATTTCGGAATATTTTCGACCGAACCAATTTCCGACAGCATCTTCAGCGCGGCTTCATTGGCGCCGCCATGCGCGGGACCCCACAGGCAGGCGATGCCGGCGGCGATACAGGCGAAGGGATTGGCGCCCGACGAGCCCGCGAGACGCACAGTCGAGGTCGAGGCGTTCTGCTCATGATCGGCGTGGAGGATAAAGATCCGGTCGAGCGCGCGCGACAACACCGGATTGACCTTGTAGTCCTCGCAGGGAACCGCGAAGCACATACGAAGGAAATTCGACGAATAGTCGAGATCGTTCTTCGGGAAGATGAAGGGCTGGCCGATATTATATTTATAGGCCATCGCCGCCATCGTCGGCATTTTTGCGATGATGCGCATGGTGGCGATCATGCGTTGCTTCGGGTCCGAAATATCGGTCGAGTCATGATAGAAGGCCGAAAGCGCGCCGACCGACGCGACCATCACCGCCATGGGGTGGGCGTCGCGGCGGAAGCCGTTGAAGAATTTCGCCATCTGCTCATGCACCATGGTGTGGCGCGTGATGCGGAAGTCGAAATCGGCTTTTTGGGCAGGGCTCGGCAATTCTCCGTAGAGCAGCAGATAGCAGGTTTCGAGGAAGTCGCCATTTTCGGCGAGTTGGTCGATCGGATAGCCGCGATGCAGCAACACGCCGGCGTCGCCATCGATATAGGTGATCTTCGATTCGCAACTGGCGGTCGAGGTGAAGCCGGGATCGTAAGTGAACATGCCGGTCTGGCCATACAGCTTGCCGATGTCGGCCACTGCGGGACCGATGGAGCCATGCCGAATCGGCATATCCACCGTTTTGTCGCCGAGTTGAAACTTGCCCGTTTCGCTCATAAGAACCGCCTTTTCAAGTATCCGCTTTCCGCGCCGCCGGCCTCCGCTCAAGCTGTCAAAAGCCGGAAATGTGGAGCAAAACCGCAGGAAAATTGTGCGCTGCATTTGACTAGCCGATTGTCATCAGCTGTTCAAGATGACCTTTGTTAAACCAATGGGGCGCCTTGGCGCCTTCTCTCAAGCGGAGGCGTCCAGGATGCGGCCCAGGCTTTCAGCTCGGCCCAAGGTTTCGAGCACGTCGAAAATACCCGGCGAAGTCGAGCGGCCGGTGAGCGCCGCGCGCAAAGGCTGGGCGACCTGGCCGAGCTTGGCGCCGGATTCGGCGACATAGGCGCGCACGGCCGCCTCCGCCGCAGCGGCGCTCCACTCATCCAGCGCCGCAAGTTTCGGCGCCAACGCGGCGAGATGGGCGCGTCCCGCCGGCGACAGGATTTCGGCAGCCTTGACGTCATAGTCGAGCGGCCGCGTTGCAAACAGGAATTGCGCGCCGTCGACCAGTTCGATCAGGGTTTTGGCGCGTTCTTTCAAACCGGGCAGGGCCTTGGCCAATTGCGCCGTCGTGGCCGCGTCGAGTTTTGACGCCATTTCGGGACCGCCGGGCAGATAGGGCAGGGCGGCGACGAGTTGCTCGAGGAGCAGATCGTCAGGCATGGAGCGCAAAACCTGGCCGTTCATGTTCTCCAGCTTGGCGAAATCGAAACGCGCCGGCGAGCGGTGCACCTGTTCGAGGGAAAAAGCCTCGATCAGGTCCGGGTGGAGAAGAATTCTCGGTCGCCCTGGCTCCAGCCGAGTCGCGCGAGATAATTGCGGAGGGCTTCCGGAAGGTAACCCAGCGCGCGATAGGCGTCGACGCCGAGCGCGCCGTGCCGCTTGGACATCTTGGCGCCGTCCGGTCCGTGGATCAGCGGGATATGGGCCCAGGACGGCGGCGTCCAGCCCATTGCCTGATAGATATGCGTTTGCCGCGCCGCGTTGGTCAGATGATCGTCGCCGCGAATAATCTGGGTCACGCCCATATCGTGGTCATCCACCACCACCGCCAGCATATAGGTCGGCGTGCCGTCGGAGCGCAGCAGCACCAGATCGTCGAGGTCCTTGTTGGGGAAAACGACGCGGCCCTGCACCTTGTCCTCAATGGTTGTCTCGCCTTCGCGCGGCGCCTTGAGCCGCACCACCGGCTTGCGGCCTTCCGCGATGGCCTGCGCTTCCTGCGGCGAGCCGCCGAGATCGCGCCAACGTCCGTCATAGCGCGGCGGACGGCCTAACTTGCGGGCGAGTTCGCGCATCTCATCGAGTTCCGGCGCGCTGGCGTAGCAGTTATAAGCCGCGCCCTTTTCCAGCATTTGCGCGGCGACTTCGGCGTGACGGCCGGCGCGCGAGAATTGATAGATGACCTCGCCGTCCCACTCGAGGCCGAGCCACTTCATGCCGTCGATGATCGCGCCGATGGCCGCGTCGGTCGAGCGTTCGCGGTCGGTGTCCTCGATGCGCAACAGCATCTTGCCGCCGGACTGGCGCGCCAGCAGCCAGTTGAACAAGGCGGTGCGCGCGCCGCCGATGTGAAGATAGCCAGTGGGCGAGGGCGCGAAACGCGTCACGACGGGGGACATGACTGGTTCGGACATGGGGCGAATAAACCTTGAATGGGCGTGAAATTGGTTTGGGCGGACCATTTGGCGCCGGAGCGTCCGTGTAGCATGGCCCACGGCGGCGGAAAAAGAGGCAAATATTGATGCCGTTGGCGCCACGGCGAGTTGGCAGGCAGGTTTTTTGGCGCTGGCGCGATCGGCGGCCGGCCGCCGTTGGCTTTTATTCGTGGTTGGGCTTCGCGGCTGTCGCTGGCGCTGGACGAGGAATGGGCCTTGCGCCGCCCCTTTCTGTGGCTGCCGGCGGCGGCGGGGGCGGGCGCGATTTTCTATCTTCTCGCCGCGACCGAGCCGGTGTTGTGGATCGTCGGCCTCGTCACCGTGTTTTGGGCGATGCTCGCGACTGTTTTTCGCGCGAGAAGAGGCCTCAGCGCCCTGTTCATCGGTCTGGCGGCGTTGAGCGGCGGGGAGTTTTGCGGCGGCTGGCGCGCGGCGCGAATCGACGCCCCCGTCCTAGAAAGGACTTTCGTCGGCGAACTCGCGGGTTTTGTCGAGGAAGTCGATCCGCGTATTCAGGGTGTGCGCTTCCTGCTGCGTCTGAGCGAAGCGCAAGGTCTGTCGCAGCAGAAGACGCCTTATCGGGTCCGTCTGACCTCGCGCGGCGCGCCGGCGCTTGCGGCCGGCGATTTTGTCATCGTCAAGGCGCGTCTGCTGCCGCCGCCGCACGCCTCGCTCCCGGGTGGCTATGATTTCGCGCGCGACGCCTATTTCGCCCGCATCGGCGCGGTCGGCAATGTCCTGGGATCGCCGCAAACGGTCGATCCGCCGGAAGCGCCCGGCTGGACCCTGCGCTTTTTCGCCGCCGTCGATCGGGCGCGCAACGCCCTTGCGCTGCGGGTCGCCAAAGCCATTGGCGGCGACAACGGGGCGATCGGCGCCGCCATGGTCACCGGCAAGCGCGACCTTCTGTCCGACGCGGCGCGGGAGACCATCCGCAAGGCCGGAATTTTTCACATCATCACCATTTCCGGCGTGCAGATGACGCTGGTCGCCGGTATTTTCTTCGTCGGACTGCGCCGTCTGATGGCGCTCTCGACCGAATTGGCCCTCAATTATCCGATCAAGAAATGGGCGGCGGCCCTCGCCATGCTCGCGGCCTGTCTTTATGGGCTTTTCACGGGATCGCGCGTCGGCTCCGAGCGAGCCTTGTTCATGACCTTGATCCTGCTCGGATCGGTTTTGGCCGACCGGCCCGCCCTGACCATGCGCAACCTGGCTTTCGCCGCCCTGGCGGTGATCGTGACCGAGCCGGAGGCGCTGCTCGGCGCAAGTTTCCAGCTCTCCTTCGCCGCGGTCGCGGCGCTGGTGGCGGTGTTCGAATCGCGTGTTTCCGCGCGTCGCCGGGTGAATACGAGCAAAATCGCCGCTCAGAGCGGGACCGAGGCCGAGGCGGAAGCGCGCTCGCTGGCCGAAATCTCGTCGAGCGCAGCCGGCATGGGATTTTCGGCGCCCTTTTCGCGACCTTTTGCGCCACGTCGGCCACGGCGTCCTTCATGGCCTATGATTTCCACGAACTCAGCCCCTATGTGCTGATCGGCAACCCGCTGACTTTGGCGATGATCGAATTTTTCGCAGTGCCTGCGGCGCTGGTCGGCGCGCTGCTTTATCCCTTCGGCCTCGACAGCCTGGTCTGGACCTATCTTGGCGCAGGCATCAATCTCATCATGACCTAGCGTCGTGGATCGGCTCCGCTCCGGGCGCCAGCATCGCCCTGCCGGCCTTCGCGCCCTGGTCGCTCGCCTGCCTGACGCTCGCGGTGCTGTCCGTCGTGCTGTGGCGCACCTGGACGCTGAGGCTGACCGCGCTGCCCCTGCTGGCGCTCGGCCTCATGGGCGCAGCCAGCGGCGGGCGTTTCGATCTCGCCGTGCTCCCGACCGGCGACATGGCCGCGCTGCGCGACGCCGACGGGCAGTTGACGATTCTCGGCAAGAAGAGGGAGTCTTTCGCCTCGGAACAATGGCTGCGCGCCGACGCCGATTTTCGGGATGGCTGCGGAACGCGCGGGACGTTGCGATTCGCTCGGTTGCGTCGGCGTGTTGCGGGATGGCGACTCTGCCGCGCTGGTGCTGGATGAAGCCGCCTTCCACGAGGATTGCGCGCGCGCAAAAATCGTCATTTCACCGCTTTACGCGCCCCGCTCCTGCGCGCCGGAAATCCTGCTCGACCGGGCCAGGCTGGCGGAGACCGGCGCGGTGACTTTGTCATCCGGGCCGAAGGGGCTGGAGTGGCGAACAGCTCGCGCGCCGGGTGAGGATCGGCCCTGGTCGCGGGCGCCCCGCAGCCGTTTTGGCGCGCTTCCCGCGCTGGCCGTGCAACCTTCGCCGCCGGCGCAGCAGAATGACGAGCCCCCGGAGGATTTGGCCGAGTGACTTTCAGACCTGTTTGGCGCCGTTTTCAGGAATGTCCGGGCCGGCGCCATAATATTTGAACGGCAGGAATTTGCCCGTCATGACGAGTTTCACCCGTTCGCCTTTGGGATGGGGCTGCCGCTCGATCGACATGTCGAAGTCGATGGCCGACATGATCCCATCGCGAAATTCCTCCTGAATTCAGCTCTTTCCAGGCTGGGCCATTGACCATGAGCAACTCGTAGAAGCGGTAGAGCAGGGGGTCGGTCGGCGGCATGGGCGAGTTCTGCCCGCGCATCGGAGGTTCGGCGAGGAGCGATTCCTCCGATTTCGACAGGCCGAACAAATTCGCCGCCTTGGCGGCGAGACTTTCCGGCAAGCGCATCTGGCCGAGCAAGGCGCCGACGATCAGGACGTCCGACATGCCGCCGATGGCCTCGACGATCTGCCTCCAGGAGAGCTGTTTTTCACGTTTGACGTCGAGAATCTTTTCAACGAGTTTTCACGCGTCATGCACATCTCCTGACGCATCCCTGCTTGCTCCGAGGCGCCGGAGAATCGATCTCAATATTTGCGGACGAGACTGATCAGCTTGCCCTGGATGTTGACCCGATCGGGTCCGAAAATCCGCGTTTCATAGGCAGGATTGGCGGCTTCCAGGGCGATGGAGGCGCCGCGTTGCGCAGGCGCTTCAGCGTCGCTTCCTCGTCGTCGATCAGCGCCACAACGATATCGCCCGACTCCGCCGTGTCCTGCTTTTTGATCACGACCGTGTCGCCGTCGAGGATGCCGGCCTCGATCATCGAATCGCCGCGCACTTCCAGCGCATAATGCTCGCCGCTGGACAAAAGATCGGGCGGCAGGGAAATGGAATGTGAACGGGTCTGCAACGCCGAAATCGGCGTGCCGGCGGCAATCCGCCCCATCACCGGAATGGTGACCTGCTGCGCATAATCGGCATCGCCGCCGGCGCGCGGCTTGCCGAGATTGCCTTCAATGACGGAGGGCGAGAAACGCCCCGAACGCGGCGTGGCAGGGGTCGAGGATTTGGGCAGGCGCAGAACTTCCAGCGCGCGGGCGCGATTGGGAAGTCGTCGAATGAAGCCGCGCTCTTCCAACGCCATGATAAGGCGGTGGATGCCAGATTTCGACCGCAAATCAAGGGCGTCCTTCATTTCATCGAATGAAGGCGGCACGCCGGTTTCCTTCAGGCGCTCATGGATGAACCGCAAAAGTTCGCTTTGCTTCTTGGTCAACATTTTGCGTCTCTCCCTCGCGCTCCGCGTCCGCCGACGTCAATCGACTATCGTGAATCGCCCTATACAAATCATGAACGAAACATAGACGTTCGTGCTTGGTTCCGCAATATGATTTTAGACGCTCGCGTTTTAAAAATCGGCAAGGCGACAGATTTTGCATGGTCGATATAAAAGAGCCTTGTTTCATTGGCTTGAACGCGGACCGTACTGAACACGGCGTTGATTTCCCAACACCGGTAACTCAAGCGCGATTGCGCGTATTGGAATGAAATCATAGAGTTGTTTGCGATCCCGTAAGGGATATGGCGCAATTGAGATCGTCCACCTCGCTTCGGTATTTCGCAAGGCTCCCGCGGCGCCGTCGCGGTTGGGGTGGTCTCTACGTTCGCAACAAGGACTGGCAGGCATGCGCGGTTGGGTAATGAGCTTCAAGGATGGCGACGTCATAAATTTGGCCGAAGACCGCAGCGTTCGCTCCGATTCGTCAAAAGTCTCAATTCTCAGCCGGCCAGGCTTTGGATATTGTTTTTAGCGATGCTGCGGGCCAACACGCCATTGTCAGGCACTCGGTCCGCGATGGGGAAGCGCAAGACGGACTGGAATCGACGTCGGGCCTCGATGTTGAGGGGAGCGTCGACACGATCACCGAGCGGTTTGCGGCGGGCTGGGTTTGGCGTCGGTCGACGCCTGAGCAAGTCCTTGAAGTTGAAGCTTTACTTAATGGAATGGTGATTGGCCGCGCCACAGCCAACCAGATGCTGCCAAATCACGGAGCAGGGCGATGCGGCTTCGTCCTGATTTTTACAAGCCCGCTCGAAGACGAAGCCTTGCCGATTTTTCGCGTCAAAGGGCCCGAAGGATCAGTCGTCATTCCCAACCATGCCGAAGCGCGCATCGGCATGGAGTCATCGGCGACGGCGGCTGGGCGCATGCCGACTTCAGCGCAGGCGCTGGTGCTGCCGGCTATTGAGGATCTTTTGACCGGATGACGCGGCGCGAAGCCGAAGGCTGGGCATGGTTTCCTTCGGAACCCGGAGAGACCGCGCAGGTCGAGGCCGTGCTCGACGGAAAAGTCATCGGCCGCGCTTTGGCCAATCAGCTTCGGCCTGAGTTGGCGCGGCATGGCAAGGGCACAGGTCTGTACGGTTTCAAGATCAAGTTCGATGAAGCGGCGACGGGCGCCACGGCGCCGGAATTTAGGGTTGTTCCGGCAATGGGCCGCCTCCTGACCAACGAAAACGGTCTGCCGCCTGTCTCGCCGAGTGATCTCGTCAAACACTCCAGCCACTCGACTTCCACCCTGCTCGACGAACACGCCGCCTTTACGACCCGAGG
>CAWFBN010000033.1:0-6206 GCA_963813955.1 uncultured Alphaproteobacteria bacterium | reverse complement strand
AACTTGGTTAACCAAAACTTAACAAATCACGATTCCGTGGTGGAAACCGCGCGAAAAGAATAGCGTTAAAAAACCGTTAAGCTATGATAACTCCAGGTTGTATAATTTCACGACACTTTCTGGAGGTTGCGATGAGCCTCTCTCGACGGAATTTCATGCAAGGGGGCATCCTGATCGGAGCCGGGTTGAGCGTGGACGCCGTGTCGCAAAGCCGGCGTCCGTTGCCGCCCTTTCCGCCGACTGCCGATGTCTCAGGCCTGACGCCGCCCTTCGCGGCATTGAACTCTCAAACTTTGGCGCTTGGCAAACTCTTTCCCACTCTGACGGATCCCGACGCCGCTGAGGGGCCCTGTATCGTCAATACGCTTGCCAGCAATGACATTTCGTCCGGCCACATTCGCCGGGGTGAGATCGGAAATTCCGTTTTCCTGGCGCATACGGGAGCCCGAGCGATCATTCCCTGGGCTCCCTTGTTTGTGCGGGAAAAATCCCTTCGGTCCTTGCCTCATTCGGTGACGCGGCAGATCGACTGTTCTGAACTTCTGGTGATGAACGAGAGCAGCGCGCAATATCCCGTCTTTGGCAACAAGGCGCGTAAATACGAGTTCCTGCTGCCGAATCTGAAGTGGTCTGGCGTCCAGCGTCTGGCGACATTGGGCGCTGTTTCCAGCAATCATGCGCTGCAGTTTGCCCTGGCCAATCGCATGGCCGATTTGACCGGCGACGGACAGCCGCTGAATTGCGACCTGGACCTAGTGCTTTTTGAGGTTCCTGGAGCTGCCACGGACAACACGCGCATCGCCATTTTGCGAAGCCTGGTCCAGCGCCTTGTCCTGGCCCAGAACAATGTCGAACTGGCCGGCGAAGCCGTTTTTGAATATGCGAGTCATCTGTTGCATCCGGACACGGATTTGATTGTGCCGCCCGGCGGCTCGAATGAACTAAGCGTGTTGGGTCATATGAACGCAATCGCGGAATTGTCGCAGTTGCTCGACGCCGCACAGGCATGGAAAACGCCGCCGGACGTGATTTTCGTCGCCATGGGCAGCGGCTCGACGGTGTTGGGCCTGCTCCTCGGCGTCCATCTGATGCGATGGAACACCAAGGTGGTCGGGGTGGCGGACCAGGACAAGCCTTATATGACGAGGTGGCTCGCCAACCGGCAGCCTTCCCTCTCCTTTGTGGAGGGCAATGTCGCCAAGCTCGCTCGCGGCGCCGTGGACTGGTTGCACAACATCCAATTCCCGGGGACTCGCTCGGATGTCCTTCGCGTGATGCAACACGAGATTTTCGCGCCGAACTCCAACAGTTGGGATCCCGGCTACGGCTTGGTCAACGCCTCCGACTTGGCCTGGGCGGAAGAGCTGAAGGCGGCGGGGCTCAGCCTTGACCCGGTTTTCACCTTAAAAACATGGCGATCTCTGCTCGCGATGTCTCGGTCGGGCGCGCTCAAAAACAAAAAAGTGCTATTTTGGAATACCTACAACGCCTTTGATTATGGCCGTCATGTGCCGCAAGTCCTGTCCAGCTTGGGGCAGTTTCATGCGTAGCAACAAGATATTGGTTCTCTATGGAGCGGCCGTGATCTCGTTGTCGTTGGCTTATTTTATCTCGCCAATATCGGGGGAAAACCTGTTGCAGCGATTGGAAGTCTTTGAGGCGCTGGCGCAGGCGAACCCGGTCGCTACGGCGCTGGTGTTTCTGGCCGCATCCTCCACCCTTGCCTACCTAGCCTTTCCCGCCATGCCGTTGATTTACATGGCGGCGGGCTATTGCCTGGACAGTTTCACCGGAGGCGCGACTGTTTTGCTGGGCAGCGCCTTCGGCGGCCTGGGCGCTTTCATTCTCTACCGGGAGCACATGCCGCGCCGTCCTCAAACACTGGCGAGTCCGCGCTCCCAGGTGAAGATTTGGCTGACCCTGCTCGGGTTGCGGCTTTCGCCCATCGTGCCTGCGCCGCTGGTTAATTTCTTCGCCGCGTTTTATCATGTCTCGCCCGTTCAGCTCATGACGACGACCTTGCTGGGCAGCGCGCCGCTGATCCTGTTTTATTCGCAATTAGGCCGCCAAGGACACGAGCTTCTGTCGGGCGCGCCCCCTCATTTGCAGCAGTTTTCAGGATATATGGTCGTTTTGGCAATCAGCACGCTGTTGAGCGCGATGGGCCCATGGAAGTCGTTTTTGAACGAGATCAGGCGCCTGAAAGACGAGGTGGTCGCATCATTGGGGCTTTCCTCTGGGGCCAGCGCCTAGATTTCGATGCGTTTCCCTTCCCGTTCGAGCGCCGCAAACATGCCGACAGCGATGCACGGTCTCGCCAACACTTATTGTGTATTCTCCTGATCTTTAGCGTAACGCAGAGTTTGCTGATCGCAATTCTTCAATTATCCGTCGATCAAAGCAGAATTAAGAGGCTCATCTGTTCGCCTGTTTACTGAGGTAAGCCGCGCGTGAGCGAAGGATAAATGCTTTTTTAATTGGGCGTGCGTAATAATTCAACACTCCTACTACTTACGTCAGGCCGAAAGCTTCCCCCGCTATGTTCTTGAAACACTCCCGTTATCGGTTTATCGGCGTCGCCTTGGCCAGCATGTACGCCGCCTCCAGCTGTGCGGCCGATCTCGCCGAGATTAAGGCGCGCGGCGAAATCCGCCATATCGGCATCCGTTACGCAAATTTCGTCACCGGGGCCGGCGATGGTCTGGACGTCGAACTGATGCAAGGCTTCGCCAAACGAATTGGCGTCTCCTACAAGCTGGTCTATTCCGATTTTTATTCGGTGATCCGCGACCTGCTCGGCAAGGATGTGCTCCGCAAAAACGGCGAAGTCACATTAGCGGGCGACTATCCCATCAAGGGCGACGTGATTTCAGCCGGCTTCACCATGCTGGCGTGGCGCGAGGCGATCCTGCTCTATTCCGATCCCACTCTCCCCTCGCAGGTTCTGCTGGTGGCGCCCGCCGAGTTTGACCTCCAACCGATCAAGGGCGGGGCCGATCTCGCGGCGGATATCGCCGAAACCCGCAAGGCCATCGGCGCCAGGAGCTTGCTCGTCATGGAGCGCACCTGTCTCGATCCGCTCAATTACGGCCTTGTCAATGTCGGCGTGGACCTGAAACTCTATAATAAAAGCACTAATCTCAACGAGATGGTTCCGGCTCTGCTCAACAAGGAAGCCGAACTCTCCCTGCTCGACGTGCCCGACGCCATTCTCGATCTGCGCAAATGGGCGGGCAGGATCAAGGTGCTGGGGCCGATCTCCAACCAGCAGACGCTTGCGACCGCCTTTCCCAAGGACGCGCCCGCTTTGCGCGACGAATTCAACGCCTATTTGAACGACATCAAGGCGTCGGGCGTCTATGACCAACTCGTGGACAAATACTACCCCGGGATCCGCCGCTATTTCCCGAAGTTTTTCGCGAAGACGCTTTAGTGTTGTCTTCGCTGATCAGCTTCTGCCGATCCCTCGCGTCGCGTTGGCTCCTGATGGCGGCCGGCGCCTTCTTGCTGTCGATGTTAGTCCTGATCGGCAATCTCTATTCGTCGCAAATCGAATTACGGAAAAACGCCGACGCGCGTCTGGCTTCGACCGGCGAAGCGCGCGCCGCCGCCATCGACGCATTTCTGAACGCGCGCCGGGAGGCCGCTATACGGCTCGCCGCCAGCGAAGACATAGGCGACTATTTCAGCAATCGTGATCTCGGAATGTCGGTCCAATATGGGCTTTTCGCCAATCTGGCCGCGATCGAGCGCCGCTTCAAGGCGACCATGAGCGAGGAGAAATATCAGGACCAGCACACCTATCAGGGGCTGATTTTTTTCGACGGCGACGGCGTCGCGCAAGTGCAAGTCGGCGCCCCCGGCGTGCCGGCGCCGACGCGCTACTTGGCTGAGCCCAATACTCGGATCGACAAAAAACATCGCCTGATCATCGCCAGCGCGCCGGTGCGGAAGAACGGAAAGACGACCAGGGGAACCGTGGAGACAGTGAGCGACCTCGATCTCCTCGAATCCCAGGTGTCTTCCAACGAACTCGGCCAGCCGCACGAATTCCTGTTGGACGACGACGGCGAGGTGCTATTGCCGATCGAGCGAAACCTCTCGCCCATCGTCACCATCGGCCCGGCGTTGGCGCGCCTCCCGGCAGGTCGCGTCATGGCTCTGTCGTCTGTCGAGGCGCCGGAATTGAAAGGCTATTTCGCGCTGCGTTCGCCGGTCGGAGGCACGCGGCTTTCCATCCTGCGGCTGGCGAGCGAGAATGAACTTTACGGCGGCACGCTTTCGCCCGTCTTCGTCTTCTATCTCGGGCTCTTGGCCATTCTGCTGTTTGTGCTGATGGTCAGCTTTGAACGAATGCGTCAGAATGCGGCTCGACTGCAACTCAAATTCGTCGAAACCAACAGCCATCGAGCGGCGCTGGCCGAACATAATTTCGCGCTTTCGCAGGAGATCGAACGCCGCCAAATCATCGAAGCCGCCCTGCAGCGGCAGAGGGAGGCGCTGGACAAGACAAACGCCGAACTGCGCATCGCCGCCGCCGCCTTTGACGCCCAGGAAGGCATGATCGTCACTGATTCCGAAGGCGCTATCCTGAGCGCCAACCGCGCCTTCGTCCGGTTGACCGGCTATGCGATGGAGGAACTGGTGGGGCGGAAGGAGCACATGTTACGGCGCCATCGTGGCGACGCCGATTTACACCAAAGCATGTGGAACTCTCTTCACAGCACCGGCGGTTGGCAGGGTGAAATTGGTTTCAGGACCAAGAGCGGAGACCATTGCGCGCGCTGGCTAAACATATCCGCGGTGAAAAGCGAAGCGGACGAAGTCACCAATTACATCGGCACCTTTTACGATATTTCGAAACTGAAACACGCCGAGGAAAAGATCCAGGAATTGGCCTTTTTCGACCAACTCACAGGCCTGCCGAACCGCACTCTCCTGATCGACCGAATGCGCCAGGCGCTCAACGCCAACGCCCGCCACAGATCCTTCGGCGCGCTGCTGTTTATCGACCTCGATAATTTTAAAACGCTGAACGATACGCTTGGCCATGACATGGGCGATTTGCTGCTCAAAAAAGCGGCCCAGCGTATCGCCGGGTGCATCAGGTCGAGTGACACTGTGGCCCGTTTCGGCGGCGACGAATTTGTCGTTCTTCTCGCTGATCTCGATACGCAGAACGCAAAAACCGCCGCTATGCACGCCGAGGCGGTCGGAGAAAAAATTCGCGCCGCCTTCACCGAGACCTATCGCCTCGACCTGTATGAATATCCCTGCACGCCCAGCATCGGCGTCGCCTTGTTTTCGCCCGACGACCGCAATGTCGACGAATTGCTCAAAAGGGCTGATCTGGCGATGTATGACGCAAAAGCCGCGGGACGGAACGGCCTGCGGTTCTTCGATCCGATCATGCAAACGATGATTTCGGCCCGCGCCGCCCTTGAGACCGATTTGCGAGAAGACCTGAAAAAGGGCCGGCTTCTGCTGCATTACCAGCCCCAGGTCGATCACGAAGGCCGGATGATCGGGGCCGAGGCGCTGGCGCGCTGGCCGCATGCCCTGAGGGGCATGGTTTCACCGAGCGAATTCATCCCGGTGGCGGAAAGCATGGGCCTCATCCTGCCGCTCGGCGCCTTTGTGCTGGAAAGCGCCTGCCGTCAACTGGCCAGTTGGTCGGCCGATCCGGCAACCGAACGCCTGACTGTCGCTGTCAATGTCAGCGCGCTACAAATGCGCCAGAAAAATTTCGTCGAACAGGTCCGCGCACTCATTGAGGAAACGGGCGCCAATCCCCATCGCCTCAAATTTGAACTCACCGAGAGCACATTGGTCAGCAATGTCGAGGACGTGATCGCTAAAATGCAAAAATTGAAGGCGATCGGCATCAGCTTTTCCCTCGACGATTTCGGCACCGGCTATTCGTCCCTCTCCTATCTGAAACGCTTGCCGCTCGATCAACTCAAGATCGACCGCAGCTTCGTCAAGGATGTTCTGGTCGATGCCAATGACGCCGCAATCGCCCAGATGATCATCGCCCTCGCGCAGACCCTCGGCTTGTCCGTCATCGCCGAAGGCGTCGAAACGGAAGAGCAATATGCCTTCCTGGCGCGGCACGGACAGCTCAATTATCAGGGCTATTTGTTCGGACGTCCGTTGCCGCCGAAAGATTTCGAGACACTCGCCTGGGCTTTCTCGCCACGCCGAAG
>CAWFBN010000032.1:0-18186 GCA_963813955.1 uncultured Alphaproteobacteria bacterium | reverse complement strand
GGCCGTCGCTCATGGGAAATGAGCGGCGGCGTCTTCTTTTTCCTCCTGGGCTGGCCGCCGAAATCGGCGGGCTGAACTTCCGAGCCGACATGGTGATGCTTGGCGGCCAAAACCTTGGCCTTGTCGCCGGCGGCGCGCGATGAATCGCTGTTGTTGAACATTTCCAGATCGTCGAGATCGGCGTCGGTCGGCGGCGTCAGCGCCTGATCCATATAGGTCCGCGCGTCGGGAGAATGGCGTGAGTTCGCGCCGCAACCGCCAGAGTTTGAACGCCAGCAGTCCGACCTTGACGTGGTTGACCGCCATGGCGCCATAAACGCGCGGGTAAAACGTCAGCGGGTTTTCCAGCGGCAGGCCGGGACGGCGGTCGCGCCGCACCTTGCGCCGCAGATAGCCGCCCTGCAGCGGATGCACTTTTTCGAGTTTGACGCAGGCCCAGAACCAGATGATCAGGAACAGCGCCTTGCCCGGCGACGTGCCGACGGCGGCGGCGCGGCGCATGATGGTTTCCATGTGCTCGGGCGAATAATAGAGATCCCAGGCCTCGTTATAAATGCCTTCCCATTCCGCCTTGGTCATGCGCGGATGGCCGGTCACGACATGTTCGAGATCGTATTTATTCATGTCGGGGTCCATCCACACGCCGGTCTTGCTGCAGGCGCTGATGGTCCTCGGAGCCGGGCAGGGGCGTGAGGCAGAAGAATTCCAGCATGTCGAGCGGCAATTCGCGCTGGATGATGGCGATGTCGCGGCGGATCGAACTCGGGCGTATCGTCGGGAAAGCCGAGGATATAGCCGGCATAGGTGAAACAGCCGGCCTTTTTCCACATCAGCAGCATGTCGCGATATTCGGCGATGCGGTTCTGCTTTTTCTTGGCGCTGACGAGATTGGCCGGATTGATGTTTTCCAGCCCGATGAACACGCGCCGGACGCCGGCGCGCGCCGCCTTGTCGATGAAATGCGGAATGCGGTGGCAGAGCGTGTCGACCTGAATGATGAAGGTGCAGTTGAGTCCGGATTCGCGCAAAAAAATCAGGCGGTCGAAGATCGGCTCCCAATTCTTGTTGCGGGCGAAATTATCGTCGGTGATGAAGAAGCTGTGGACGCCCTGCGCCAGATTGGCGCGCACGACGGCTTCGATCTCGTCGGCGTTGCGGTGGCGGGATTTTCGGCCCTGCACATTGATGATGGTGCAAAAGGAGCATTGAAACGGGCAGCCGCGCCCGGCGTCGAAACTGGTGACGGCGCCGCTGGTGCCGCGGATGACCTCGGCGGGCAGGATGGGCAGGGGCGCATCTTCCATGCCCGGCAGGTCGTTGAGGTAATTATAGAGCGGCTTCAACTGGCCGGCCATTGCGTCGCGGAGGTAGGTGTCGAACCGGCCTTCCGCCTCTCCGGCGAACAGGCTGACGCCGAGCGCCTGGGCCTCGCGCAGGTCGGCGGGAAGCTCGGGCAGCATGGACAGGCAGCCCGAGACATGGAAGCCGCCAATGGCGACCGGCGTGTTTTTCGCGCGAAGGCGCCGCGCCAGATCGAGGGCGCGCGGAAACTGATTGGATTGCACGCCGACCATGCAGACCATCCCGGCCCCGGCGCGCGCAATCGAACTCGCTGATTTTTTCCGGCCGGATGCGCTTGTTGGTCTCGTCATAGACGAAGATGTCGATTCGCACGTCGGGGCCGAGGGCCTGGCGCCGCGCGCAATCGGAGGCGATGCCGTGCAGGGCGGCCAGACTATTGGAGGGAATGGCCGAGCGCAGCCATTGAATGACATAGCCGTCGTCGTCGTAATGCGACGGCTTGACCAGATGAAGCTCGAAAATTTTCTCGACCATAAAGCCCCTTTTGCGGAACAGCTTTTCGCGCGGCCGTTCCGTCTCAGGCCTATCGGCCTGTCAAATCGGGCGAAATCGTGGCGGCGCGCGGATCGGCCTTCAGCCCAGATAAGCGTAAGCGGCGCCGGCGGAGCCCAGGACGCCGAGCAATATGGCGACGCGCCAGGGCCAAAGCTGGCCGCGCATGATGATGGCTATGGTCGCCACCGCTATGGCGATATGCAGCAGAGTCACGGCGATGGTCAGGATATGGTGGCGGTGTTCATGCTTTTCGCTGTCCGCCAGCGCCGCCTCGGACTGCGCCTCCAGCGAATGGGCGTCTTTCTCGATGTCCTTTTGTTCCTGCTCGTAGCGGTGCGCCTTCGCGGCGTATTCCTGCGCCTTGGGGCCGCCCTGATCGGCGGCGAGGGCATAGAGGTTCAGCTTGGTGCTTTTCGCCTGATAAAAGGACCAGGCGTCGCTGGCCTTGGTCTGCAACAGCACGGAGTGATTCTTTTCGCCGATCGCCCCGGCGGTCTCCAGGGTTTCCAGGCTGCCGACGGTGGCGGCGATCACGGCGAGAAGGGCGATGGTGATCGAAACCAGCGTCAGCTTGCGGTCGCCGAGATGGGCGACATGTTGGGCGTGTTCCGCATGTTCGAAATGCTCGGTCGGAGATTCGTCCAATTCGGCGCCCCTTTTTCGATTTGGCGGAAGGTAGCGAACCGCGGTCCCAGCGGGCAATCCCGCGCGCCATCAGCGCCTTTGGACCAAGTGGACAGAAAGGGGAGGCGCGCTTATAAAGCGGCCAAGTCTATGCGCGAAAAGGGCCGCCGGCCCGACAGATAAATGGGCGAGCCATGCAAAAACAGGAACTGGCGTCTTCCGCCGCTCTGCGGGAAACCATGGTCGAACGGCAGATCCGCACTTTCGATGTCACCGACGCCGGCGTTCTGGCGGGCATGAAAGCGACGCCGCGCGAGTTTTTCGTCGACCCGAACCTCGTTTCGCTCGCCTATTCCGACGCCTGCCTGACCGTCACCGGGGAGAGCCCGCGCGAATTGACCGCGCCGCTGATTCTCGCCCGCCTGCTCAAGGAGGCGCGTATCCGCGCCGGCGAGCGTGTGCTGGTCGTCGCGGGCGCCTCCGGCTATGCGGCGGCGCTGATCGCCGGTCTGGCCGGATCGGTCGTCAGTCTCGACAGCGACGAAAAGCTGACCGAATTGGCGCAAGCCAATTTCGCGGCGCTCGGCCTCGCCAACGCCAAGGCGGTCACCGGCCCGCTGGAGCAGGGCGCGCCGGCCGAGGCGCCCTTCGATCTCATTGTGGTTGATGGCGTCAGTCAGGGGAGTTTCGATTCGCTGCTGAAGCAGTTGAGCGCCGATGGCCGTCTGGTCGGCATTGTCGCGGACCGGCCCGGCGCGCGCGGCGGAACGGCGACGCTGGTGCAGCGCGCTGGCGACAATTTCAGCGCCCGCGGTCTTTTCGATGCGTCGGCGGGCGGTCTCCCGGCTTTCGGCAAGCCCGTCGCATTTGTTTTTTAAGCGGCTTCGGCTGGGCGCCGTGCTGTGTCATTTTGGACGCAGGTGGTCATGAAACAGCGCCGTTTTGCTTTAGTTTTAACCAGTAAAGCAGAAAGCGGGCCCCTCAAAGGTTGACGCAAGATTTGAGTCTATTAGATTTTAGCTTGGGCTTTGGCCCGAGCCGAGTCTGGCGGCATGCCGCCGGCAAGGGTTTCGCGCAATGCGGGATCGGGACGGTTCTGGGGGTTGGATTTGCGACACACATCGCTTTTGAAATTGACGTTGGCGTGACGGCGCTGGCGGCCCTTTGCGGCCCCGCGCCGGCGTTGGCGGAAAGCATGTCGAGCGCCTTGGCGCGCGCCTACGACAACAATCCCGACATCAACCAGCAGCGCGCCGCGGTGCGCGCCAAGGACGAAGGCGTGCCCTCGGCCAAGGCCGGGTGGCTGCCCCATGCCAACGCCACCTATAGCGCTGGCCATCAGGTCACCAATGTTTCGAATGTTCTGGGCGGACAGGGCAAGCAAAAGCTGGTCGCCAACCCGCGCGGCCCCACCATGACCGTCACGCAAACCCTGTGGGACGGGGAACGCACAGCCAACAGCGTGCGCGCAGCCGAATCAACCGTCCTCCAGGCGCGCGAAACCATGCGCTACAGCGAGTTGACCACCCTGCAGCAGGGCTCCACCGCCTATATGGACGTGTTGCGCGACACGGCGGTGCTCGATCTGCGGCGTCAGAATATCGAGGTGCTGGAAGTCCAGTTGCAACAGACGCGCGACCGTTTCCAGGTCGGCGAAGTCACACGGACCGACGTGGCGCAGGCCGAATCGTCGCTGGCGATCGGCAGGGCCGACTACGCCGTCGCGCAAGCCAATCTCGACTCGTCCATCGCGTCTTTTCGCCGGCTGATCGGCGTGCAGCCCAAGCAATTGCAGCCGGCTCAACCGATCGAGAAATTGCTGCCGCGAACGCTGGACCAATCCATCTCGATCGGCTTGGCCGAGCACCCGCAAATCGTCGGCGCCCTGCATCAGGTCGATGTGTCCGAACTCCAGGTCAAGGTGGCCGAAGGCGCCCTGATGCCGTCAGCCGCCGTTCAGGGCAATGTTACGCAGCAAGCCGACGTGTCGGGCTTTCCCAATTACACCCAGAGCAGCGTCAGCATCATCGGTCAGCTTACTATCCCGATCTATCAGGGCGGCGCGGAATATGCCGCGGTGCGCCAGGCCAAGGAGCTGTTGGGGCAAGCGCGGCTGGCGGTCGATTCGCAGCGCATCGTGGTGCGCGGCGCCATCGCCACCTCCTGGGGCCAGCTTGCGGCGTCGCGCGCCGCCATCATCGCCTATCAGGCGGCGGTCAAGGCGGCGGAAGTCGCGCTGAACGGCGTGCGTGAGGAAGCCAAGGTCGGCCAGCGCACCACGCTCGATGTGCTCAACGCCCAGCAGGCCCTGCTCAACGCCCGCGTGCAACTGGTGACGGCCCAGCATGATCGCGTCGTGGGCTCGTATAATGTCCTGGCGGCGATCGGCCTGCTTTCGGCGCAGACTCTCGGTCTCGGCGTGTCGGCTTACGATCCGAACTGGCATTACGACGCGACCAAGAACCGCTTCTTTGGCCTCTCCACGATGGACGGCCGCTAAAGCTTTCTTCTCCTGACCTGAACCAGGGTCGTCATTGCGAGCGAAGCGAAGCAATTCCCCCTGGCCGCAACCGCAAGCCATGGATTGCTTCGCTTCGCTCGCAATGACGGGGCCCGGTCAATACAGGCGAGACAGATCGCTGTGGGTTGATCGGGCGCCGGCGGCTTCCCGTCTTGCGCGCCGGTTTGAACCGGCGCATTTTTGAGCGTCTCAACCGATTCGAATCCGAGCGTCCAAGGTCATGACCGCAACGAACGCCCCGTCCTACGCCACCGAACTGAGCGCCGAGCAAAAGGCGCATGAACCGTCGATGGAGGACATACTGGCCTCGATTCGCCGGATGATCGCGGACGATGACGCCTTGCCGCTGAGCCGCCGCGCGCGCGCCGCCGCCCGGTCGCGCACGGACGACTTTGAGGCGCCGCCGCAAAAAGCTCCGCCGGACGCTTTTCTCAGCCTCGTCCATCGCCTCGGCCGTGAATCGGATGCCCCGGCGCCCGAACTCTTGCCGCCGCAGCCCGAAGCTGTTGTCGCCAGCGCGCCGGAGGCGATTGACGCAGGGCAAAAAACAAGACTGGAACTCGCGCCGCCGCCCGCCGCTCCCGCCGCGCCGCCGCTAAAATTGCGTGACTTTGCGCTCAAGAATTTCATGGCGCGGCCGGCGCAAGAGGGGGCGACGCCCGTTGAAGCGGAAACGCCTTCCGAATCGCTTGCAACATCCCTTGCCGCAAGCGATTTGCGGCCATCGCTCGGTGAAGCCGAGGCGCGCGTTGAACCGGCGCCGGCGCCGGCTTTGGCCTCGTCCGGCGCCTCGGTGGTGATGCTGTCGCCGCGCCCTGCCCAAGCGGCCGAAATTCGATTGAAGATCGCGCCCCTGACCTTCCGCGCCCCGGCCTTCGCCGCGACTGCCGCGCCGTCGGCCGCGCTCTCGCCGGCGCCTGAGCCTGTCGCCGAAACGCCGCAGACTCCTGCTCCGCTAGCCTCTGCTCCGCCGTCTCCTGAGCCAGCCGAGGCCGCGCTTTTGTCGTCGGCGAGCGGGGCGAAAATCGGCGCCTCCTTCGAGGCTCTGGCCGAATCCCTTTTGGCGCACGACAAGGACCTGGTCGAGCGGGCGGCGCGGGACATGCTGCGACCCATGCTGAAATCCTGGCTTGACGACAATTTGCCGAGTCTGGTCGAGCGTCTGGTTCGCGCCGAAATCGAGCGGGTCGCGCGCGGCCGCGGCTGAGCCGCCTGATTTCCCAAAATCAAAGACTTGTTGATTGACTTGCAGCCGCACGCTCGGTTTTGTTGCGCCAACTTTTGATTTCCGCCGAACTGGCGGAGGGATTTGCGCAAAAACGGGTTCGCCGCTCATGATGGAAAAGACCTTCGACCCCGCCGCTGTTGAAAGCCGTATCGCAGCGGAATGGGAGGCTTCGGGCGCCTTTCGCGCCGGCCGGCCCGAGCGGGCTGGCGCCGAGACCTATACGATCGTCATTCCCCCGCCGAATGTCACCGGCTCGCTGCATATGGGCCACGCGCTCAACAACACCTTGCAGGACATCCTGTGCCGCTACGAGCGCATGCGCGGCAAGGACGTGTTGTGGCAGCCGGGAACCGACCATGCCGGCATAGCGACGCAAATGGTGGTGGAGCGCCAGCTTGCCGCCGCCAAAGAGCCGGGCCGCCGCGATCTCGGCCGCGACGCTTTTCTGGAAAAAGTCTGGACGTGGAAAGCCGAATCGGGCGGCGCCATCGTCAATCAGCTCAAGCGTCTCGGCGCGTCCTGCGACTGGTCGCGCGAGCGCTTCACCATGGACGTCGGCTCGTCCAAGGCCGTGATCACGGCCTTCGTCGAGCTTTTCCGCGCCGGGCTGATCTACAAGGACAAGCGTCTGGTCAACTGGGACCCGAAACTGCTGACGGCGGTTTCGGACATCGAAGTGGTGGCGCAGACGGTCAAGGGCTCGCTCTGGCATTTCAAATATCCCATCGCCGACGAAGCGGGACACGCCGACCGACGAGTATATTGTGGTGGCGACGACGCGGCCGGAAACCATGCTGGGCGACAGCGCCGTGGCGGTTCATCCCGACGATGAACGCTACACCCATCTGCAAGGCAAAAAGGTTGTGCTGCCGCTGGTCGGCCGCCTGATCCCGATTGTCGCCGACAGCTATTCCGACCCGGAAAAAGGCTCCGGCGCGGTCAAGATCACGCCCGCCCACGACTTCAACGACTTTGAAGTCGGCGCGCGTCATGACTTGCCGCTGATCAACATCCTCGACGCCGAAGGGCGGGTCATCCTGCAAGACAACGAGGACTTTTCCGCCGGCGTGATCGCTAATGAGGATTTAACAGAGACGCTGCTGACCCTGCACGGGCTTTCGCGCGAGGAGGCCCGGAAAAGGGTGATCGCCGCCATGGAGGCGCGCGACCTCGTCGCCCTGATCGAGGCGCATGAGCATCAGGTTCCGCATGGCGACCGCTCCGGCGTGGTCATCGAACCGTGGCTGACCGACCAATGGTATGTCGACGCCAAGACCCTGGCGGGTCCGGCGCTGGCGGCGGTGCGCTCCGGCGACACGGCTTTTGTGCCGAAAAACTGGGAGAAGACCTATTTCGACTGGCTGGAGAATATCCAGCCCTGGTGCATTTCGCGCCAGCTGTGGTGGGGCCATCAAATTCCGGCCTGGTATTCGCCCTGGGGCGAAGTCTATGTCGCCGAGGACGAGGACGAGGCGCTGGCCGAGGCTCTGGCCGATGGCGTCCGGCGCGGGATCTATTCCGACGCCGAGGCCGAGGCTCTGGCCTCCGATCCCGACAAGGCGGCGGGCCTGCTGACCCGCGACGAGGACGTGCTCGACACCTGGTTCTCGTCCGGCCTGTGGCCGCTGTCCACTCTTGGCTGGCCGGAGGCGGACAATGATCTGGGCCGCCACTATCCGACCGACGTGCTGGTCACCGGCTTCGACATCATCTTTTTCTGGGTCGCCCGGATGATGATGTTCGGCCTTCACTTCACGGGAAAAGTTCCGTTCCGCCACGTTTATCTCCACGCCCTCGTCCGCGACGAAAAGGGCGCGAAAATGTCGAAGTCCAAGGGCAATGTCATCGACCCCTTGCAATTGATCGACACTTACGGCGCCGACGCCTTGCGCTTCACCCTGGCCGCCATGGCGGCGCAGGGACGCGACATCAAGCTGGCGACCAGCCGCGTCGAGGGCTACCGCAATTTCGCGACCAAGCTGTGGAACGCGGCGCGCTTCGCCGAAATGAACCTCTGCACCGGGCGTCCCGGCTTCGATCCCACCGAGGTCAAGGAGCAGCTCAATCTGTGGATCCTCGGCGAGACGGCGCGGGCGGTCGGCGAGGTCGAAACGGCGCTGGCCGGCTATAAATTCAACGAAGCGGCGCAGGCGGCCTATCGCTTCGTGTGGAATATTTTCTGCGACTGGCATCTGGAACTGGCCAAGCCGCTGCTGCTGGCGCCGGATGGCCCGGAAAAGCAGGAGACGCGCGAAACCATCGCCTTCGTGCTCGACCAGATCTGCAAGCTGCTGCATCCCTTCATGCCCTTCCTCACCGAGGAGCTTTGGGCGATCCGGGCAGAGGCGACGCCGCGCGAAAGTGTTTTGGCCTTGGCGGCCTGGCCCGACCTCAAGGGGCTGGAAAATCCCGAGGCGGAGGCGGAGATCGGCTGGGTGGTCGATCTGGTCTCGCAGGTGCGCTCGGTGCGCGCCGAGATGAACGTGCCGGCCGGCGCGCAGATTCCGCTGGCTCTGGTCGGCGCCGAGCGAGGCCGACCAGCACCGCGCCCGTCGCTGGGGCGATATTCTCAAACGTCTGGCGCGATTGTCGGAGATCGAGGCGGTCGAGACGGCTGCTCCCCATTCGGTGCAGATGATCTCCCGCGGGACCTCGTTGGCGCTGCCGCTGGAAGGGGTGATCGATTTCGCCGCCGAGCGGGTGCGGCTCGAAAAGGGGCTGGCGGCGGAGCAGAAGGAGATCTTCAAAATCGACGCCAAGCTCGGCAATGCCGACTTCTTGCGCCGCGCCCCGGAGGACGTGATCGAGGAAAATCAGGACCGCCGCGAACAGGCCGTCGCGCGTCTGGAGAAGATGACGGCCGCGCTGAAGCTGCTGAGTTGAACCCGGCGCGACTGCCGCTTTTTCAGGCGTTTTCAAGCGATATTGATTTGACTTTAGTCAGATCACACAGGGACGCTGTGGCTTAGGCGCCACATTCTCAATTCAACTTTACAAAGCCCAAAGTTTGAAAAGACGCCGCCGCGTTTCAGCCATAAACCGGACGCTTCCTCTAGTCGTGCAAGTTTGGTTTTTGCCCCTGACAGAGGGCGAGAGCTTCGGAACGGGCCGAAGTTGAGAAGGTGTCGAATGGCGGCGTTTGGGCGTGTCTTGCTGGTTTGCGTTTGGAGCGTTTTGAGCGCCGCTCCGACTTGCGCCTTCGATGGGCCGGACAAGGCCAAGCCGAACGACAAGTCTGCCGACAAGGCCCTGGAAATGTTCAAGGACCCGCGTCAGGCCCTGCAATCGGCGCTGGAGAGCTACCGCAGCGGCAATTCGGCTTCGTCGATCGACGCGCTCAAATACGCCGCGGCCGGCGGCGAGTCGCTGGCGCAGTGGAAACTCGGCAGGATGTATGCCGACGGCGACGGCGTGCCGCGCGACGATTACAAAGCCTATCAATATTTTCAGGAAATCGTCGACCGTTACGACGAGGACAACGCCAGTTGGCGGGAAAAATCGGTGGTGGCCAGCGCCTATGTCGCGGTCGGCGTGTTCGAACTGAATGGCATTTCCGGCTCGCGCCTGCGTTCCGACCCCGAAGCGGCCATGCGCATGTTCCAATACGCAGCGACCAATTTCGGCGATTCCAACGCCCAGTATAATCTCGCCCGGCTCTACATGGACGGAGCGGAAGGCGTCGCCAAGGACAGCCGGCAGGCGGCGCGCTGGTTCAATCTGGCCGCCGAAAAAGGCCATGTCGAATTGGAGGCGCTGCTCGGTCATTTGCTCTTCGTCGGCGACGGCGTCCAACCTCAGCGGGCGCGCGGCCTGATGTGGCTCACGCTGGCGCGCGAAGGCGCTTCCGCCAAGACGCAGACCTGGGTCGATGGGCTCTACCAACAGGACATGAAAGCCGCCAGCGACAATGACCGTCAGGTCGCGCTGGTGTTTCTCGAAGAGCATATGAGAAAGCGCAACTGAGCCATTGCAAAGCAACCCGGTCAGGTTGACGACAAAGTCCGTTTTGCCGGCCATGGTTCAAGACGGCCCTATCGGGCCTCCTCACCATGAGGATTGCAATGAATTCAATGCAGTAGCCCTCATGGTGAGGAGCGCGGCGTCTCGAACCACGAGGGCGCTCCACGGGTCTGTCAGCAGTCTGGGCGGGGATTTCGGGGTCTCAGAAAGAGAACCAGGCCGGCGTGTGGAAGCGATAGCTGATTTCCAGGCCGATCATGTATTGATCGCGCGAACCGTCATGCAGGACGATCGGGCTGTTGGCGACGCCGCTGGTCAGATACTGGAAGTTGCCGTAGCCGGTGGCGCGCCAGGTTTCGTTGAAATCATAGCGAACGGCGGCGGTCGCTCCGAGCGAGGTCAGGCCGCCCGTGGCGTTATAGGGCGTCAACTGGCCGCCATTGGCGAGGTTGTAGGCGGATTGTTGCGGGGTGACCGAAAAATAGGTCGAGGCATATTTATCGCTGCCGAAATAGAAGCGCGGACCAATCGACAGGACGATGCCTTCGAAAGAATGCCAGATATCGGCGCTCACCGTCGCCGCGAGACCGTCATAACCGCTCACGGCCTGGCGCACCTCCACGCGGCCGCGAATACCGGGCAGGGGCGTCAGTTCCGCGAAGCCGCCGATCTCGACGCTCGGTGCGATATAGGGCATGCCGACCAGTTCCGAATTCCCGTGACGCGGGCGGTCGCTGACCCAGCGACCCACCGGACCGGCGCGGAACCAATCGTTATCGTAAAGCGCGACGCCGAACCCATCGTCCGGCAGACCGAAGCGTTCGGCCTGGTCGGAACGACGGATGTTCAGTCCTGGCAGGCCATAGACAATGTAGTTATTAGCGCCGGGATAGGCTGGCGATCCGCTCACCTGGCCGGCGACCGTCACCACCCAGTCGGGGATAGGCGCCAGGTAGGCCGCATCCTTGACCGACGGCAGATCAGCGGCGGAAGCGGTTCCGGCGCCCAAAAGGCTGGCGCTTGCTGCGCTGGCGAGCGCGAGGGCGAACACGGTCTGGCGCAATGGCGATTTCAATACGATCACTCCCCGGCAAATCTTAACATTCTTTCTAACAGCGCATCAATTCGACGAATAGCGGATTAAGGCCAAGCAAGACGGGATTGCCGGCGTCGTCGTTTTCTTGCAACAGTCGGTCTTGAGCAGGTTTTGGACAAGTCGATGGACAAGTTTTCGGGCATTACGGTTTCTTTCATCGGAAAAGCTCCGGTGATGCTTGCGCGCGGCCTGATCCAGGTTTACCGGCTCAGCCTGTCCGGACTGCTCGGCCGCCAATGCCGCTACCTGCCAACCTGTTCAGCCTATATGGACGAGGCCATGGCTCGTCATGGCCTGTGGTCCGGCGGCTGGCTCGGTCTCTCGCGGCTGTGCCGCTGCCATCCCTGGGGCGATTCGGGCTATGATCCGGTTCCCGAGCAATTGGCCGCCGACGCCGACGCGCTGCACCCGTGGCGCTATGGCGCCTGGCGGCGAAAGCCGGTTTGCGAGGCGGTCGACAAGCCGTGAACCCGCTCAGGCGGCGATGAGGTCTTTTTCCCGTTGTTCAGGGGCGGCGGCGCTCGTCTCCTGTTTCTTCCGTTCGAGGCTGCGCCGGCCTTTTTCGCGCGCCGCTTCCGTTTCGAACCGGCGCAGCAGCGGGATCAGGCCGTCGAGAGCCTCGTCGCCGGCGGTCTCGCAGCGGCGCAGAACCGCCTGGACGACGCCGAGATTCAAGGCGTCGTCGGCGCTCGCCTGTTCGGACGCGATCCGGGCCAGCGCCGTCAGCGCCGTCTGGAAGGCGGGGCTCAAACAAGGGGGCAGGCCGGCCTCGGCGTAAGCTTCGGCGAAATCCTTTGAGGCGGGGTCGCTGATCAGCCCGGCGACGCGACGCGGGCTCAGGCCGGTCAGTTCGACCAGTGTCGCCTCGAACAGGGCGGTCTGGCCGCAGAGCAAGGCGCGCAACGCCAATCCGGCGGTCAATTGGCCGGAAGCGCGCAGATAGGCGGCGAGCGACGCGGTCTCATCGGAATAGGCGGCGGCGCCGGCGGCGATGATCATGAGGGCGCGGTCGGTTGCGTCTCCGGTGACACGTTCGGCGCGGGCGGGCGTCAGCCAATGGCGCTCAACGGTCCATTCCGCGAGGCTGCGGGCGACGGCGGCGGCCAGCGCCGCGCGGGCGGAAGCGGGCAGCCAGGCGCGTCCGAGCAAAGCCTCGCGCAGTCGGCCATCGTCGCCAAAACGCTCGATCATGCGGCGGAGGGTGAAACCGGGCAGATTGGCGCCTTGATTGGCCGCCAGCGCAATCAGCGCCTCGCGCGAACCGATTTCGGCCAGCGCGCCGGCGACGGCGGCGGAAAGGCGAGGGCGCGAGGCAATGGCCGTCTGGGCGGCGCAGTCGCCGATGGCGGCGCAATCGATCAATTGCTCGTCGGACAGCAAGGGCGAGCGCGACAGCACGAGGGCGGCGATGTCCGACTGGTCGCAAGCGAGGCCGAGCACCAGTTCAAGGGGCGCGTCTTCGGCGCTGGCGAGGCTTTCGGCGAGCGCGCGCCGCACCTCGGCCGAGGGGTCGTCGAGCAAAGCGAAAAGGAGTCTCTTCCGCCTCGTCGCGCTCCGCGCCGGCGAACTCGCCCCGGAGATAGGCTTGGGCCAGGGCGCCGACGTTTTCGGCCCGCAAGCCGGTCGAGAAGTTTAGCGAAGCCAGGAGGTTGCGAACGGCGATCATGCTCTGCTCGTGCAAATCGAGAGGCTCCGGACGGTGCGCCGGGTTAACTGAGTGTGACCATTCAAGGTAAAGTTTCGCTTAACGGCGATTCGCCGAAAGTCTGGAAGATGACGATGCGCTCGATTCTGATTTTCCCCGCCACGCGACGCGCGCTCGAACAGGCTTTGGCGAGCGAAGCCGACGCGCTGGCGGTGGATCTTTCTCGGCGGGCGATGCGGACGCGGCGGCAGATCATTGGCGAGGCCCGCGCGTGCGGAAAAAAATGTCTGGCGCAAATTCACGCGCTCGATTCAGGCCTGGCCGACGCCGATCTCGACGCCGTCATGCCGGGGCGGCCGGACGGAATCATCCTGCCCGACGCCTGCGGCGGCCGCGACATCCAGCATCTCGGCGCGAAACTGGCGGTGCGCGAGGCGGAAAACGATCTGGCCGACGGCGCGTTGAAAATCCTGGCGCTTGGCCGGCAATTCGCCCGCCGCGCTGTTTGAACTCGGCTCCATCGCGCGCGCGTCTCGCCGCCTGATTGGACTGGGCCGCGACGAGCGTCTTCTCGCGCAAAGGCTGGGAATTTTTTCGCGCATGGATGACGAGCGGCCGGAGCCCTTGCGCGTGGCGCGCAGCCTCTGCCTGTTCGCCGCCGCCGCTGCCGGGACCAAAGCCTATGATTGCGCCGAACCGGGCGAGAGCGAGGCGTTTGCGCGTATTTGCGCGCTGGCCGCGCGCGATGGTTTTGCGGGGAAAATCGTGGTGAGCGCGGCGCAGGCGGTCATCGTCAACGCGGCTTTTGCGAAACGGGAAGATCCGGGGTGACGCCCTCGTGGTTCGAGACGCTGGCTCCTCACCATGAGGGCTCCAGCATCAACTCCTCATGGTGAGGAGCGCCGCAGGCGCGTCTCGAACCATGGGCCAGACCACAAACTTCAGACGTCGCTAAAACCGCGTGACCAGATCGGCCATATTCGGCCGCGTCCGGTCCTCGATCGGGCGCGTCGACCCGGCCGATATGGATGTATCCGGCGATTTTTTCGTGTTCGGCCAGACCGAAGCGCTGCAAAACTTCCGCGTCATAGGCATACCAGCCGGTCACCCACGCGGTGCGGAAACCGAGCGCCGTCGCGGCGACGGTCAGCGCCATGCAGGCCGCGCCCGCCGATAATTCCTGTTCCCACAGCGGAATTTTGACATGCGGCGCCGCGCGCGACACCACCGCGATCACCAGCGGCGAGCGGGCGAAACGGTTGCGCTCCGAATCTATGCGCGCGGGTTCCGCTTGCGGTTCGCGGAGGGCGAAAGCCTCGGCGACCACGGCCCGGCGCGCTCCAGTCCCTCGCCCTCAAAGACGATGAAGCGCCAGGGCGCCAGCTTGCCATGATCGGGCACACGGGCGGCGAGCGCGAGAAATCGTTTGCAGTTCTCCGGCGTCGGGGCCGGGGCCATGCATCAGCAAAGGCGGGGCGGAACGGCGGCTGACGAGCAATTTTATGGTGTCGTTCATGTTTTCATCCGAGCTTTTGCAGAGGAAAGCCCTAAAAAGGTCACTTTGTAAACCGATGCCGATAATATCGCTGAAACGGGGATCGTCTTGCGGCGCATGACGAAAATACAAAGGGGCCTGCATCTGGCCGCCGTCGCCCTGATGCTGGCCGGCAACTGGCGCCCGCGCGCAGGCGCCAGGTCCCTGCGGCCGTCCCATCGGCGCCCGCGGCGTCGCGCCGCACGCCCTGGTCTCGCTCAGCGCGGTCTTCGCTCCCGGCGACAAGGAGCCGATTCGCTCGGCGCTGAACTGGCGGGTGTTCGACGCCCGCGCCGACGCCGAGGGCGTCCACGCCCTGATCGCCGAATCCAACGAGCGCGACGCCGTCCTTTTCGCTCGCCGATGGCGATTACATCGTCCATGTCGCCTGCGGCCTCGCCGGCGCCGCCAAGCAGATCACGGTGTTTGGCGCTCCGTCACTGAAAAAGTGGCGATGAACGCCGGCGCGCTCAAGATTTCCGGCCTGCTCGGCGATGCGCCGATCCCGCCGGCGCAGCTCGACATCCAGGTCTTTCTCCCCGACCGCAACGATCCCGAAGCCAAGCTGATCCTGCCCAATCTCAAGGCCGATGAAGCCGAATGCCTGCCGGAAGGCGCCTATCACGTCGTCTCGAAACTGATGGACGGGGCGCCCGGCTCCGCGAGCAGCGCCACCAATTCGACCATCTATGGCGATCTGCGCGTTCAGGCGGGCAAACTGACGTCAGGCGTGCTGCGCCATCGCGCCGCCACCATGACGCTCAAACTGGTGAATGCCGCCGGCGGCGAGGCTCTGGCCAATACCGAGTTTTTCGATCCTGACGCCCGGCGGCGACGTCATCCGCGAAATGATCGGCGCCTTTCCCTCGATGGTGCTGGCGGAAGGCGAATATGTCGCCATCGCCCGCCACGACAACAAGACCTATCAGGCGACGTTCAAGGTGGTCTCGAGCCAGGACCGCGACGTGGAAGTGCTGGCGCAAGAAGCATGCCCAACCATGACCTGAAACAAGGCGCGAACAGCGCAAAAGGCCTATGTTTCTTTTTACGACCGGAGGCCTGCAAAATGCGCCTATTTTCGATTGCTGTTTTTGGCCTCGCCCTTGCGGCGAGTGGTTCAGCCTCGGCGGCGGTCGCCGATGCCGGGCAGGGCGAGCAAATCGCACGGCGCTGGTGCGCGGCCTGCCATGTTGTCGCGAATGACCAGAAGCAGGCCAACGCCGATGTCGCGTCTTTCGCCGCCGCCGCGCGCCACAAGACCAACGCGGAACTGGCGGCCTTCCTGACCGACCCTCATCCGAAAATGCCCGACATGAAGCTGACGCGCGAAGAGATCGCCGACATCGTCGCCTATATGCGCAGCCTCGCGCCGGAAGGTCCGAAAACACCGTAAATTAACAGAATCCTCGCCGTCGGGCAGCGGCACGTTGAACCCGTTGAGCGTGGTCGAGACCATGCAATAAAGCCCGACAAGATAAATGAGTTCGGCGGTCGCCTCTTCGCCGAAGGCGGCGACGGCGCTGCGATAGACGATGGCCGGCAGCGGGCCGGCGACCAGCGCCGCCGCCACATCATAGCCAATGGCCTCTTCGCGCGATAAGTCGGCGGGACGCTGGCCGGCGACAATGGTGGAAATCTTCTCGTCGGACAGGCCGCGCAATTCCCCGACCAGCACATGGGCGTAAATTTCATAGGCCGAATGAAATCTCGCGCCGGTGACGAGGATCGCGACCTCGCGCACCGGCTTGGGCAGTTTGGGATTGCTCGCCAGCGCCTTGACGAGGTTCCACACCGGGCCGCCGAATTGCGGAAAGCGGATCCAGGGGTTCCACGGGCCAATAGTTCGCCTTCCTTGTCGATGGCGGTAAAGCCTTTGAAACTGGTCTCTATTCCCGATTTCATGTCCCCATAAAGAGATTTTTGGGCCCGCTCGAGCTGGTCGCATTTGAGGAGGGGCAAACGCATGGGGGTTAATTCCTCTTTGACAAAGACTTTCGCCTTACCCGGAAACGAAAGACGCGTTCGTCCTCGCGAAGTGCGCCGGATTGCCGCGCATCTGATGGATTGCGTCGATGCGTCGCAGAATTTCGGGCGGAAAGCTCGCGGGGCGCATCGAGAATGAGTTTCAGCTGCTCGATATTGGTCGCGCCGACGATGTTGGAGGTCACGAAGGGTCGCGAAGTGACGAAGGCGAGGGCCAGATGCACCGGATGCAGGCGGGACGTCTTGCGCCAGCGCGAGATAATCCTCGATCGCCGCGTCCACGCCGGGGTTTTGTATAGCGCTGTCCGCGGTCGAACAGGGTGCTGCGCGCCCCGGCCGGGCGAGCGCCATTGAGGTATTTTCCGGTCAGATAGCCCTGCGCCAGCGGCGAATAGGCCAGCAGCCCGACCTGTTCGCGCATCGCGAATTCAGCGAGGCCGATTCGAACTGCCGGTTGAGAGATGATAGGCGTTCTGGATCGAGACCACGCGCGGCCCCGCGCCGGTTTCCGACGCCGCCAAAAATTGGCCGACGCCCCAGGCGTTTCGTTGGACACGCCGAATGGCGGATTTTTCCCTGTGCGACCATTCCCCAGCGCCGACAGCGTTTCGTCGAAACTCACGCCGTCGAGGCCGCCGTGATCCTCGATAGGCTTTGGACAGGCCGTCGAACAGGTCCATCGGTCTATCGGGCCAATGCAGTTGGTAGAGATCGATTAATCCGTCCACAGCCGCTTCAGCGAGCCCTCGACGGCGTAGAAAATATTCTTGCGGTCCAGACGCGCGATCGCGCCGCCCGGCGCAGCCAGGTCATCGTCTGCGGCCGGCGACCTTGGTGGCCAGCACGAGGTCGTCGCGGCGGCCTCGCGTTTCGAGCCAGGCGCCGATGATGGTTTCGGTCGCGCCATAGGTTTCGGCGCGGGGCGGGATGGAATAAAGCTCGGCGGTGTCGAAGAAATTTATTCCCTTGCGCGACGCGTAATCCATTTGCGCGAAGGCGTCGTCCGCGCCGGTCTGCTGGCCAAAGGTCATGGTGCCGAGGCAGATTTCGGAAACGGCGGATCGGTGCGGCCGAGGGGGCGAAATTTCATGGGCGAGAGTGCTCCAGTTTTTTTGCGAGCATAGAACAGTTGCCGCTGGCTGTGCTGCAACATCGGCTTTGCGGCGTTTCAAAAACCGAAATGCAGCCGCGCCTGCCGCAGGCAGTCGCAAAACCCGGACAAGATCGTCGGGGCGCGAAGAGGTGGGGCGCTGGATGGCGCGGCCCTGGGCTTTCAGCGCGGCGTCGAACATGAGGTTGTCGGCATTGCCGAAATTCTCGATCAGCAGGCCGGAGGCGTCGCAATGCGCGCCCTCGGGCGTCGGATGGGTCTCTGCTTCTGAATAGCATTGATAATATAATAGCAGTATTGTAATAAGGTTAAGAAGTGGAATAATAGCGGTGAGTGGAGTAAGGGTAAATATTATTTAGTTTAATAATTAATGCTTATTAAGTACAAAAAATAAATAAATAGTACATGTTACGAGTTTACTTTGCATATTGCCATAGTTATTATTACCACAGTAAATTAATTTAAATATATGAGTCTAAGCTTGTAAATAATCAAAGTATCAACAATATGTATAAAATTCAAATTCAGTAAAGCTGTATGCATGGCCACATTTAATTTTGTATACAACAATATTGTAAGTACATACTTACTTTTTCAACAAATTCTTGAAATAATTTAAAAGTACAA